>JAAYMA010000013.1 GCA_012521615.1 Clostridiaceae bacterium | reverse complement strand
TTTGTTACTAATTAGTGTAAAGTAAACTATCTGAAATCCCTCGAAACGCAGATGTTTTCTGATCTGACTGACTCTGTGGAATTTACTTTTACAAACCGGAGTTTACTTTTTCAATTGACCGAAGTGCTATTCTGAAAGATTAGAAATTTATATTTTTTCCTTATATTAACTTGAAATATTGCAGATAGATTTCAATCTGCTATAATGAATATATTACCAAGTGGGAGGAGTCAAGCTTGGAACGCAGCAGAGCTTTTGAAGAATTACTGCTTCGCCTTGAAAATAAAGAAGTTATAAAACATTCACTTGCTGTTGAAGCAATTATGAATAAGCTTGCAGAACACTTTAACGAAGAGGTCAGGCTCTGGGGCATTGCTGGTCTTGTTCACGATATAGATGTTGAGCGGATTCAAAATGATTCACGTCCTCATGGGATGATGGGCGGAGATATACTGGAATGCCTTGATTTCGATCCTACTATTGTTTATGCAGTAAGGGCTCATAACCCGGAAAACAATTATGAAAGAAGAAGAAAGATAGACAAAGCTTTATACATTGCAAGCCCCATGGCGGAATTAATTGATGCCTGCTGCAAATTAATCGGAGAAAATGGTTTAATTAAGATATCAGAAGAATTTATATTAAATAAATATAATGATCCGGACTTTGCTCCCCATATAAGCCGGGAAAGATTAGAGCTTTGTACTGAATTGGGTTTAAGTATTGAGGATTTTATTAAACTTTCTCTTGAGGCAATGAGAGAAATGAGCTATTTATGTTAATAATCTGCATTCAGAAGAATACTTCATATGTTTAAAATAAATAATATATTTAAGTATGACGGCTTAAAAGCCGTCAATTTAGTATCCCAATATAATAATTGAATAAAGGATGTTGCAACATGTTAAGCAAAATAATGGAAGAGAGAAAACAGAAAATACTTTCCTTCATGAGAGAGGAATCATATAAACCTTTAAAGTTTTCAGAGCTGGCTGTTATTATGGATGTGCCCAAAGAAGACAGACCTGTTCTGCAGGAACTTTTAGATGAAATGGTCACAGAAGGAGTTATAATTAAAACCAAAAAAGAACGTTATGGTGTTCCTGAAAAGATGGGGCTGGTAGTTGGCACATTCCAGGGTAATTCAAGAGGATTTGGATTTGTTTTGCCGGATGTCGGCAACGATGATGTTTTTATTCCTGCCAACTATATAAATGGAGCCATGCATGGTGACCGGGTTGTGGCGAGACTTCACAAAAGTATGCCCGGTGAAAAGCACAGAGAAGGCGAGATTGTCAGAATTATCAAACGAGCAAATAAAACTATAGTTGGAAGAT
Source organism: Clostridiaceae bacterium (assembly GCA_012521615.1). Classification (GTDB taxonomy): domain Bacteria; phylum Bacillota; class Clostridia; order DSM-8532; family DSM-8532; genus DTU059. The sequence goes on along the minus strand of JAAYMA010000013.1, from coordinate 2,597 downwards.
TCGACAAAAGTGAACATTTCGGATTTGTAACACCTGACCATGCTCGTCTGACCGGAGATATCTACATTCCGAAAGATTATTTCAATGGGGCAGAAAAAGGTCAAAAAGTAGTTGTAAAGATAACCAAATGGCCGGAAAAAAACAGGAATGCAGAAGGCAGGATAATTGAGGTATTGGGTAATGAAGGCGATGCTGGTGTTGATGTCATGTCGATAATACGTGCTTACGGTATACGCTATGAGTTCCCGGAAGAGGTATTAAATGAAGCCAAGGCTGTTCCCAACAAAGTTTCAGAAGAAGATACGGTTGGAAGACGGGATTTGAGAAACTTAAGAATGGTTACTATCGATGGGGAGGATGCAAAAGATCTTGACGATGCTGTTTCAATAGAGGAACTCGAAAATGGCAATTTTCGTCTGGGCGTCCATATAGCAGATGTTACCCATTATGTTAAGGAAGGTTCCTTACTTGATAAGGAGGCTTTACTAAGGGGTACAAGTGTATACTTTCCTGACAGAGCTATTCCCATGCTTCCAAGAGAACTGTCCAATAATATTTGCAGTCTCAATGCAAAAGAAGACCGCCTTGCATTCAGTGTAATGATGGAAGTTGACAATCAGGGCAATGTTGTCGATTATGAAATATTTGAAAGTGTAATTAATGTAGATGAAAGAATGACATATACAGATGTATATAAAATCCTCGAAGAGGACGATGAAGAACTTAAGAAACGTTATAAGAATCATCTGAATGATTTTTATAACATGAAAAAACTTGCCCTTATTCTTAAAGCCAGAAGAAGGAACAGAGGATCAGTAGATTTTGATTTTGATGAGACTAAAATCATTGTGGATGAAAAGGGAAAAACCGTTGATATAATACGGTATAAAATGACAATTGCAAATAACATAATAGAAGAGTTTATGTTGCTTTGTAATGAAGTAGTCTCAGAACATTTCTACTGGCTTGGTATACCTTTTGTTTACAGGGTCCATGAGGATCCTGATCCTGAAAAGATGGAAAATCTGAATAATGTATTAAGTACTTTTGGATATAGGTTAAAGGGATACAGGGATGTCCATCCAAAGGCATTGCAGAATGTTCTGGATCGAATAAAAGGAAAGCCTGAAGAGAAAGCAATTAACACAATTATACTGAGATCGCTTCAGAAAGCCAGGTATAGCGATATCCATATCTGGCATTTTGGACTTGCTGCTGAATATTATTCACATTTTACTTCACCTATACGCCGTTATCCGGACTTGATGATACACAGGATAATGAAGGAGCAATTAAGTGGAAAGCTAACTGAAAACAGAATTGAACATTATAAAAGTATTCTTCCTGAAATTACAAAAGCCTGTTCTGAAAGGGAACGGGCTGCCCAGGATGCTGAAAGGGATTGTGAAGACCTTAAAAAGGCAGAATTTATGGCAGACAAGGTGGGCGAATATTTTGAAGGAACCATTTCAAATATTACAGCCTTTGGGATGTTTGTAGAACTTGAAAATACAGTTGAAGGTCTTGTCCGGCTGAGCAGTATGGATGATGATTACTATTACTATGACGCAAATTCATTATGTTTGATAGGGGAAAGAACAAAAAAGATATACAGGATAGGGGATAAATTAAATGTTCAATTAGTGAAAGCAAGTCCTGAAACCCGTCAGATTGACTTTATGATTGCAGATGATACGGATAATGATGATTTTACTTCAGAACTGGCTGCAACCGGGTCAAAAAACGGGAAAGAAAATAAACAGGAAATTATAGAAAAGAAAAAGATTTTAAAACATATAGGTGCAAAAGAGAAAAAGAAACGCAAGTAAATATCAAATAAATATCAAATATTTGAAAGGGGGATTACTATGAACACAATTGAAGTAATCAAAACTCGAAGAAGTATAAGAAAATATACAAAACAGGAAGTGCCTGAAAATGTATTAATGGATATTCTGGACTGCGGAAGGCTTGCTCCTTCAGGTCATAATAAACAACCCTGGCGTTTTGTGGTTGTTACAGACCAGGAGATAAAAGAAAAATTAACTGAAATAACGAAATACGGCAAGTTCATTAAAGATGCATATGCTGTTATAGCAGTGTTTGTAAGAAAAGATGCACCTTGTCCTGTTGAAGATGCCTGCGCTGCAACACAGAATATAATTCTGGCTGCCTGGCACTATGGGCTTGGGACATGCTGGATAAGCTGCTACAGAAGAGAGCATTCAAAAGAAGCAGAAAAAATTATGAATTGTCCCGAAACTCATGAAATTATTTCTATGATAACCTTGGGATATCCTGATGAGAAACCCGCAAGAAAGAAGAAGTCCTTAGAAGAGGTAGTGAGTTTTAATACTTTTTAAAAGATTAATAAACTATAATTTATCCTTATCATTAGAGGTTAAATTGTATTAAAACAGAAATAGGCCATAAATATATGGCTTATTTTTTGTAGTATTAAAGAATAAAGTGTTAAAAAGCATAATGTCAGGAAACTTCTGAAAGAAATTACTTGAAGGTTTTAACATTTGTATTATAATTGTCCAAACAGAATAAAATTGCGGTCAATTGAAAAAGTAAACTCCGGTTTGTAAAAG
>JAAYMA010000090.1 GCA_012521615.1 Clostridiaceae bacterium | reverse complement strand
TTTATTAAGGTAAAGCAAAATTAAAATTACAAATTATTACATTATATGATTATGGAGTTATTATTCTAATATTATTTTGAAAATTATTTTTTATTTGTTTTCCAACAATTACTTGACACTATCATTCAGTTATAATTTTATATGCTACAATAAAAAATATATTATTTTAAGTGGGTGATTGAAAATTAAACCGAAAAGAAGCTTCAGGAAAGAGTTTAAATATCGTTTCAGGATTTTAATTGCTGCAGTTTTGACTTTACTGACTGTTTATTATGCTGCCAGTACTATAAATAATTATTTTTCCGGTAATACCGGAAATTACAGCTTAAACAATAAGAACAATACTGAAAACCATACAACACCCCCTGAAGAAAAGCCGGCAGACACAGAAATTCCTTATGAAGAATCTGATAAGAAAGAAAATGAGATACCAGATAATAATTCTGACAAGGACACAGAAACTGAAAGACCCCATAATGAAACAGATAAAACTGAAGAACCTCTTTCAGACACTGAAACAGAGACCCCGGAAGAACCTGCTTCCGAAGAAAAAACTGACACAAAACTCCCTGATGGGTTTGTATACCTTAAGGAATTCCTTCCTGAGGCCAGATTTGATATCCGGTATGCAACCACGCATAATTTTACAGGTCAGATAGTAGACGGCTATCTTTCTGATAATGTGTGCCTTACCATAGAGGCTGCAGAAGCTCTCAAAAAAGCAAGCGAATATCTAAAAGAACAAGGCTACGGGATTTTAATATACGATGCCTACAGACCTAAGAGAGCCGTTGAATTCTTTATTGAATGGGGGAAGCAACCCGAAGATTATTCTACCAAGGATGAGTTCTACCCCAGTTTTACCAAAGAGTATCTTTTCAATAACGGATACCTTGCAAGACGCTCTGCCCATTCAAGGGGTTCCACAGTTGACCTGACTCTGTTTTATCTTGACACAGGCGAGCTGGTGGACATGGGAAGCCCTTATGATTTTTTGGACACCATATCCAACCATGGTACAGACAAAATTACTGAACAGCAGACCCGTAACAGGAATATTCTGAAGGAAGCCATGAAAAAAGCAGGTTTCAAAGAACTGCGTACCGAATGGTGGCACTATACTCTGGTTAACGAACCCTATCCGGACACTTATTTCGACTTTGTAATAGAATGATCTTGTCCTTGTGCTGTTTATTTTCTTAAGATATAATATTAAATCGGCTTAAATATGTAAAATTTATGCCTTGTAAGATTTAATCCAGAAAATAGATTATTAAGAGACGAAGGTGAATATACAGATGAAACTTGGAATCGTTGGACTTCCCAACGTTGGAAAAAGTACACTTTTTAATGCAATAACAAAAGCAGGTGTTGAAAGCGCCAATTATCCTTTTTGCACCATAGATCCAAATGTCGGTATTGTTGCTGTGCCTGATGAAAGACTTGACGCATTGGCAAAAATGTATAATCCTAAAAAAGTAACCCCTGCTACAATTGAATTTGTAGATATAGCCGGGCTGGTAAAAGGTGCAAGCAAAGGCGAAGGATTAGGAAACAAATTTCTTTCAAATATTCGTGAAGTTGATGCAATAGTTCATGTTGTCCGCTGTTTTGACGACGGTAACATTGTCCATGTCGAAGGTTCGGTGGATCCTGTCCGCGATATAGAAACCATAAACCTTGAATTAGTATTTGCCGACCTTGAGGCAGTGGAAAAACGTATTGAAAAGACAAAAAAACAAATGAAGTCCGGAGATAAAAAATATAAGATTGAACTTGAAATTCTTGAGCGAATAAAGAACACTCTTGAGCAGGGACTTCCCGTTCGTTCCCTGGATTTTGAAACCGAAGAGCAAAGTTATGTAAACCAGCTTTTCCTTTTGACAAGCAAACCTGTGCTTTATTGCGCCAATATTTCAGAAGAAGGAATTTCCTCTGCAGATGGAAATACCTATGTTGCGAAAGTTAAAGAAATTGCAGAAAAAGAAAACTCCGGACTTATAGTTGTTTGTGCAAAAATTGAGGAAGAGATAGCCCAGCTTGAAGAAGATGAAAAACAGATGTTTTTAGAAGAACTGGGACTTAAGGAATCTGGTCTGAATAAGCTTATAAAAGAAAGTTACAAGCTTTTAGGACTTATAAGCTATTTAACAG
>JAAYMA010000089.1 GCA_012521615.1 Clostridiaceae bacterium | reverse complement strand
TGATATAAAGGTCATATTTTCCTGTAGTTGTATCTAAGTCAATTGTTACCTTATACCATCGCTTTTCAGTGCTTTAATAAGTTCTATGCCATCCATTACCGGCATTCTAATATCGGTAATTATAATGTCAGGCTGATATTTTCTTGCCATCTCGAGTGCTTTTTTTCCGTTTTCAGCTTCCCCGACTATAGTAAACCCGTGTTCTTCCCAGGATATTAAAGCAGTAATACCCACTCTTGCCAGTACTTCATCGTCGACAATCAAAATTTTATACATCTTTCTCCCCCTTATAGATCTCGTCCTCACATCCTGTTACTTTGATTTCAGTTTTATTGGGAATTGTAATTTTAACACAGGTATATTCGCCAACCCTGCTTTTAATCTGGATACCGTACTGCTTTCCATAAATCATCTTAATCCTGTCGTTTACATTCCGTACTCCTATACCGCTAAGACCCCTTTCCTTCTTCCTGTTTTCGGTAAGAAGCCTGTGGATCTGATCCTCGGACATTCCAACACCGTTATCCCATACTTCGAAATTTAAATGTCCTTCTTCCAGCCATGCAGACACCCTTATCAAGCCAAAACCTTCCTTGGGTTCAAGGCCGTGAAAAATGGCGTTTTCTACCTGAGGCTGCAGTATGAAACGTATACACTGACATTTCAACACCTCATCCTGGACATCAAATTCCACATCAAAGGAATTATTATATCGTATTTTCTGAATATATATATAATCTTTCAGGCTGTCGATTTCCTCTTCCACAGTAATAAACTGGCCATTATTGTTCATGCTCTTCATAATAAGGCGGCTTAATGCATCAATTACATCCTTAATATTATTTGCTCCATGAAGAATAGCCATCCACCGTATAGAATTCAGTGTATTATATAAAAAGTGGGGATTAATCTGTGACTGGAGAACTTTATACTGCTCATCCAGTAAATTGTTAAAGAGGCTGTGCATCTTGTCCATCATGTAGTTGAAACTGTTTGCAACAAGACCTATTTCGTCCTCCCGGTCTGACTCATATTTCACGTACATATTCCCTTCATCCACACTGGACATAGTATATGCAAGCTCCTTCAAAGGTTTGGTGATCCGGGTAAGGATAAAATACCATACGATACAAGCAAGAATGAATATCAGTGCAAATATGATAAAACTGTTGAGGATAATCTTACTGTTGTCACTTATTAAAGTATCAACCGGTATTGTGCCGTACACTTTCCAGTTATAAGGTGTGATAGTGTATATTGAAACTAATTTATTTCCTTTTGGGTCCTCACTAATGTAAAAATCGCTGTCATCCTGTTTCTGCAAAGTTCCAATCACACTCTCAATATCGGTAAACTTATTTTTTTGTTCAGAGTGATAAATTATCTTGTTTTGACTGTCTGTTATATAAATCTCGCTCTTGTTTTGCAGATTGACTTCTTTTAGCATGCTTTCAAATAAAGCAGGCTCCATGCTTATATACAAAAATCCTGTGACCTCATTGTAATTTTCATCCTTCATCAACCTGAACAAAGAAATGTGATATTTCTTATGAAAAGGCTGCTGCAGATATGCTTCATGAATACCAGTCCACAGAAAAGGCTCGTTCGATTTTTCCAGAACACTTTCTATATCAAGTGCTCTTATTTTTTTACTGTCAAGCTCATAAACCTCTTTACCAAATGAATACTCTTCACCATTTTTTCCGAAAATTCTTATGGCAGGTATATGATTAAATATGGGTGCTATAGAGTAATTTGTGAGTATCTCGTCCATCCTGTGAACACTTTCCAGTCGTTCACTCTCTGAATGATGTTTCTTCTCCAGTATTCTTCTTACATTTACATTGGTAAAAATGAAATCAGAAACCTGCTCTACCTGAAGCAATACTTTTTCCACACTATTGCCTACATAGCTGAGAGTTTCATGCAGTGTATCACTGACTTTTTCCTGTAAAATGTTTATTGATACCTGATAGGATCTTATGCTGAGGACAACAGCCAATAAGGTCATGATTAACATTGACGAATAAAAAATCCTGTTACGTATACTTTTTCGTATACTGAAGAAACGGGTATTTTTCATTTTTCCCCCTTGATTTGAAAACACTTTAAAACTCTTTATATGCAGTCAGCTTATATAAAAATATTAGTGTATCAATGTATTAAAAGCAATTGTTTCTTTTCCCATGTTAATTATTATAAAATAAGCACCTGTGGCATAGGCCGTCAGGCGCTTTTTTATTTATCAGGAAAATAACATTATTTGTTAAACTCATACGGATGCCTTTTTCTCAACAGCTCTGCCCCTTCTTTCCTGCCTGTTTTTTCAAGTCTTTCACAATATTCAGGAAGTCTTCCCTTGGCATGGAATGGGCCTCCTTCTTTCATAACCGTCCATAAAGGATCAATCTGACTTCTGGATTTCATCATCATATTTTGATGCCATTCCACCAGATATCTGCAAGCCTTTGCGCATAAATCCGGATTTTCTTCAGCTATATTTTTCTGTTCATGAAAATCTTCCTTGACATTGAACAGCATCTCAACAGGAAACAGATGATAACCGTCATGATATGTCCTAATATATATATAATCATCGAAGCGTACTGAGCGCTGGCATACATGAGCGCATTGGGACAATATCAGATATGGATGCCCTTCATCTTTACCTGTGCGCAGTGTTTCAGCATAACTTTTACCATCCCACTCTTCACTTCTGGGAAGTTCCAGCAAATCTGCCAGGGTCGGTAATAAATCAATATTGTAATGCAACCCTTTGGCCACACCTTTTTTCATTCCGGGCCATTTGATTATCATAGGTATACGGCATGTTGTGTTATCTGCTGTTGCATGCTCGGAATAAATGCCAAGCTCGCCCATATTCTCGCCATGGTCAGAAGTAATAATGATGACCATATCATCATATATTCCCTTTTCTTTTAATAACCTGATCAATTGACCAATTTTTTCATCCATGTATCTTATACCGCAATCATACCCGTCAACAATCTGCTTTACTTCCTCAAGGGTTGAAGCTTTCCCGAGTTGTCTGGGATGCTGGGGCGAAGTCTTATCCGTATACATCCCCAATTCATTTATACTGTGAGGTCCGACATGCTTAAGATGTTCTTTTAACACATCTTCATCTATCCAGTCATTGGGTAAAGGCTCATTTTCAAATGGATTTCCGAACTCCATAGGTGTTCTGTATGGAGTATGAGGATCCCATAAATTTACATGTAAAAACCAGTTATCCTTATCTGCATTTTTCGAAACCCAATCAAGTATGGAAGGCATTACGTCATCTGCAATCTCATGCCCGTATTTGCCGCAGTTTATTATTTCATTGAAACCTGCGTTGAACCAGTATGAAGAATGACGCTCGGCAAAAGTACTTACGGTAGCTGTATGCATACCCTTTTTTCTGAACAGGAAAAACAGGTTGTTGTGAAGTATTGGATCCTGAAAGCCTCTGCCATTTCCATATATACGAAGATCAGCTGCGGTATCGCCATGATTGATTGCACCGTTTCGGATACCAAACACTCCTGTGGTAAGAGCTGCTCTTGAAGGCAGGCAGGGTGCGTCTGAGCAATAGTAATTGTCAAACCTCATGCCATCGGCACAAATAGAATCTATATTCGGAGAGGTATTTCTCCCATACCCATAGCATCCCAGATGATCCGGACGCAATGTATCGAGATCAAGCATTAAGACTCTCATTTAATTACCTCTTTCATAAAATTAATTATATTTAGTAGTTTAATTATGCTTATCCGTTATAACATTCTATCTGATGCCGGATCTACAGGAAATGCAATTAAATAAGACTTTTTATCCTTTTTTATGAAGTGCATCTTTTATTCTTATAGTATGCAATTTATCTGAATTGGAAAAATGCTCTTCATCACCGTAATATTTTACGCTTTTTAATATTTTTGCACTATTTTTATATCGGGCTGCTTTTGGTCCGGCCATTTCAGTCTTTGACAACTGATTCTTTGATTAATATAAAAGTGCCTGCTGTGTTATCAGATACAGCAGGCACTTTACAAAGAGACTTTTACTCTGCGCTTATTTTTATAGTTCCTGTAAGACGGATATCTTGGGATGATGCGCCAATCAATATCTTGTACAGTCCTCCTTCAATGTGCCAGTCATCTACTGCGGTACTGTAGTATGCAAAGGCATCCCGGTTCAATTTAAAACTGATCTCTTTCTTCTCTCCCGGTTCTAAATCCACCTTGACAAAACCTTTCAGTTCCTTATACGGCCTTAATACATGTGAACACATATCCCTGACATAGAGCTGGACTGTTTCTTTACCCTGCACATGGCCTATGTTTTTAATTGAAAGGCTTACAGTGATCTCATCATTTTCATTGGCAACATCAGGTGTAATTTTCAGATCTGAATACTCAAATTGCGTATATGAAAGACCATGCCCGAACGGGAACAGAACCGGCTTTTCAAAAGTATCATAATAGCGGTAACCAACCATGATACCTTCTTTATACCATGAAACTATGCCGTCTCCGGGATAGGTATCATAACTTGGTGTATCTTCAAGACAAAGAGGGAAAGTTTCGGCAATTTTTCCGCTTGGGCTATGTACACCAAAGAGAATTTCGGCTATTGCAGAACCTCCTGCCTGACCTGAATACCAGTCAAACACGACACCTTTAACTTTACCTATCCAGCAGGACATATCTATTGCAGAACCTGCCTGGATTACCACAACTGTATTAGGGTTTCTTCTGCTTACCTGCAGTATGGCGTTTTCTATGTCGGGAGCCAGTCTGATACTTGTACGGTCATGGCTTTCCCCTTCAACATGATTACGGTTGCCCACAAACATGATTACCTGATCAGCATTTTCCGCAACAGTAAGAGCTGTGTTCTGGTTATACTGGCTGTGAGATGGAACAGACATTGAGATTGCATATTCAACCTCTATTCCTTCTTTCTGAGCCAGATGCTTAATTTTTTCAAGGGGCGTATCTACCTTTGTTGATTGTACATGAGCGCTTCCGCCGCCCTGGATTATCGGCATGGCAGCAAATTCACCAATAATGGCAAGTTTTTTGACCTTTGATTTGTTAACCGGAAGAATATTATCCTCGTTCTTTAAAAGAGTAATAGACTCTAAAGCCACCTTTTTTGCTACTTCATGATGCTTGTCTGCATCATATTCTTTTACCCGTTTACTTCTGGCGTTGTATGCACGGAAAACTATTGTTAAAAAGCGTTCCAAGGCAGAATCGATTTCTTCATCAGTAATTTTTCCTTCTTCATACGCTTTTTTGAGTGCACCAAAGTGCTTTTCATCATAGGGCATTGCAAGTTCGAGGGTTGCCTTCAGGGATTTGGCTCTGTCCCATACAGCCCCCCAGTCTGAAACTACAAAACCGTCAAAACCCCATTCCTTTCTGAGAATGTCGTCGAGCAGCACTTTATGCTCACTTCCATAAACCCCGTTTATACGGTTATAGGAGCACATTACTGTCCAGGGTTTAGATTTTTTAACTGCAATCTCAAAGGGTTTAAGGTATATTTCCCTTAAAGCCCGGGTATCCACTTCACTGCTGATATGATGGCGGTCGTATTCCTGGTTGTTTGCGGCATAATGTTTTAAAGATGTTCCTACGTCTTTGCTCTGCACACCGTTTATATAAGCTGCAGCCATTTCACCTGCGAGATATGGGTCTTCAGAAAAATATTCGAAATTTCTGCCGCAAAGGGGAGTTCTCTTAATATTAACTCCGGGGCCAAGGATAATATCAACATTTTCTGCCTGGCATTCTTCAGCTATACATTCACCAACCTGGTATGCCAGCTCCGGATTCCATGTTGCTGACATGGCCGAAGCAGTCGGAAAACAGGTAGACTTAAGCGTTTTATAACTTCCATCTTCTTCCCTTACCATTTTACGAAGGCCATGAGGTCCGTCGGATACTACAATGGAAGGAACGCCGAGACGTTCTATGCCTACAGTTTCCCAATTATTCTTTCCTGTCAATAATTGCAGTTTTTCGTCCAAGGTCATTTCTGCGATAAGGCTCTTTAAATCCACAATGATACCCCCTTCTGTTTATTTAAGGTCTGTCTACTTCAATTATACTTATATAAACTCTTTAGTCTGGTCAAAAGTACCAACAATATGGACAAATTTTGCTTTTTACATTACAATTTGACTAAGGAGGATAAAATAATCATGCATGCTTTCCTTGAGACAAGAACCTATGAAAATGATTTTCCCCTGTCATCTGTTATTCATAAAGATAATAATTTCCTTGCCCATTGGCACATAGATGTGGAAATTGTCTATGTATTCGAAGGAAACATTCTTGTTTCTGTCAATGAGGAGGCCAGGATATTGAAAGCAGGTGACATGGCGGTAATAAACAGTACTGACATACACCGGTATGACAGTACAAACATGCAATCCGAAATTATAGTCATAATTTTTCATCCCGAACTGATTGGTCATCCGGCCGGCTGGCCTGACGAAACATATTGCAACCCTGTTTTTATTGAAAACAATAAGATTACCGAACTGGATGAAAAAGTGCGTAACAATTTATTAAGGATAATCCATGACATTCATGAGGAGTATGCCAAACAAAAACCTTTTTACCAGGATTATCTTCAGGGACTATTATTGGAGCTGTCTGCACTTATTCAAAGATACTTCTTTTCACCATTGAGTGGCACAGTCAAAAAAAGAATTCGTCTGCCTGATATCAATAAAATAAAAAAGGCTATAGAATATATTAACCAACACTATAGAGAGGAAATAACCCTGGAAACTATCTCAGATATTGTCGGCTTAAGCCCCAGTTATTTTTCAAGGCTTTTTGCAAAGTATTCAGGAACCAATTTCAATTCCTATCTCGGCAGAATCCGTGTTAATGCTGCTGAAAAACTCATAAAAACAACTCATGATTCAATTATTTCAATCGCATATGAATGTGGTTTTAACAGCATCCGCACTTTCAACCGCACCTTTAAATCAATAAAGGGCTATCCGCCGAGCCGTCTAAGAAAAGTGGGAAGCCTGTAGACTTTAATAATTAAATGTTTTCAGTAAGAGTATAGAATATGGTCAGGAATTCCTGTTCCACCTCTTTGAAATCTCTTTGAGAAAAATCGTGATCCATAACTTTTTTGGGAGGTATCTCAAACAATTTTATATCCATTAAAGTTTCAAACTCGTAATATAAAAGTGCATCATCAACACTTTTTATCTGATCAATCTCGACCTGTGATAAATCGCCAAGACCATATTTCTCATAGATTAAACTTTGAATTTTCTTTTCTATTGCAAAATATTCCCTAAAGTTTTTCTTGACCGGTCTTGTAATATCGGAAATATAGCTTTCACTTGCATCATGTAAAAGACAGCCAAGCTGAACCCGCGTTGAATAGCCCCTGCACTTGGCTTCTTTGCTACAGCCCACAGCATGCTGTGCCACCGAGAAAAAATGTTTGTGGTGACCATTGGCTCTTGTCATGAGAGATAAAGAATGAGCAATATCTTCGATTTTTATATCTTCTTTTCTGGGATTTAATGGATAAAATCTTGTTTTTGTGTACGTCAAAATATAGTCAGCCATAAAATTCCCCTTTTATTCACAGCTACAAAATCACTCAGAAATAGTATTAATAAGATGTATTGATTTTATGTTCTTTTCTAAGTTCATATTTTGATTTATACCCAATCGACGGTAAATCCTCAATCTGCTATTTTAAAGCTTATTATATATTCAAGGCCTTTTACATTTTTAAATTCTGATTTTCCATCAATCCAAGCACCTTTTAAACCCTGTTCATTTATTACTGCCTCAAAATGGCACATGGCAATCCCTATATCCAGCCGCTGTATGTCAAATCCTATGAGACCTCTATAACCTGTTGTTCTGCGGAGAAAGAAATGAAATGTATTGCCGTCCTTAACTATCCGCCAGGGCTGTTTATTGGATGCAGAAGGTGCAAGGCGAACCATCTCCAAAGCATCCTTGAAGCAACCTGCCTCATCTTTATTAAGAGGAGTGTCAAAATTTTTGTTAAAGAAAAGTTCAGACCAGTTCTTGCGATTTTTCGATCCGGCACCCATAACCAAAGCCCGATCAATAAGACTTCTTTTCTCTCCGGTATAGCCAACCGGCGATACTACCGGCATAATCTCATTTTCCTTTAACCCTGCAACCTCTGAAAATCCGGATTTGTTAAAAGTGCCTCCAAGCCAGCATGTTCCAAGCCCCAGTGATGTAGCATGCAATATTATCTTTTCAAAAGCATAACCCAGATTTTCCTCATATCTTTCTTCCGGTTCCACGGCTGCGCATATGAAAGTTTTTGCACCACTAATTACCCCATAGGTGCCTAACTTAACTTTCTTGTCCGTAATATCAGTGTCAATTAATATAAACCTCTGTTTTGTATCAAAAGGTACCCCTGCATTTTCAATATATTTTTTAAGCTCTGATTTTAATTCCTCTGATATGGGTTCATCTTTATATGTCCTTATGGATTTTCTTATGGATATGGCTTGCTGGATAGTCATAAAATTTCTCCGTTTGAATTAAATTTGATTTACTTTTAATTATAGCCAATTTAAGCCATTATCCAAGTATTTTTTAAGACATTCAAAATTAAGCGTACAAAAACCAACTAAAAATATATGATAAAAAAGTAAAAATAATTTACTGCTTTATTTGCAAAACTGATCTATATTAGACTGGAAGGCATCTCTTAACAATAAAAGTCTACATCTTTTGTCTTTCGTTACTCAATCGATAAAATGACAACATCATTTGTCACTGACAAGTAACTACTCTGAATTCCAATTTCCATATCGGCAAATTCAATGTGTGCTTCAGCCCTCTGAAATGATTATTCACCTTAAGGCCGCTGAGAATTATTAAGCCTGTGAAAAATCATATGAAAGGGAGTGAATTTATCCTATGCTTAAAATCAAGAGAATTTTTGTCTTTATGCTTTTATTTGCTATTTTAGCATCTATACTACCCACACCTTTGGTTACTGCCGCATCAGATAGCTGGCAACTTGTATGGAGCGATGAATTTGACGGTAACAGCCTAAATACGGACTACTGGGTATATGATATCGGCACAGGTGAATGGGGCTGGGGTAACAATGAATTACAGTATTACACAAACAGAAAAGAAAATGTTGAAGTTAAAAACGGTAACCTTATAATTACTGCGAGAAAAGAAAATTACGGAGGAATGAACTATACATCCGGACGTATTAAAACCTAAGGCAAAATTAGCTGGAAATACGGAAAAATTGAGGCACGAATTAAAATCCCCACCGGTCAGGGTGTTTGGCCTGCATTTTGGATGCTCGGGGATAAACAGGATCAAGTTGGCTGGCCAAAATGCGGCGAAATTGACATCATGGAGCATGTAAACAATGAGCCTTATGTTCATGGCACAATCCATTGGGACTACAATGGTCACCAGTGGTATGGTAATACTTCCGGGAATCTTGATTTTTCTCAATATCATGTTTATTCCATAGAATGGGATGAAAAATCTATTAAATGGTTTGTAGATGGAGTTCAATTCAATGAAGCTGATATTACCATCAATAATACAGAGGAATTCCATAATTCTTTCTTCATTTTGTTAAATCTTGCAATTGGCGGGAATTGGCCTGGAAGCCCTGATGCAAGTACCACCTTCCCGAAACAGATGTTTGTAGATTATATACGCGTATATCAAAAAGGTGGAAGTAGTGGTGGCGGAAACGGAGGCGGTAATGGCGGCGGTGGTAACCAACCATCAGACTTAAATGCAGCAAAAAATGCCGCATATAACTGGCTCGTCGCACAACAGGTGCCATCGGGCAACGCACTTAGAGGTTTTGTTGATAGTTTTGAAGATCATTGGGCGGACGGCTCCAGAATACAAATAGCATATACTTATGACCAGGCTATTGCAGCTATTTCCTTCACATTAATGAAAGACTACAATAGAGCAAGACAGGTTCTTGATATGCTTAAAGCCACCCAGGATCCAGCAGGTTTCTGGATCAATTCTTATTGGTGGAATAACGGGTATGGTGAAGAAATAAGAGCACATATAGGTCCATGTCTATGGGTAGCTCTGGCGGTAATGAATTATGAAAAATTAACCGGTGATATGTCCTATCATGACATGGCCATCAAAACCATTGATTGGTGTCTGCAGTTCCAGAAACCCAATGGAGGAATAGGCGGCGGGTTAACTACATGGGACAGCGGAAATGGTTCCTGGACTGAAGAAGTCTGGAGCAGTACCGAACATAATATCGATGCGTATGCAGCCCTGACCTATTTCTCAGCAACAACACCTTCCAGGCAATCTACATATTCAAATGCAGCAAATAAGGTTAAGAATTTCTTAGATAATGTTGTATGGGACAATACTAAAAACAGGTGGTATGGCGACTAGAGGAATAACACGGGAACCCTGGACACTTATGTACCTATGGATGTCAACCCTTGGGGTGTCATGGCACTTGGAACCAGCGGAACAAGAAACTATGGTGCCTCAATTAGCTATGTTGAAAATGCAAACGGAAATCCAGGAACTCTTTCCAATCCGAGATACGTCCATACACTGCCTTACGCCGGTACAACTATAACAGGCTATGACTTCGATTGGCAGAGTGATGGAGCAGAAGCGCCTGCAAATATAGGAGGAGGCTATTTGGGTCCTGATATATGGTTTGAAGGTACAGCCTTTATGTCTATTGCCTATAGCATACTGGGCAATGAAGCAAAATCTGATTCAATTTTACATGAAATTATAAAAAAACAGGGTAAAGACGGATCAATGAACGGTGGTATTCCTTATTCCCTGTACGGCACTAATAATAACTATTGGCGTATGTCGCAACAAAATTGTGTCTCAAGTACGGGCTGGTTTATTATTGCAGCTTCAAAATGGAATCCTTTTAAAGGCGAGAGCACTCTATCAGGAGGGGATCCAGGCAATGGAGGACAGCCTGGTAACGGTGATGGAAGCAATAAAGTCGCTACTCCCACATTCAGCTTACCTGGCGGAACTTATCCTTCAAAGCAAGAAGTAACTATATCATGTGCTACCGAAGGAGCTGCCATCAGATACACAACGGACGGTTCAACACCTACTAATAAATCAAAAAAGTTTGATGGCAATAAACCCATTAAAGTTGATAAAACCATGGCTATTAAGGCTATTGCTACTAAAAATGGAATGGAAGATTCAGATATCGCAATTGCCACTTATGTTATTGGACAAGATAATGGCGGTGGAACAAATACAGTTTCTACACCTTACTTCTTCCCTGCCGCGGGAACATATCCTGCTCCACAAAGTGTATCAATAATTTGTGACACACCAGGCGTGACCATCAGATATACTACCGATGGTTCAACCCCCACCGAAAGCTCGCCACAGTATACTGTACCTTTCACAGTATCTTCAAACGTTACAATAAAAGCAATCGCTTTTAAAGATGGAATGAATCCTTCTCCAGTAGCAACTGCAACATATATAATAAGTGGCGGCAAAAGCAGCTCCTCCGGCAATAATGACAGTAGCACGAATACTGTAGCCACACCCATCTTTAGTATGCCTGGTGGAACTTATTCTTCAAAGCAGGAAGTATTTATAACATGTGAAACTGAAGGGGCTACCATCAGGTATACCACTGACGGATCAACGCCCACTGAAAGGTCTAAAAAATTCACCGATAAATCTATAAAAGTTGATAAATCTATGACAATTAAAGCCATAGCTATAAAATCCGGGCTTGCTGATTCGGATGTAGCAATTGTGACATATACTATCAATAGTGGTAAGGATGCCAAACCTAAAAAATAACATTTAAGAGGCTATTTCAAAAAAAGAGCCTGTGGGATCTAATCACATCCCACAGGTTCTTTTCCTTTTTTGATATTTATTTGCACCGGGAAATTTATATATGCTGCCTTCTGCTGTGGAACATGTCATCATTTACCAACTCTTTGTTGCTAATAAAAACAATTTTTATTATAATATTTTGTAAATAACAACATGTTAAATTTGCAATATGGGAAAATACAAAGCTTAAAAAACTTTTCCGTCGATGTGCAATAGCGTAAAAATCCCAGGGGATCGACGGAAAAAGATTTGGTATTTTAGAACGCTTAACAGGATTTCTACATAAAACTCACTTTTTACTGCATTTTCGAAAGCCTCTTTTTATGCGTATTTTACGGGTTTAGATTCTACCTATAAGGAATTGAAACCGTTAGATCCGGCACCAACATCATATTACGAAGGCGTTTAGATTCTACCTATAAGGAATTGAAACGAAAT
>JAAYMA010000088.1 GCA_012521615.1 Clostridiaceae bacterium | reverse complement strand
TGGTGTGGAAATTACTTTTGCAAATCAGATTATTTTTTTACTTATTTAACTTCTTTTAAGCAATATACTTACATATTTGTTACTAATTAGTGTAAAGTAAACTATCTGAAATCCCTCGAAACGCAGATGTTTTCTGATCTGACTGACTCTGTGGAATTTACTTTTACAAACCGGAATTTACTTTTTCAATTGACCTACATTATTACCACATAATACCTCAAAGCAGATAGATTGATACTAAATCAAATTTGCAGTTTGCTTCAAAAGCATTGGATCTGCCCCTAATTCATCTGCCATCCTCTTGCAGTTATCATATTTTCTTTTGTCAAATCTGCCTGTGAAAACGGCGCGGATAAGAAGGTTCTTGGGAGTATCAAGGGGCGATACATATTCGACTGCCGAAACTGCATATCCAAAAGCCTCAAGAATCATGCACCTTATACCGTCTGTAAGCACGTCTGCCAGTCTTGCTTTGAAAATACCATGCTTGATAATATCTTTGAAGGGTTCATAATGATACTGATTTAGAAGCTCGCTATGACAGCATGGAACTACCACTATCCCCCTTGCTCTGTTTCTTATACCATATGCTATGGCATAATCAGTGGCAACATCACAGGCATGGAGACTTACAACAAGGTCGGGCTGGGAAGCCTTTCCTTCTTCATCCTGGTAGAGTAGTGTTCGGATATCCCCTACTGCGAAATTCATATTATTATAATTCAGTTTTCTGGCAATCTCCCTGGAAGACTTTACAACACTCTCGGATATATCAATCCCCATAAACTTGCAATTTATTTTCATAACTTCCCGCAGGTAGTAATTGAGTACAAAAGAGAGATAGGATTTACCACAGGCACAGTCAACAATCTTAAGCTCGGTTTTATTCCTTGAAAGCTCTTTAAGCATAGGCTCCAGAAGTTCGACGAAATGGTCTATCTGATTATATTTTCTTACCATATCATTTTTTATCTTGCCATTTTCAGCCATTATGTCAATAGCCTTCAGAAGATCATCTGCTTTTCCGGGCTTGATTAAATAATTCCGGTTTGAAATTGTGCCAGTTTCGCTATGACCGCGAAGTATCTCTTCTTTTTCTTCCTCAAGATACCTGGTTTTCATGGTAACGGTCTTGTCCGCTTCAATAATAAGGGCTTCACCTCTGGCTTTGTAAACCAAAGTTGCTTTTTCAAACCTTGAAGCAAAATCTGATATGATTTCGGGCAGCTCTTCTGCTTTGGCATAAATATTCCTGCCTTCAAAATTTATTAAAAGACCATCTTCACTTAATGTGCATTTTAAAGGAAAGAGTCTTGTCCCTGACTTGAATTCACCCTCCAGTTCCTGAAAGTATTCTGTTTCTTCATTTAAACGGTATACAATTCCACTTAGCATAAGCTTTAGTTTTTGAAGTGTTTGTCTGTCCATCATATAAAATTCCTGCCTTCTTGTCTGATCTTCTATTCCCCTTCAGCGATCTCTTTCAGGGGTTCCCTTTCAGGATTGATATTTCTTTTTCTGTCAGTTCCCTGTACTCACCCGGCTTTAAAGTCTCGTCCAGCTTTATTCCGCCCATACTCAGCCTCTTTAATGAGACCACGTTTGCACCTACTGCTTTGAACATACGTTTTACCTGGTGATATTTGCCTTCATATATCCTTACCCTTGCAATAATTTCATCTTTTGCGGGCAAAAGCTCCAAAGCCGCCGGCAAAGTCTTGTATCCATCATCCAATACAACTCCTTCAGAAAAGATTTTAACAGCATCTTCTGATGGATACTTATCAAGTTTGGCTTCATATAATTTTTCAACACGCTTTTTAGGAGCCAATAAATTATGGGCAAGGATGCCATCATCAGTTATAAGTAGAAATCCCTCGGTATCCTTATCAAGCCTTCCTACCGGGAACACATTGCGCAGTCTGATATCTTCCGGAAAAAAATCCAGAACAGTTTTTGCTTTTGTGTCATGCGTGGCTGTTATTACACCTTTTGGTTTATTTAGCATATAATAAACAAATTCTTTATATGTTACCTCTTTGCCATCAAATATAATCCTGTCCCTATCAGTGTCAATATGAAATCCAGGGTCTTTGACAATACTTCCATTCACCTGTACAAATCCCTTTTTGATACAGGTTTTGATTTCACTTCTTGTGGCTATTCCCTGATCCCTTAAAAATTTATCCAGACGCAACCTGGGCATTACATCATCCTCCAGTTCTTCGGATAAAGGTTTTTAAGCATTTTACCCGTTTGCTTCGCCCAGCCCAAAGGATATCTTTCAAGACAAACTGCGGTATAGCCCTTTTCACCTTCCTGAATAAGAGTTTCACCCTTCAGATACCGGATAATATTAAGATCATCTTTCTTAAAGGTAACTACCCTTTTAAAGTCTTCATATTTTAAAGCCAGAGCAAGCGAGCCAGAAGGCTCGAAACGACCTTTCCTGTACTCGCCAAGGAAAAGTCCGGCTTTCTCCCATTTAACTTCAGGCACATCCTTCATAAAATCCGGAAGCAGGTAAAGTCCTGAACCTTTCAGATGGAAAATCCCGCCTTTAAAGTTGTTTAAATTTTCCCCGGCAAAGCTGTAAAATGCCTCTGCCGCATTTTCAGCCTCTTTTGAAGTATATCCCTCTGTAAGCTGTTCAGTATTATTATTACTTCTTACCCCTTTTTTTACCAGACGGCAAACAAAATGACCTTCTCCCCGCGCCTTATGGGGCCAGAGCCGGACAGCACCTTTTAAGCTTTCTGCCTTTTCTCCGCCGCATGATAACCCCCAATGAACCCTGGCGGGCTCAAAGCCGCCAATGGGATCAATTCTGTCAACTTCAAGATTATATTTATTTATAAAATACTCAATATTTCTTTCATTCTCATCAGGGTTAAAGGTACAGGTGGAATATACAATAACCCCTCCCGGCTTTAGCATAGTGTAGGCATACTCAAAAATTTCTCTTTGTAAAATAACACATTCTTCGGCTTTAAATTTGTTGTAGCTTCTTACCGCTTCCCTGTCCTTCCTGAACATACCCTCCCCGGAGCAAGGTACATCAAGCAGGATGCGGTCAAAAAACTCAGGATATATTTCGGCAAGCCGTTTGGGGGATTCATTAACTACAAAGGTATTAGTAAGGCCCATAAGTTCAATATTTTTAACAAGAGCCTTTACCCGTTTAGGACTTATGTCATTGGTAACCAGAAGACCTTTATTCTTCATTTTGTTTCCTATCTGAACGGTTTTTCCTCCCGGTGCGGCACACAAGTCCAGTACCTTTTCACCCGGCTCTGGCATAAGAGCATTGGCCGGCATCATTGCGCTGGGCTCCTGGATATAGTATAGGCCCGCATGATATGCAGGATGTTTGCCCAGTGAAATGTCCGGCGTATGATAATAAAATCCCTGGGATTCCCAGGGAACAGGATCAGGTTCAATATCCAAAAGATCAAGGCATTCATGAACGGGTATTTTCATTGTATTTATCCTGAAGCCCGAATGTCTGGATCCGTCAAACGATTCTATGAATTCTTCATATTCCTGACGGCTCATCAGATTTTTAAACTTATTTTCAAAAAAGTCGGGCAGTTTCATTGCCCTTCCTCCTTTTGCTTTTTCTCTTCCAAAGACTTTAAAAGCAGCTTAGCTCTTTCTGCGGTTTTTCTGCCTTCTTTCAGTGACTCTGATATAAAATCAGGATTTTCTTTCAGAAAAGAGTCTATAAATCCTTCCGGATCATCTATGTATTTCAGAACCAGATCAAGTTGATCTGCATCTATATAACCTTTTTCAAAAGCTTTCCTGAACACACTCTTATCTATAAATACCAGGGCATGGGAGTTAACATTAAGTTTTTCAAGAAGTTCGCCGCCGCCCTGAAGCCTGTCAACCACCACCAAACTCCATTTCATGACTCCATTTATTTTTTCTATGGCAGGAACCCAGGCCCTTTCATAACTTGAAGCTGAGGTGATCAGGTCTGCAATATGCAGAACAGAAGCTTTTTCAATATTCTCTTTTTCAAAACTTGCACCATTTTCATATATAACCGATGATGCATCTTTAAACAAAGTAATATGTGGCTTGGCCAATATATCTGCAATCATGAAAGAAAAAAACCAGTCTCTTCTTTCCCCGCCCGATATATAATCAATATCCTCTACATTAATATTCTGCCTTATATATTCAACCATTATGTCAATGGTACCTTTGTATACAGGATCCTTTGAATAGTTTTCCTTTACAATCCGGTGGAATTCTTCCGAACAGGCTGTCTTATTAACCTTCAGCCTGTCTATTTCCTCCAGGAAAACGTTTGCCGCTTTTTCACCTCCAAACAGGAAATGGGTGTTGATATAATACGGTCCTATCTTTCCCGATGTATACCAGAACGGCTTTCCTTTAGGGCAGACCCTTATTGCTTTTGTTTCAAACAAATAATTTATTAATTCCTGCATACCATTCTCCTTATTACTAAAATTAACTTCGTTTATATGCGGATTAATCGGCTATAAGACCGCCTGTAAGTTCTTTAACATCCTCTATGCCATTTTCTGTCATATACTCTTTAATACCCTCTACCGTTTCCACCCATGCCATGGGGTTTACAAATCCCGCTGTACCTACCATGACCGCAGAAGCACCGGCAAGGAAAAACTCAACAGCGTCAATTCCGTTTGAGATACCGCCCATCCCTATAACCGGAATTTTCACTGATTGGGATACCTGGTACACCATTCTCAGAGCTATTGGCTTTACACAAGGACCTGAAAGCCCGCCGGTAATATTGGCAAGTATGGGCCTTCGGGTTTTGACATCTATGGCCATACCAAGAAGTGTATTTATCAGGGAAACCGCATCTGCACCCGCGTCTTCTGCCGCTTTAGCTATTTCAACAATATCGGTTACATTGGGCGTAAGTTTAACTATAAGAGGTTTCCTGGCAACTTTTTTAACCTTGTTGACAACTTCAAGAACTCCCCGCGAAGAACTTCCAAAAGTCATGCACCCTTCTTTCACATTGGGGCATGAAAGATTAAGTTCTATGGCATCAATGTCTGCATCAGAGAGTATTTCCGTCATTTCTACGTATTCTTCAACAGTGTTTCCTGATGCATTTGCAATAATGGCAGTATTATATTGTCTTAGAAACGGTATTTCATTCTCGATAAAAGCATGGACACCCGGATTCTGAAGCCCTACTGAATTCAGGATTCCTCCGGGAGTTTCCGCAATGCGGGGAGGCGGATTTCCTTTCCTTGGCTTAAGTGTCAGCCCTTTTACGGAAATTCCTCCAAGTAAATTTAAATCGAAAAACTTACTGTATTCTCTTCCAAAACCGAAAGTACCTGAGGCTGCTATAACCGGATTTTTTAAACTTAGCCCTGCAATATTTACTTCTAAATTAATATTCTTTTTCATTAAAATCTCCTGACCAAATCTATATTTAATCAAAGATTATATCTTCACCTTTAAAAACAGGTCCGTCGGCGCATATCCGTGAATAGTCCCAATCATTGTCCTTACGTGTCTTGCATACACATACCAGGCAGGCCCCTATCCCACAGCCCATCCTCTGCTCTAAAGATACCTCGCATGGAATATTATATTTTTGAAGAAGCTTTACCCCGGTTTTCATCATTACTTCGGGACCACAGAAATATACCATATCGGGTTTTTCTTTTTGTATAATTTTCTCCAGCACATCAGTTACAAATCCTTTAATGCCGTAACTTCCGTCATCAGTGGCAATTAAAAGCTCAGTGCTGTGTTTTTTGAACTCATCTTCCAACACTACAAAATCTTTGCTTCTGAAGCCTAAAACAGCTGTTTTCTTTGCTGCAGTATGGTCTTTTAAAAGCTGGAACAGCGGGAATATACCTATTCCCCCGCCTGCTACCACGATATGTCTATGACTATGGTCCAACGTAAACCCTCTGCCCAAAGGCCCAATAACATCAATCTCATCCCCGGGTCTAATTCTGGAAAGTAAACTGGTGCCTTTGCCCCTTACTTGAAAAACAATATCGAAAGTATTACACTCCCTGTTTACAGAGTGTATACTTATGGGTCTTCTCAAGTAGGCGTCAAGACCATCGCAGCATTTGAGATTCACAAACTGGCCTGCTTCTGCACAAGATGCAATTTTTTCTGACTTTAAGCATAAAAGAAAAGTATCATGATTAAGCTGTCTTGTTTTTTTAACAGTTGCAAAGCTTCTCATCAATTCAAACTCCGTAAAAATTTTTCTGTTTTTATTAATGTATTTTAAACCTGTAACTTAGTTAGTAATTATAGCAATGAGCAAATAACTTAGCAATAACTTCCTGGTCATTTTATGCCCAGCTCATTGTTCCTCAACATTCTGGCAATGTCACAGAGTTTTTCATAGGCATATTCAAAAAACTCCTGATAGGCGCTGCAGAAATAATTTAAGGTAAGTTCATGACCTTCGGAAGGCTCTCGGTCCCGTCTGCAGCCCCCCCTGCATAATGCAAACCATTTGCATTTCTTACATTTTTCATGAACTTCCATGGACTTTTCAATAAAGCCCAGTTCTTTACGATTTTTCTCTATGGTCTCAATATCGTCTTTTGTGAAATCTCCAATTTTATACTTGTCCAGTACATAAAAGTCACAGGGGTATACACTTCCGTCTGCTTCAATCACATATTGCCTTGTACAAACTCCCGCCATTCCGCAGCTTTCCGGCCTTAATCCCAGTATCATGCCCACCAGATTCTCGAAATAACGGTTATAATTGAATACTCCCCGCTTTATATCATGGTACCAGAGGTTGAACAGGGTTTTAAGGAAATATGCATAGAGTTCAGGTGTTAACGAGTGCTCATATTGGCCCCTTTCTTCACCAAAGGGATCAATACAGGGAATATACTGCTGATAATGCAGCCCGTTTCGCTTGTAAAAGCCGTATATCTTGCCTATGTTCCTGGCAACCTGTGCTGTAACAACCGTAAGTATATTGAATTCAACCTTATGGTTTTTAAAAAGCTGTATTGTATGCATTACTTTTTTATAGGTACCGGAACCAAGTGCATCTACTCTGTGTAGGTCATGGGTATCTTTCATACCGTCCATGGATAGCCCGATTAAAAAGTTATTTTCAGCAAAAAACCTGGCCCATTCGTTGTCTATAATATAGCCATTTGTCTGCAAGGCATAATGAATTCTTATATTCTTTTTATTATATTTTTTTACATACTCTATCAGATGTCTGTAAAATTCAAGTCCTCTTAAAGTGGGCTCACCGCCCTGAAAAGCAATGGTACAAGCCGTAATTGGATGGTTTAAAACATTCCTGACTATATTTTCAAGGGTTTCCAGGCTCATCATGCCAAATGATGCTGTTTCCCTGTTTTCAATAACATCATGATAAAAGCAATATTTACAGCGCATGTTGCAGTTACCTGATGCAGGTTTTATAAGTAAATTTATATGTGACATCATAGCTCCTTTCCGGGTAAAAACATATATGTTCTAAGTATAGCACATGTGGCTTAATTATAATATTGTCAAATCAGTTGATAAAATGATTTACCTTTACGTGTCAGCTGCTTAGTTGGAAGCACTGCCTTCCAGGACATAGAAAAGGGCATCAATACTTTTTTCGGGAAGCTCCATACTTATTACGGGTTCAAGAATTTTGCCGAGAAAATGAGCATCGGATGATTTGATGAATTTATACTTTTTAAGATCAGAATGCTTATTTAGAAATGCTTCCAGATCACAACCGATTGTACATTCCAGATAACTGAAAGAATATTCTTCAGGAATTGTTCCCAAAGAATTTAACATGCTGAATGAATTTCTGTCTATATGGGAAGGGATAACAATCCCCCCCAGGCTTCTTATCAGATTTACAGATGTCCCGATATCCAGGCTGCAGGCACCAGACAAAAGTATCTCCTCCTGACCTGTTATTTCATCTCGGGAGTTCATTATAATCTGGCTTCCGAAAATATCTTCCCTGTTTTTAATTGGTGGGAGATTCCCATAGACAATATCCTGAAAGTTTTCAACATCTTCTAAATTTTTAAATAAGCAAAGCAGATGGACCTCTTCCAAAGTACAAAGTTCCATGCCCGGCACCACAACAAGTCCTGCACGCTTTCCGGCCTCAAATACTGCAGCAGCATTTTTGGCCGAGTTATGGTCTGTTACGCCAATAATATCAAGACCTTTAAGAACTGACATATTCACAATATTGTTTGGTGTCATATCCTCCTCGGCACAAGGGGACAGGCATGAATGAATGTGCAGATCAATAAAACATTTCATTTTGCTTCCCTGAGAACCGATAAAACATCATAGCAGACCCTTGCCGCACTGACTGGCGCAGACAAGAAAATCACTCCTTTTTTTTCGGCTCTTTCAATAGTTTGTTCTTCAATCTGAATATTTTCTGGTATCACCACACAGGAAGCCTCTGTCAGTGAGGCTACTGCAACCACATTCAGATTTGTATGTACTGTTACCCAAACATCACCTGTGTTTATCTTGGCCATTGCATGACTTAACAAATCGCAGGCATAAACGCCGGTTATTTCTGTTTTCGTACTGTCACCAGTCTCAGTAATTATTTTATAACCTAATTTTTCAGATAGTTCTTTTACTGTCATTGAATTTCTCCTTTGTTTATTCTTCTGTTTTCCTGTTTGGTAAAGTAAAGTTCTGATATTTTTCATTGCCGCTTAAATTTATATCTTCTATTTCATATAGCTGATATGCAATATCAGTTACTTTTTTCCGCAATTTAAATATACAGTCTGTTTCTTTTGCACTGCCCAGTACAATATCCTCTGCCAGGGCTCTGCAGCTGGGGGCACCGCAGGCACCACAATCAAGACCGGGCAGTCCTTCGGTCAATTCATCAATCTTTTGCATTTTCTCCAAAGCCTTCATCATATCGTCATCCAATTTCATAATTGGTCTGTATTCAACAGTAGATTTCCATACCAGTCTTTCAACATTATCTATTTTATGCACGCTGTGGGCACGGCTTTTCCGGATATTCTCAATTTCATTCTTGAGATTTACTTTTGCTATGAAGGGATTTTCAACTGCAAGAGGACCTCCAAGACACCCTTCAGGACATGCCAATGCTTCAATAAAATCTATATCATCAAGCTTATCCTGGGCTGCTTGTTCCAATATATCATTCACATTTTTAATGCCATGTACGGCTATTCGCCGGCCCTTATTCAGAGCCTCGCTTTCCCCGCCTGTGCCTGCCCATGCCACTCCAATGGCACTTGAAAGTGAAAAGGGCTCTTGTTTATCATTATCTTTTTTCATAACTTCTAATAGAGGAATATAAATATCTTTAAATGACAGGACCCTGTCCACCTTTGACACTTTATCCTCATAAGGCGCTTTTACACTGGTAACTTTTGCAGCACAGGGGGAAATAAAAAAAACACCTATATCCTCAGCAGGAATTCCATATTTTTTATTTACTTCCTGTCTGGATAAGGTTGCTGCAACTTCCATGGGTGATTCGATTTTTAAAAGATTTTCTATAAGGCTTGGAAAACTGACCTGGATAAGCCTGACAACAGCAGGACATGCAGAGGAAATCACAGGCCTTTTTACCTTATCATTGTTCATATATTCCAAAGTGGCATTAGTTACTATTTCTGCCGCTCTGGCAACTTCAAACACATAGTCGAAACCTATTTTTCTCAGAGCATTAACTATTTGTGGTCTTGTATATTTAGGGCCGAATTGTCCATAAAGAGATGGAGCAGGAAGTGCAATCTTAAATTTATAATCATGTATGCTTTCAAATTTATCTGTAACTGCTTTTTTCGCATGATAAGGGCACACCCTTAAGCATTCTCCACAATCTATACACCTTTCTGCAATAATCACAGCTTTTCCGCCACGAACACGAATAGCTTCTGTAGGGCAATGTTTAATGCAGTTTGTGCACCCTTTGCATCTGTCTTTATCCAGTGTTACAGAATGAAAATATGCCTGCGCCATACTTGTTCCCCTTTTATTGATTATTAAATCTTTTTATCTGAATTGAAATATACCGTAATATGTACGGTAGTTCCCCTGTTCACCTCGGTATCTATATCCAATATATCGGCATGTTTTTTCATATTTGAAAGCCCCATACCGGCACCAAACCCCATTTCTCTGATACTGTCAGGAGCTGTTGAATAACCTTCCTGCATTGCCAGCTCCAAATCCGCAATTCCGGGGCCTTCATCGGATATAACAATATATATTTTATTCTCATCGATTTCCACATGAGCATTTCCGCCTTTTCCATGAATTACGGCATTTATCTCAGCCTCATACATGGCGATGGAAGCTCTTTTTACCACATTGGGCGATACCCCTAACTGGGTCAATATTTTCCTTACATTACTGGAAGCTTCACCGGCAATGGTAAAGTCATTGGCCGGTATTGTGTAGTCTCTGACTATAACAGCTTTCTTCAATTTTCCCCACTGCCTTGTATTCCTTTCTCATAAAGCCTCCCACTGGCTTCAAAAAGGGGATATTCTGTTGCAATGAGGGCAATCCCTTTTTCTTCTGCAAGCTCAATCATGCTTTCAGTTGGCTTTTTGCCTCTGACAAAGACAATAACCTTCATATCCATCATCTCGGCAGTTCTTACCACCTGAGGATTGATAAGTCCAGTCAAAAGCATAGCATTTTCTTTGGAGAAGGCCATCACATCACTCATCAAATCCGCACTGCAGGCAGATTTTATATCAAGCTCATTATCATGATTTTTCGTTAATATCTCACCATTGATGGCTTGAGCTATCTCAGAAATTTTCATAATTCACCTCATGTTAAATCAGAAAAACTTAATTTTACTTTAGTCTACTTTTTGGAAGCGAAATGAGCATTTAAATCTTCCAATAGTTTTTCAGGGTTAATGCCATGAACTTTACAGGCTTCCTCAATACTTTCCCCTGACGCAGAAGGACACCCAACACAGTACATCCCGTGTTTCATAAAGATAGGCGCTGCTTCTCTGTCCAGCATCAGTACATCCATGATTATCATATCCTTAGTAATTTCAGACACGGCTATCCTCCTGATTTATAATAAGAAAATACTGGTTCCTATA
The DNA here is from genome assembly GCA_012521615.1 of Clostridiaceae bacterium. Classification (GTDB taxonomy): domain Bacteria; phylum Bacillota; class Clostridia; order DSM-8532; family DSM-8532; genus DTU059. Next base: position 15,986 of record JAAYMA010000088.1, on the reverse strand, counting down.
AGTCAATTATAACAAAACCGGTAAATTGCGCAACTGTCTTGAGACACCTTGACTTAAGACAATATGTTATGATACTTTTAACAGGAATAATTTCACCAGTTTAATCGGATGGAGGTATTACAATATGCCGCAATTTTCAGAAAACAAAAGTATTACCTATAAAATCAGGGAAATAGATAATGGTTCTGGAAGCAAAATGAACGATGAAGTTGTAGCTGCTATTATGGGCGCACTTATGGCTTTTATGTCAACCCATGCGGTAACTGACCTAAAAATAAAATCTATACGTCGCACAGGTACCGTTTCACCTGTATGGAATATTGCGGGCAGAAACGAATATCTGGCTTCAAAACTATAATATATCCTGAGAAAAAAGAAAGGCTTAAGTGTATGAAGTATATCGTAATCCTTGGAGACGGAATGGCAGATTGGCCTGTAGAAAGGTTAGGAAACAAAACACCTCTTGAAGTGGCAGACAAACCTAATATAGATAATCTCAGCAAAAAGTCCAGGCTTGGAATGGTTCGTACTGTGCCGCATAATATGCCTGCCGGAAGCGATGTCGCTAATCTTTCAGTATTCGGATTCAATCCTAAAGTCTATTACACCGGTCGTTCCCCGCTGGAAGCCATAAGTATGGGAATAAAGATTTCAGATGACGATACAGCGTTAAGATGTAATCTGGTTACCTTAAGTGATGAAGATGACTTTGAGAATAAACGCATGCTTGATTACAGTGCCGGTGAGATTACAACCGAAGAATCCTCCATTCTCATAAATGATATCGCAAAAGCATTGAACACAGAGAATATTTCTTTTTACCCGGGTATAAGCTATCGTCATTGTCTGATATGGAAGGAAGGTCCGCTTGAGATAAACCTGACTCCCCCTCATGACATTACAGGCAAGGCAATATCAGATTACCTGCCCGGAGGTCCGAAGGCTGAAATTGCTCTGGAGCTTATGAAGAAAAGTGTTGATATACTGAAAAATCATCCCATAAATCAAAACCGTATTTCCCGCGGATTAAACCCTGCCAACTCCATTTGGCTGTGGGGACAGGGCAAAAAACCTTCAATTCCTCTATTCATCGAAAAATACGGTTTATGCGGGTCAGTTGTCTCGGCTGTCGATCTTATAAAAGGAATCGGAATAGCCTCAGGAATGAAACCTGTAAAAGTAGAGGGCGCAACCGGAAATATTCACACCAATTTCAAAGGCAAAGCAGAAGCGGCCTTAGAAGAACTTAGAAATGGCAAGGATTTCGTATATATACATATAGAAGCACCTGATGAATGTGGTCATCAGGGACAGCTTGAAGAAAAAATCCGTTCTATAGAACTCATTGACAAAGAAGTGCTGGGCACATTACTTGAGGGTATCAGGGACCTGGATGATTACAGAATTATGATACTGCCTGATCATCCCACGCCTGTGGCAATTCAGACCCACTGCAGCGATCCTGTGCCTTTCATGATTTATGACAGCCGGAATACCGATGTGCTTAACAAAGATGCAGTCTATACAGAAAATTACTGTAAGGAAAACGGCTGCTTCATTGAACACGGATACACACTGATGGATATATTTCTGCAGGAATGAAAAGCAATTACCATATAGAAATGTGAAAATGGGCTGATATCATCAGCCCATTTATTTTATCTTGAGAAAAGTATTTTATTGCTGCATAAGAACCTCTTTGGGAGGAATCTTTATAACCTGATCTATCTTAATTAAATTTGGATTTTCTATATTATTGTATTCACACAATTTATCGATCAGGGAAAGATCATTGTAATATTTCTTGACTATTGAGTTAATACTTTCTCCTGATTTCACCACATGTTCAATTATCTCACCTGTGGCAGGTTCACTATCTTCCGGATCCTCAATATCTACAGGTTCCTCGTCCTCAGGCAATGGAGTTTCTTCATAGGACGGAGTTTCCGACGGCGAAACAGTCGGCGTTGCTGTTGCAGTCTGAGTAGGTTCGGTATTATCAAGTATATTATTAATTCCGGCATCTTTTAACGAATCTATGAACTTGAACAAAATGACAAATGCAACCACCACAGTAATAACAGTCAGCAAAAATGAGATTGTGCTTTGATGTTTGCTTATTTTCCGGCTATTTCTGCTGTATTTATAGGTAACCGGTGGAACCTTATTTAGTCTTTCAACTTTCTTTTTGACAGATTGAGTTTGTCTTTGCTGCTTTTGAATGTTTCTGCTTCTCTTTGCGGTCCCTGAGCTGCCGTAAACTCTCTCGATCTGTATTACCATTACCGCAAGATCACCGGTAAAACTTCTTTTCATAGCTTCTTCAGTAATACGATGAGCTATATAGGAACTGTCACTTCGCGAAGCCATCAGATCTTCTATTTTTTCTTCCCCTAAAGCTTCCATAACCCCTTGACTTACCAGTACAAAAGCATCATCCTGCTGCAGTGAGTATATATCAGAAACTATAACGCTGCCCTCAGCTTCTTCTCCGGGTATTTCCAATCCATCCTGTATTTCTTCATCATCAGCCTGAGCATCTATGGCTCTCCTTGCTTTAGCAGTTTCATTTGCAAGAGGTCTGAACATACCGTCCCTCATCATGAAAACATGACCATTTCCACCTGTAAGAGCGGCGAATTGACCATCTTTTATTCTCAGACCTGCAAAACCCAAATTCCACCGACTATCAGCAACAGGTACCTGATTTATCTCAAGAAAACTTGACAGGAGGCGTTCGGTTTCGTTAATCCTTGATTCCAGATCTTTTATATCAGAAGATATTTCTGTTTCATTCACCGTTGCCTTTTCATGAGCCCTACCAATTTCTTTCAACATGGAAACATGCATATTCTGATCAGGAATTTCGCATTCCATATTGTCAGCAATTGCAAACAGGTACTCGGTTCCCCGGCTTTCCATTGACGCCTGCACGTTATCGATATAATTTTCTGAGGTAAACTTCCCATTCATGTAAAAAGAACAAGTATTCTTCTCACGATTAAAACCTATACGGGAGTAGACACATGCATTTACCCTGACCACGCTACTCATAGGATTCTCCTCTTTTCGACAAATATCATGCCTTTTTCCTATTATTCATCATATCACAGCATAAAGTGCCTTTCAACTTAAACTGAAAAATCCCTCATCTCTTCAAAGTATGGTTCATAATTATATTTTTGGGAATTATTATTTTGATTTATTCCCGGCTTTACACACATTTTTGAAGGTCTTCATGTTATGCTTTCAATATTGAATAAGAATTTCATATATATATTCAAGGCATTGTTTTTTGTTGTCACTGGCATATGTTTAAAGTATAATTAGGATTGTTATAATGGCAGAAACCTATTCAGAAGCTGTTTTGCAAAAAAATATATTAATGGGAATTTTTAGTTGTCAGGAGCTGATGTTATGACGAAATCACAGCAGTTGTTCAGTGTACGTGATATAACAGATTTACGCGATATGGTAAAACAAAGTGTCGAATTATATGGAGACTTAAACGCATTTCTTGTCAAAAACAAGGAAACCTCCGAGGTAAAAGGAGTTACATATAAACAGTTTCAGAATGATATACAATGCCTTGGCACAGCATTATGTGAACTGGGACTTAAGGACAGCAATATTGCTGTTTTAAGTGAAAACCGCTATGAATGGTGTGTTTCCTACCTGGGAATTGTCAATGAAACCGGTGTAGTAGTGCCTCTGGACAAAGAACTTCCACATGAGGAGATTTGTAATCTTCTTGAAAGAAGTGATTGTAGCGCAATACTATGTTCAGGCAATTATGAAGATATATTGGCAGAAAAAAAGGACAGTCTTCCGAAGCTTAAATATATAATTAGCTTTGACAAAGCAAAAAGTGAAGATAATGTCCTTTCCTTCAGTGAGCTTATAGAAAGAGGAAGACACCTTTTATCAGAAGGCGACACCACCTTCATTGATTCTTCAATTGACCGCGAAAAGATGAATATGCTCATCTTTACATCAGGCACAACAGATCAGAGCAAAGGAGTAATGCTCAGCCATAAAAATATTGTGTCCAATATTATGGCTGTTTCAAAATTGCTCTATGCCGATACCAATGACTCTATCCTGTCTATTCTGCCCCTTCACCATACATATGAATGTACAGCAGGATTTCTCACAATGATTTATTTAGGTGTAACCATAGCTTTCTGTGAAGGGCTCAGACATATAACCAGAAATCTGCAGGAGTATAAGCCCACAATACTTATGAGCGTTCCGTTGATACTTGAAAATGTTTATAACAAAGTTATTAAAAAGGCAAAGAAAGAAAAGAGATATGCCGTGCTTAAACTGGCTCTCTGGATAAGCGGACTGCTTTATAAACTCAAAATAGATGTTAGACGTAACCTGTTCAAAGAAGTCCTGGATAATTTAGGCGGGAATCTCAGGCTCATCATATCCGGCGCTGCCGCATTAAATCCTAAAGTATCCAGAGCTTTGCGCGCCATGGGTTTGAATATTATGCAGGGCTACGGCCTTACCGAATGCTCACCCATTGTCTCTGTCAACCGTCTGGATTATTTTAAAGACTCGTCTGCTGGTCTTCCACTTCCGGGAATACAAGTTGAAATAGACAACCCGGACGCAGATGGAATTGGTGAAATCAAAGTCAGAGGTCCCATTGTCATGCTGGGATATTACAAAAATCCGGAAGCAACAAAAGAAGTACTCAGGGATGGATGGCTGTACACAGGCGATAATGGTTACATAGACAAGCACGGATTTTTATTCATTTCAGGCCGGAAGAAGAATGTTATAGTCACTAAAAATGGTAAGAATATATTCCCTGAAGATGTGGAGCTTTACCTCAACAAAAGTGAGTACATTAAAGAATCTCTTGTATACGGGGTAAATGAGGAAGGCGAAGATGATACAATAGTTTGTGCCAAAATTGTGCCTGATATTGAAGTAATAACTGATAAATTCGGAAGAACCCCATCCGATGAAGAACTGTATAAGCTTATCCAGCAGGAAGTAAAAAAAGCAAACAAAAAATTATCTTCCTATAAAAAGATAAGACATTTTGAATTACAGAAAGAAGAATTTGAAAAAACTACGACAAAGAAAATCAAAAGACATCTGGAACTGGTTTCTCTGAAATCAATCGGAGAAATGATTAAAGTTTTTAACAGACAGGCCAAGTAAAATAATTATGATTTATGAGTGGATACATATATTTTTGGATTAAAATAATTTAAAGATAGCTACCTGAAATCAAAGGAGAAAAGATGTTTAAAAGTACATTCCATTCCCATAGCCGTTTTGACGATGGCAAAGAGGAACTTGAAGCCTATATAAAATCAGCATTAGAGAAAGGTTTTAAAGCCTTTGGCTTTTCAGCCCATGCCCCTGTACTTAATGAGACCGGCTGGAACATGAAAATGAAGGATTTTGAAGAATACGTCAATACCACCAAAATACTCAAGAATAAGTACAAAGACAAACTTGAGATTTATACTGGTCTCGAAACAGATTTTTATGAAGGCTCAATTGACTGGAGGAAGAAAGAAGGTATTGAGTATACCATTGGGGCTGTTCATTTTCTTGTAGATAAAAAAACAAATGAATATTTGCCTGTTGACGGAACACCTGAAGAGTTTGAAGAAACTTTAAACAACTCTTTTGGCGGAGACATTAAAGCACTTGTTTCAGCTTACTACGGCAAAATCAGAGAAATGCTTTTATTAATGAAGCCTGATATAGTTGCACATTTGGATGTGATACGGAAAAATAATAAGAATTGCAAATACTTTAAAGAAGATGATGATTACTACATGAATGAAGTCTATGAGACTTTAAAAGTCATATCCTCCTCCAATGCTATTGTAGAAGTCAATACAGGGGGTATTTCCCGTGGATATGTAGAAAGTCCATATCCAAGCCGTTGGATTCTGGAGGCATGTCTTGATATGAATATCCCTGTAATTGTTAATTCAGACTGCCATCATCCCGAACATATTGATTTTTATTATGAAGAAACCTATGATATGCTAAAGGATATAGGTTTCAAATACCAGCGAGTGCTATACCGAAATGAATGGCGCGATGTGAGCCTCTGATATTACTGAAAGGAAGCTGTAAATACAAATGAAAGTCATACACCTTATTGGCGGTGGAGACGAAGGCGGTGCCAAAAGCCATGTTCTCCAGCTTATAAAGGAATTGGGCAAATATATAAAAGTCACTCTTGTCAGCTACAGAAAAGGGCATTTTCATGACGATGCCGTAAAAATGGGCATCGATGCTCATATTATTCATTCAGGCAATATATTCAGGGATATAAGAAAAACTCTGAGACTGGTCCGTTCGGGTAAGTATGATATTATTCATGCCCATGGTGCCAAAGGCAACATGATAGCGACAATTATTAAAAAGATAACAGGCATCCCGGTAGTTACTACTGTTCACAGTGACTACCGCCTGGACTATATCCACAGTATATGGAAGAGATACTCATTCGGAATCATCAATATGATTGCGCTCAGGCATATTAATTATCATATTGCTGTTTCAAGCAGCCTGAAAAATATACTCATCGAACGGGGTTTTAATCCGCAAAACCTTCACCTTGTCAATAACGGCATTCCATTCGACAATGATATACCTGAATGTACAAGAAAGGAGTTTTTTCAGCGTTTTAACGTTCCTTTCCATGAGGATTGTGATCTTATTGGTATCATGGCCCGGCTCCATCCGGTGAAAGACCATGAGACATTTTTAAAAGCGGCTGCAGAAGTTGTGAAGGTAAACCCGAATGCACGGTTTTTAATTTGTGGTCCCGGGGATGATCTCATGCCCCATCTGAAACAATTTGCAAAAAAACTCAATATAGATGACTATGTTCATTTTACAGGTAAAGTGGATACTCCATATGATTTTTTCCAGATTATTGATATAAATGTTTTAACTTCTATAAGCGAGGGTTTCCCTTACGTAATCCTTGAAGGAGCACGTTTTGAAAAGGTATTTGTAGGCACAAGGGTAGGCGGATTGGCAGACCTGGTGGATTCAGGTCACAATGGTTACTTAGTAGAACCCAAGGACTGGAAGACCCTGGCCGGTTACCTTATAGAGCTCACTTTGGACAAAAATAAAAGAGAGTTGATGGGTAAAGCCTTAAAGGAAAAAGCAGAGGCTGAATTTTCACTCAGAAAAATGTGTGAAACTCAGCTTTCAATATATTCAACCATCCTGAAAAACGAGGAGAAATTTAAAAAAGATAATAAATTGTACGATATTTCAATACTCGGGTATTACGGCTACAAAAACAGCGGAGATGAAGCAATTCTCCATTCAATACTTAATTCTTTCCGTAAAATTGACCCCAGCCTTAATTACGTTGTTTTTTCCAAAAACACTAAAGAGACCAGAAAAACTTATCTGGTAGAATCAATTAACCGGTTCAATATTTTGAAAGTATACAAATGTCTGAGAAGATCCCGTCTCTTTCTGGCAGGCGGCGGTAGCCTGATCCAGGATTGCACAAGTACGAGATCCATTATTTTCTATTTAGGCATATTAAGAATGGCAAAACGGGCAGGATCAAAAACCATGCTGTTCTCCAATGGAATCGGACCCATCAGAAAGCCCTTTAACAGACATTTAGCCAAACTCGTGCTGAATGAATTAACGGCAATAAGCCTGCGTGATTCCAAATCTTTTGAGGAAATCAAGACTCTTGGTATTGACAAGCCATATGTTTACCTTACTTCTGATCCTGCAATACTTATGGAACCATGCGAGAAAAGCTCGGTTGATAAACTGATTGCCGACGAACAAATACCTGCTGACAAAAAGCTGGTGGGCTTCTCCATACGAAAATGGGGAGATACCAAATATTATGATAAAATTGCAAAAATTGCAGATTTTTGTGTTGAGCATTTAAATCTGCACCCTGTATTTATACCCATGCAGTATCCCTGCGATCTGGATGCCTCCCTGGCAATTGCTAAGCTTATGAAGCATCCGGCAACAATTATAAAAGGCATGTACTGTCCTCCCACAATGCTTGGTTTTGTCTCCCGACTGGAAATACTGGTCGGAATGAGACTTCATTCCCTCATATATGCTGCAAACCAATGCATTCCTATGGTAGGTCTGGTATATGAACCAAAGGTCGAAGCATTCCTTAAAGAAATAAATCAGCCTTCAGCAGGGAAACCTGAGGATCTCAATGAAATTGAAACTTGTACATTAATTGAAGAAGTTCTGGCAAACCGCCAGAAACTTGTGGCTGATCTCACCAAATCAAGAGACCGCCTGAGAATTTTGGCGAAAGGAAATATGTATACGGCATATGACATTTTAATCAATAAATAATAGAGCAGGCGCCAAAAGATATTTACTGAATTTGGCCCTGCTTATATTTATCCTGTCTGAACCCGAAGTACAAAACTATAGAAGCTATCACCCAGAAATAAACAACCATATAAGGAACTTCAAAGACATTCTCGACCAGATTGTGGACTATAACACCGCAAAGTCCTGCAAAGCCCCCTGAAACAATGAGTTTGGTGCTATAACCCCTGCTATGCTTTATAGAACGGACTGACCATATAATAAGAACGAGTATGAGCACTCCAAAAGCCGCAATACCTATACTGCCCATTTCCACCATGGTTTTCAGCCAGTAATTATCCATATAAAATGTATCTGGAATAAGGTCCTTATTGTTCATGGCCACTGCACCGCCGAAGTGTCCCAGACCAACACCCATTAATTTATTCTGGGTAAAAAGCTCCCAGCCTTTTTGATAACGCATTAATCTTCCCGCTGTCAGACTATTTATGAAATACTGGGGTGACAGCAGATACTTAATTCTTGCCATAACTGACGGGATCAGGAAGACACCGCTTCCTCCAACCATCAATAGAAGCAGCCATCTTGGATTTACTGAAAGACAGAATACAAAAAGAGCTGCAGCCGCGCCTAACCAGGCACCGCGGGACAGTGTAAGAATAAGACTTATACCCATTGCTCCCAATAGAATAAAGAAAACCGATCTGTCCAGAAAATCCCTGTCTTTCTGCAATACCAGTGCAAGACAAAGAGGAATCATTAAAATGAAGATACTGCCTAAAATATTGGGGCTTCCTACAAAAGAAAACACTCTCGTACCAGTTGCACCTTCGGCAGCATCTGTCCAATGTGCAGGTGTGGGTACTTTCATAATATACTGATAAATACCGTGTAGCCCCATCAAACCTCCTACATAAACCATGAGCCTGATAATCAGGTAAGCTTTTTTATCATCAGTTAAAAAACTGTTTATGACAAAGAACCATAAAACATACTGTACTATAACCCTCATACCATCAAAGCCCAGTCGGGGATAAAGAGAATTTACAAGGAAAAGAAAGACCGATACTGAAATCAGGAGAAACATAGGTGCATCCAAAGGGGTTATATTTAGAGACTCTCTTTTGAAGAAAAACCAGTACAGTACTACATAAATAATGCATATCAAAAGATAAGCCTCATCCCACAATGAGAAAAATGAAACATTCCCGAAAATTTCGCGTCCGATTTCATCTATGAGGGCATAGAAGGCAACACATGGTATCAGTAAAACATTGAAAATATGAAAAACTTTTGAGGTTGAAAGTATACGGTATACCAGGCTTTCCCTGAGAATACCCAGCATACTGTCCCTGAAACCCATGGTCTTCCGATTGATACATTCCAGTAAGCGGTATATAAATGAAGAGTGCTGTCTATAAGGTTTTATAGCCCTGCGGCGCAGGAAACAGGCCGTCTTGCTGTTAACAATGACAGCACCGATACATTCAACCACTCTGGAAATGAAACTGTGATTGATAATTTCAATAACAGAATAAATGAAGCGATATATTAAACTTTGTCTGAACCAGACTTCCAGCATGCTCATTTTCTTACCCCGTTTATTTTTCTCTGATATCCAGAACCAGACTTTCTGTACCGATTGCGTATATGGTTTTTACAGTCATTTTGCCGCCCACAGCGACAGCATACCTGCCTATTTTGATATCAGCATCATTTTGCTTATCATCAATTTCTATTTCCACATAGACATCTTTCAGATTGGGATCGACTGTTTCAACAAGTTTACCGTCAGCAGTCTGTACGGTAATTACAGCTGGAACCTCCTCTATGGAGACAATCCGTGCATTGGTAAACCCGTCATTGTCATAGTATATCCTTCTGTCCTTTTCAAGGGCTTTTGCAAAAGTGTCAGGCATTGCCGAGCATTTTACAGTAGCAATATATGTCTTTACAGGAACCTGATTTCCGGCATCTGTCCTGTTTTTTACAACTCTATAACCTATTCCGGCCGCCAGGAATATGACTGCTAAAAAAACGATAAGATCAAATAGATTGATTTTTCCGAAAATCCGACCCTTTTCATCTATTATTCTCATTTTTCTCCTCCTGTCATGGAATTTAATAATTTTGACAAACTCTCAGTAAGTGCTCTTCTGTCATATCGCGAAATCTCTTCATAATCGGGATTAACAATATTTTCACCATTCAACCATGCCTTATAAAGGCGCATAAAACCGTCCTGAATCTTTCTTTTATCCTCCCAGTGACAAACTATACCTGTTCCGGTATCACGGATAATATCTGCGGCAGCACCGTTTTCCGGGATAACTGCAAGAATGGGATTTGAAGTCTGAATATATTCAAATATTTTTCCTGTATAGAAAGCTTCTGAACCAGGCCCACCCCCTTCAATCAATAGCAGGGCATCGGAATTTATCATTTCATATACGCATTTTTGATGTTCCATATAATCTATTAAATCTACTGAACCATCAAGGCCATTTTTGTCAACGAGATCCTGAAGAACATTTCTCTTGAAACTGCCGATAAAACGCAGGCAAATTTTATTCTTTTCTACTCTTCCGGACGAAACAAGCTCTCCTACAGCTTCAATTATTTTATCAGGTTTTCTTCTTCCGTAAAGAGCCCCTGTATAAGTTACTGTGAATTTATCGTTTTTTCTGGATTTGACATCCGTATTTCCGAAGTCATCCGGGTCAAAACCATTGGGAATAACCACCATGCGCTTTTCAAGTTCCAGGTCCGGATTAAGCCTTACAAAATTTTTTTTCATAACAGGTGTATTGGTAATAAGCGCATCTGCATTTTTAAGCACTTCATATTCCATAGCCTTTTCCTTCCTGGCTCTGGCAGGTCTGTGGGGATTATCCAGGAAATATGGATTGTTGGTCCATTCATCTCTGAAGTCTGCAACCCATGGTATATCAGGGAAGTTCCTTTTTAACTCAAGCCCTAAAAGATGGGCGCTATATGGGGACGAAGTGGAATACACAGCATCAATATCCCCTTTGGCTAACCTCTCCAGAGCCTTTGGCAAGGCTTTTTTCATCCAAAGCACCTCACCGTCTGGTATCAACAGCTTCCAGGCGATAAATTTGCCAACTTTATTTAATACTGAAGGCCAGACAGTAAGATCATACGCAGGCGTCTTTATTATCTCAATGCCATCAGGGATATCCTTAAGCAGTGAGTCATCCCGCAGTGTCATTTTGGTAGTGTCGCGGGTAATGACAACCGGCTCCCATCCGAAACGGGGCAGATACTTTGCAAATTTAGCACTTCGCTGAACACCCGAACCTCCAACCGGCGGAAACTGGTGGGCTATCATGAGAACCTTTCTCACGTATTATTCCTCCCCCAGCCAAGCAGATGATAACTCAGTCCGGAGTTTTCAACGGTTTCAGGATCCCAGAAATTTCTGGTATCCAGAACTTGGGGCGTATTCATCACACTCTTTATTCTTGAAAAGTCCAGATCCTTAAACTCGTCATGATTGACAGCCAGCACAACAAGATCGGCATCTTTGGCTGCTTCATATACATCTCTGCTTTCAGAGCCTTCATAATCAACATGGTTGTCCACTACTACACAGTCAAACTGATTTTCTTTCAAAAGACCCACAAGCTCCAAAATTGGACTTTCACGCATATCGTCCACATTGGGCTTATATGTTATCCCAAGAATACAAATCTTTCTTTTGCCCTCTATGTTTGCTGTTAATTCATTAATCCTGTTAAACACATAGCGTGGCATACCATCATTGGTATTCCGGCTCAGAGTGATTATCCTGGCCAGTTCAGGACATTTTTCAACAATGAACCAGGGGTCAATTGCTATACAATGTCCTCCCACACCGGGACCGGGCATGTGGATGTTTACCCTGGGATGTTTATTGGCATATTTTATAACGTCCCATGCATTGACGTTCAGTTTTTCACAAAGCATGGCAAGTTCGTTGGCAAGTGCTATATTAACATCCCTGTATGTGTTTTCCATAAGTTTACACATTTCTGCTGTTGTTGCATCCGCTATATAGATTTCTCCCTCGACAAAGCTTTCATAGAGCTCTTTAACCACCTGAGCAGACTTTTCATTAATTCCGCCCACTACACGGCTGTTTTCCCTGAGCTCCTTCAAAATCCGGCCGGGCAATACTCTTTCCGGGCAATATGCCACATAAATATCTTCTCCCGGCTTAAAACCTGCCTCTTCAATAACAGGACATAGAAGATCCCTGGTAGTACCCGGTGGCGAAGTCGACTCCAGAATTATAATATTGCCTTTTTCAAGATAGGGTAATATTGTGCGCACTGCATTTTCTACAAGGCTAAGATCAGCTCTTTTATCGGGAAGAATGGGAGTTGGAACACAAATAATAAAAGCATCAGCCTTTTCAGGCTTGTCCGATGCAAAAAGATTACCGTTATTAACCGCTTCTTTGACAAGGTCTTCAAGGTAGGGCTCCTCAATAATTATTTCTCCCTTGTTTAATGCTTCCACTACTTCCTTATTTATATCCACACCGTGGACTTTATGGCCGTTTGTTGCAAACATGGCTGCTGTAGGAAGTCCTATATATCCAAGCCCGATTATACATATTTTCATGTTTTACACTCCTAAGTCGCTTTCATTGCTAAAAATCAAGGTCTGAACCGCAATTTCAGCAATAAAAAATTTCATTATAAAGCCAGATTTCTACCTGTAAGATAGTTACTTAATAAGTGTATCATCACTTTAAACCGAGGTCAATAAATCGTAAAACGAACACAAACAATATATATTCTTTTCAAAACCTGAAGGTTTTAGTATAATTCATTGGGCGGAACTCGTCCTTATATTAAGTGATCAATTTTGGTTAAAATATTTAATTATTAGAAAAATCATACAGTATCAAAAAATTTCGATAAGGAGGCCAATGGCCCGATATGACTGAGAAAGTAGATATACATGGTGTAAAAATAAATAATGTTACAATGGAAGAAGCTCTTGATTGTGCATTAAAGATGCTTGAAAGCGACAAACCCGGAAGAATATATACCCCTAATTCCGAAATAATAATGCAGGCATACAGGGATAAAACACTTATGTCCATATTGAATGATGCTGACCTTTTAATTCCTGACGGTGCCGGTGTTGTTTTAGCCTCCAGAATACTGAACAAAAACCTCAAAGAAAAAGTTTCTGGTATTGACCTTGTAAAAAGAATTTTCGAAAATACAAAAAAGCGTCCAGCCAGCTTTTTTATACTTGGCGGAAAACCCGGAGTTGCTGAAAAAGCAGCTATCAATATTTATTCAGAATATCCAAAGGCAAAAATTGTAGGTTATCATCACGGATACTTTAAAGAGGTACAAATACCTGAGATTATAGACCAGATAAACAAGGCAAAACCCGAGATCTTACTTGTAGGATTAGGTGCACCCAAACAGGAAAAATGGATTCATAACCATTACAAACAACTGTCCTGCAAATTAATCATGGGTGTTGGAGGAACCATTGATGTATTTGCCGGAACAGCAACACTGGCGCCCGAATTCATGAGAAAAGCAGGTCTTGAGTGGTTATACAGGCTTATTAAACAGCCTTCCAGGTATAAACGGATGCTGGATTTGCCGCGTTTTATGCTTCTTACCTTGAAAACAAAACTCAGGTCAAAACCGCATCAAAAGTCATAGCAATGTTAATCTCAGGTTATATCAGCGCTTTAATACCTGCACAGTTTCGACAGCCAAAACATATACAATATCCATTGTTACAGGTTCTTCGGCCTTAAGCCCGTCTACCAGACCTGCAGGTAATATCTCTTTAAGTTTATAAAGTGCCTTACCTTCCTCCCATTGTATTTTCATGACATCCAGGATCATTTGACCTGCAGCCTCTCCTGTAAGGATATCTTTTTTCTCCCAGGAGGTCAGAATGTAGTCCATATCCAATGTGTATAATTCCGGGGCCATTTTTACAATGGCATTTTTCAGAAGAACAGCCAGAAGTTCCTGACTTACCTGCGAATCCAGTTTATAATTATTGTCCGGGCCTCCTGCAATAAGCCCGTACTCCGCAAGGATTCTGATGTACGGATAAACAGGAAGATCAATCAGTCTTTCCTGAGTATCTTCAACTAAAATATATTCTGAAAAATCCTCGAGATAAATTCCGCCATGTTTTAAATATTTTCTTAAACTTTTCAACTCTTCAGACTGATTAAGTATCTCAAGAGGCGAGATATTATTCAGAAAACTGTATGCCGATATTAGACCCGCTGACTCGCCAACAGTTATACGGGCCGGAATGCTTCCGGCACTTGTGGCAGCAAGCGAACTGTAAGATGCCTTTGACCCCAGCATCAGTACATTTTCCAGATTTGCCGGAATGATTGAGCCGAGGGGAATTGAATATACATGGGGGTCGACCACAATATATTCAATATTATCTTTTGTAAATTTACTTGCATCGACCTTTTCAGAACAAAGGGCAATACCATCTTCAAAGTTCCTGTTCTCCATAATATCTGCAACTGTAAGAGAATATCTTCCTTCATAGTGCAGATATTCAGGAATAAACAGACTTTCAGGCCCTTCTTTATATTTACAATCTTTAAAAGCAGTCACGACATTTTTCAGATATGCCGTCATCATGATGGCTTCCTGTTCAGCTTCCTTGTATGCGGCATTCAAAGCTGCATCATCTTCCACATCCACACCATAAACCTGCAATCCTGATATTACTACCTCATCATCGTTTAATATTATGAACGCAGGCGATACCATCTTGGTATTAGGTTTTACTTTCTGATATGATAACAAAACAAGCTGAAATTCATCTATAAAATCTGTGGTCTTCCTGTTTTTTTGGAGGGCTTCGGTGTCAACTCCCGATATACTGAAGTTAAATTCCACCGGAGAATAAAATTCCTTAAAACCTATATCTTCTGATCCTTTTTTGTAAGGAGTCCCGCACAATTTCAGCAAATCCCCTTTGAATGTAGCATCAATAAAATTTCTTGCAGTATAATGGAATTTTCCCTGGGGATTTTCAACAGTAATTCCCTTAAGTATTTGATTTTCAATTTCCACCTCTGTCACTTTACTGTTGTAGATTACATCAAGGCTTTCTTCAGCCTCCACAAGCTTTTCAATCTGTGACTCGTATTCTAAGCTGCTGAAACCTATACTGATCCGGCCAAAAATCTCCTCGTAAATACCTTTGTTCAAGGAAACTCTCTTTCCATTTATAAGCCCTTTCTGAGGATTCATTCTGGATATTTTACCAGAAGTTATGTATCCACCAAGACTTGAGTCCCCGGTGACAAGAAGAGTTTTAAGACCGGTTCTGGCACAGGCCAAAGCAGAGGCAATACCTTCAGGTTCAGAACCGATTACAATTGTGGCATATTCGAAATCATCAAAATTCAGATCTTTTCTGATCATTTTAATATATCTCTGAAAAACATTGCCCTTTATCACAGGGCGAAACCCAAACCAAAAGGTAATCACCATCAAAATTCCAACTATTATACTTTTGATCAGACGTTCTTTCTTCATAATAAAAACCCTTTTAAGGCAAATTTATTTTGGAATAAAGCTCCCATATATACTATCGTAAAAAAACCGAAAAATAAAAAGGGTGAC
>JAAYMA010000087.1 GCA_012521615.1 Clostridiaceae bacterium | reverse complement strand
CGGGTTATGAGCCCGACGAGCTACCAGGCTGCTCCACTCCGCGCCGTCATTTGAATGTATCGCCTCAAGCGCTTTAATAGTATAACATGGATTTTATTGTTTTGCAAGTGATTTTTGGATGTAATATTTTACAAAAAAACAGTTCTCCTCCGTATCTATATTAGATATTCTATCATAATTTTATTTCCAGCAAAAATTAATATTTAAAGCCGTTCAGAATGTCCTTTACGTATAGAAAAATAATCTGATAAGGATTAAAAAAATAATGGGAAATATTGCTGAGGCTAATATTTTTTGATCATACCTTAAGGACAAGACATATAATAATGTAGGGAAAGGCCTTCAATTTTTTAAGTAATTCAAGCTAATAGAGTTATTACTGATTTACAATATAGATAATTATAAAAAATATTATCCAGAAAAAATTTTGCGGCAAGAGTTTTTTATTAAAGCTTTTGTTTCTGGAAAAAAATATGGTAATTTTATCCGATAGTTGAAGTATTGGGCCGTGACTGGTATAATTGACTGAGCAATTGGAATGATTCGACATATAATTGTTATATATGCGCAAATACAAGGCTAATTTCCTTAAAGGAATACGGAGGAACCAAGTTTTATTGGGGTTAATCCATATTATATGGTAGGGTTGCCTATTTACCCGAACCCGTCAGCTAACTCCGGGAGCCTAAAATAGGAGATGAACAACATTGAAGACACATAAACCGGCCAATATTTCATTTTTAATATTAATTTTGCTGTTTATACTATCGCAAACAGCTTTTGCTTTGTCTGCAAAATTAGTAAATACAGCTGATTCGGTTGAAATAGACCAAAATGCAGAAACTGATGAAATTTCACCTCTTTTAGACATCAACAATTCATCCCCGGTACTATCTTATGACAGCACCCCTTTTAATGACATAGAAGAAATAATGTTAGAGAAAAAAATGATAAAGCAGATATTAAAAGAGAAAGCAGAAAAATTGGCTGCTTCTGAGAATACTGATGAGAATCAGATTCAAACTTTAAATACTCAGGCTGAAACAAATCAGGAAGAAGATGCTTCACAGCCTGAACCCTCGCCCGAAGCCTCACCAAAAACTCAGATCAAGGGCGTTGTGAAATGGGTAAATGCAAATGAACTTAATGTGAGATCCGAACCTGACAGCTCAAGCGAGCTTGTCCAGACAATAAAAAGAGGTGACAGGGTCACTTATTATGAAACAATAGGAGAATGGGCAAGAATTATTACCTGGCAGGACAGAAAGGGTTATGTGCTTGCAAAATATCTTGTAAACAGTGCTAATGAAGTCGTTAAGCCCAAAGAAACCGCCACTTCACGCGGAACTTCATCTGCTCCTGCGTCAAGTCCGCAGAGTTCAGAAGGACAGAGTCTTGCCCAGCAGGTAGTATCCTATGCCAAAACCCTTCTGGGTGTCAAATATGTGTGGGGCGGCAATTCCAAGAGCGGTCTTGATTGTTCAGGGCTCACAAAATATGTATATTCTCATTTCGGTATATACGTGCCACGCTCATCGTCAGCTTATTGGAATTTTGGTACCAAAGTTGACCGCTCAAATATCAAAGCCGGAGATATTCTCCTGTTTGATACAAATGGCGGTGCTGCAGACGTAAGTCATGTAGGAATTTATTTAGGTGACGGTACCTTCATCCATGCCTCTTCAAGTAAAGGCAAGGTGGTTATCCAAAATCTGAGCTCGTACAGAGGAAAATACATGGGTGCAAGAAGAGTAATTAAATAAGTTATCATTAAGTCCCTTAGCAAGTCTGAGGGACTTTTTAATTTGGTTTAAATAAAGGTCTCAGATATTTTCAGGAATTGACTTCCAGCTATAGTATTAATATAATGAAACTACTTTTAAATTTTGTTAATAATAGGCTTAGTGACTATTACAGTTTAATCAGCAGCCCTATAGGAGAGATAAAAAATGAACAAACGAACTCCTTTATATGAAACTCAAAAGTCTTTGGGAGCCAAATTCATTTCTTTCGGAGGCTGGGAACTTCCGGTATCCTACTCAGACATACTCAAGGAACACCATGCGGTAAGAAATAATGCAGGCCTTTTTGATGTGTCCCATATGGGTATGATATTTGTAACAGGCAGGGACAGTTTAAAATTTGTGGATAATCTCGTTACCAACGATATTTCATCCGCGCCTTGTTATAAAGCAGTATATTGTCCCATGTGCTATGAAAATGGTACTGTTGTAGATGATGTTCTGGTGTACAAGATATCAGATACAAGGCTTTTCATCGTTGCAAATGCCAGTAATACAGAGAAGGATTTCAAGTGGATAAGCTCTCATATTTTCGGAGACGTTAAAGTTGAAGATCTGACATCGGATTATGTATTGTTAGCCCTTCAGGGTCCCAAATCCGGGGACATCATCAGAAAACTCACAGATGATAATGATCTTCCAGGTTTTTTCAGGTTCAAAGAAACAACCATATCAGGCATGAATGTTATTCTGTCGAGAACCGGATATACAGGAGAAGATGGTTTTGAACTGTACCTCAATATTAAAGAAAACGGCTCTGATCCGGTAAAGTTGTGGAATGACATTTTAAATGCAGGAAAAGATGAAGGTCTATTGCCGGCAGGGTTAGGTGCCAGAGACACTTTAAGGCTTGAAGCAGCACTTCCCCTATATGGTCATGAGCTTTCAGAAGAAATTACACCTCTTGAGGCAGGGCTGGACAGGTTTGTAAAATTTAATAAGGAGAATTTTATAGGAAAGAAAGCTTTAGTTCAGCAGGCAGAAAACTTCAAAGTTCAGGAAGATCTTAAAAGAAAAATTTATGGTTTTGAAATGCTTGACAGGGGTATACCCCGGAACGGATACGAAGTATTAAAGCATGGTGAAACAATCGGTTATGTTACAAGCGGAGGACCGCTTCCAACCCTGAATATAAATGGCGGACTTGCTCTTTTAGAAGGGGAAGACCTGAATTTTGGGGATGAGGTAGAAATAAGGGTACGCAACCGCGACCTGAAAGCAAAAATAGTGGAAATCCCGTTTTATAAAAGAAGTGTAAAAAAGTAAGCAGATACAGTGTAAGAAATAATTGTGACTGGGTATATAAATAATGATTTCATAGTTTAGGAGGTTTTTTTATGGAGACAAGACCTGATCTTTATTATTCAGAGGAACATGAATGGGTGCGTGTGGAAGGTGATCTGGCCTATATTGGGATAACTGATTATGCACAGGATTCCTTAGGGAGTGTAGTTTATGTTGAGCTTCCAAGTCCGGGTGCCCGGATTAAGAAGGGAGATGTTTTAGGTGTGGTTGAATCTGTTAAAGCTGCATCTGATATTTTCTCTCCTGTTTCAGGTGAAATAGTGGAAGTAAATGAGGAACTCAATGATGCTCCTGAACTAATTAACGAGGATCCTTATGAAAATCATATTGCAGTAATAAAAATGGAGGATACAACCGAGCTTGAGAATTTGATGAATCACACCGAGTACGAGGAGTTTATTGAGAAAGAGGAGGTGTGATTTTCTTGAAATCACCATATATTCCTGCAACAAGTGAGCAGCGGGAAGCGATGTTGAAAACTTTAAACTTGTCTTCCATAGATGAGCTGTTTTCAGCTATTCCCGACAAGTTAAAGCTTAAAGAGGATTTGAAGCTCCCCGGACCATATTCTGAGTATGAATTGAAAAAGGAGTTTCAGAGCCTTATCCGGAAAAATTCTGATGCTGCTTCGAATACATGTTTTTTGGGTGCGGGTGTTTATGACCATATCATACCTTCCGCTGTAAACCATATAATTGGCAGACAGGAGTTTTACACCTCTTACACACCATATCAGGCTGAAATTAGCCAGGGCGTTCTGCAGGCCATGTTTGAGTATCAGACAATGATTGCAGAACTTACCGGGATGGATGCTTCAAATGCTTCTGTCTATGATGGAGCTTCGGCTTTGTATGAGGCTGTTCTGCTGGCTGCAAGGTATAACAACCGCAGCGAAGTTGTAGTAGCCAGAAGTGTCAATCCTGAATACAGAAAGACTTTGTCTTCAGTATTGCGTTATTCAGGTATCACAGTCAGAGAAGTAGGCTTTAATATTGACAATGATTTTGGCGGGACTCTTGATATGAGTGAGCTAAGTGAAGCCATATCTGAAAATACTGCCGCAGTGGTAGTTCAGTCCCCAAATTTCTTTGGAATCCTTGAGGATATAAAATCTGTATCTGAAAAGGCAAAAGAAAAAAGAGCCCTCCTTATTTGTGTGTGTGACCCTATATCATTAGCGGTATTTGAAGCCCCCGGAAGTCTTGGCGCTGATATTGCAGTTGGAGAGGCTCAGCCACTGGGAATTCCTATGAGTTTTGGAGGTCCGCTTCTGGGCTATTTTGCCGTCAAAAAACCGTTTATCCGCCGTATGCCGGGAAGGGTTGTAGGTCAGACAACCGATACAGAAGGAAGGCGGGGCTATGTGCTTACTCTTCAGGCAAGAGAGCAGCATATCCGCCGTGAAAAGGCCACTTCAAATATTTGCACCAACCAGGCTCTTTGTGCTCTGGCTGCAACAGTTTATCTCTCTTTAATGGGTAAGAGGGGGCTTACTGAGGTTGCAAGCCAGTGTATAGACAAATCAATTTATGCTTACAACACTTTACTTGCAACTGATCAGGTGACAGAAGTCTTTAAATCACCATTTTTCAGGGAATTTGTTGTAAAGCCTAAAGTGAGTCCTGATAAACTTAATAAGGAACTTTTAAATGACGGTATAATAGGTGGATATGATCTTTCCGGGGATTACCCTGAACTTGATGGCTGCTGGCTGGTGGCAGTGACTGAAAAACGCACAAAGGCTGAAATAGATATGTTCAGTGAAAAAGTAAAAAGAATATGCCAGGGAGGGGTGTAAGTATGAGGGATGAAAGAACCATTTTTGAAAAATCAGTTGAAAACCGGATCGGATATTCCCTTCCCGAAAGTGATGTCCCCAAAGCAGATATACATTCTGTGTTTACGGAGAATCTTATAAGAAAAGAATGCCCTCAGCTTCCTGAAGTGTCGGAAACAGATGTTATCCGCCATTATACAGCTCTTTCACAAAGGAACTTCGGCGTGGATTCAGGTTTTTATCCGCTGGGTTCCTGCACAATGAAATATAATCCTAAGATAAATGAAGACATTGCCTCCCTGAATGGTTTTACTCAGATGCATCCTTTACAGGACCTGCAAAGCGCACAGGGCTGTCTTGAGGTAATGTACCGGATGGATAAGTATTTATCAGAAATTCTCGGTATGGAAAGAGTTTCACTCCAGCCTGCGGCAGGTGCGCAGGGAGAACTTGCCGGATTAATGATAATAAAGGCATATCATGAATCCAGAAACGATAAAAAAAGAGTAAAAATTATTGTTCCGGATTCATCCCACGGCACAAATCCTGCATCAGCTGCCCTTGCAGGGTTTGAGGTAGTGCATATTAGATCGGATGAAAGAGGATGTGTGGATATCAAGGCTCTTGAGGAAGTGCTGGATGATACTGTGGCAGGTTTGATGCTTACCAATCCCAATACTTTAGGTTTATTTGAAGAAGATATTCTGAAAATATCCGAAATGGTTCATAGATGCGGAGGTTTGCTATACTACGACGGGGCAAATATGAATGCTGTTATGGGTATTGCAAGACCTGGAGATATGGGCTTTGATATTGCACATGTCAACCTTCATAAAACCTTTTCAACCCCTCATGGAGGCGGAGGACCGGGAGCAGGACCGATAGGGGTTTCAAAAGAACTGGTGCCATTCTTGCCAGTGCCGGTCATAGAGAAGAAGGGAGACAGTTACGTCCTGGATTATGACAGGCCTTTATCAATAGGCAGTATAAAATCATTCTACGGAAACTTTTCTGTCATAGTAAAAGCTTTAAGTTATATTTTAACAATGGGACCCCGTGGTCTTAAAACTGTTTCCGAGACTGCAGTGCTTAATGCCAATTATGTCCGGAAAAAACTCGAGGATGTATTTGAAATTCCATACAACAGAATCTGTATGCATGAATTTGTACTTTCTGCATCCAGACAGGCCGAAAACGACATTACAGCATTGGACCTTGCCAAGAATTTAATTGATAAAGGTTTCCACCCGCCAACGGTCTATTTTCCGCTTATAGTCAAAGAGGCTATGATGATTGAACCTACCGAAACAGAAAGTCCGGAGACTTTGGATGCTTTTATCGGGGCCATGAGAGAACTTGCAGAACTTGCCAAGGAGAATCCGGAGCTCTTGAAAAATGCTCCAAAAAATACTTATGTTACAAGGCTGGATGAGGTAAAAGCAGCGCGTAATCCGGTTCTTAAGTGGAGCAGGTAAAGATATTGATATATATTTGAAAAAAGTTCTTAAAAATTTTAATAAAACTGTGAACTTTTATATGGAAGGCTGCGTCTATTTTAAAGAAGCAGCTTTTTCCATATTTTATTGCGGTAAAATACTGTATGGATATTTGTGGTTATATATAGATATAAATGGATTTATATCATATAATGTTGTAAAGTTTACAAATATCCTGCCAAAGAACAAATAACAGATAGGGATGAAAAATGGTCGAATCAGTCAAAGTTATTACTACAGATATTAAAAATCCATGGATTAATCTTGCATTGGAAGAGTATTTTTTGATTAACCAGTCCAGGGGAGAGGCCACGCTGTTTTTATGGCAGAACAAGGATACTGTTGTTATAGGACGGAATCAGAATCCCTGGACTGAATGCAATTTGAATTTGATGGAGGAGGAAAATATCAGGCTTGCCCGGAGGATTTCAGGCGGTGGAGCGGTTTTCCATGATGACGGAAATCTCAATTTCTCGTTTATTCTAAACCGTGACAGTTATAATGTCGAACGCCAGTGTGGAGTTATCATCAATGCTTTAAAACTCCTGGGCATAGAGGCAGTTATGAGCGGCCGGAATGATATAACTGTAAATGGCAGCAAATTTTCTGGTAATGCTTTTTGTTTCAGAGGTAAAAATGGGTTGCATCATGGAACCATTCTTGTAAATGCAAATAAAGAAAAAATGGCCCGTTATCTTAATGTATCAAGGGAGAAAATAGAAGCCAAGGGTGTTTCGTCAGTAAAAAGCCGTGTAATAAATTTATGCGAGGTAAACAGGGAGCTTACGGTGGACACTGTAAAAAAGGCAGTCATTAAAGCTTTTGAAGACGAATATGGCTCAAAAGGGGAACACATTTATTTCAGTTGCAATGATAAAGATATATGGCCGAAGGATTCGAAATTCAGAGAAATTATTACCAGAAACGGATCCTGGGAATGGAATTTTGGAGAAACCCCGGATTTTAATATCTCATTAAAAAAGAGGTTTAATTGGGGCGGTGTAGAAATATATTTTAAAGTGGACAATGCAGTTGTTCAGAAAGCCGATGTTTACTCAGATGCTCTCTGTGAAGAAATAATTCTGCGGCTTCCGGAATTATTTGCAGGAACTAAATTTGATGGGCAGGAGCTGTCAAATAAACTTTTGAAAAATAAAGAAACTTTTGAGCTTGAAAAGGATGCGCAGGTTAAAGAACAGGTGCTGGGCGACATCGCCTCGTGGCTGAAAGATGAATTATGAATTCATCAGCCTAATTAAGAGTAAAGGGGAATTCTATGTCTGTAATAGTAACTCTGGATAATGTTTACAGAGCCTATAAGATGGGCTCAGAGATAATTAAGGCTGTGGACGGAATAAGTCTGAAGATTACGCAAGGCGAAGTGTGCTGTTTACAGGGGCCTTCGGGTTCAGGCAAATCCACCTTGCTCCATCTGATGGCCGGCCTTGACAAACCAACCAAAGGTTCAATACATATAGGCAAAACAAGGATAGACAAACTTAACGAAAACCAGCTGGCTGTTTTCCGCCAGAGGTATGTAGGTTTTGTTTTCCAGAACTATTATCTTATCCCCACATTAACGGCCCTTGAAAATGTTACTATGCCACTTAGCTTTTGTGGTATGTCGAGGAAAAAGAGGACAGAAAGGGCCAAGGAACTTCTGGAGGCTGTGGGGCTGAAAGACAGGATGAAACATAAGCCTTCTGAACTGAGCGGTGGCCAGCAGCAAAGAGTAAGTATTGCAAGGGCATTTGCCAATAACCCTAAAATAATATTTGCCGATGAGCCCACCGGCAACCTTGACACCGCAAATGCCTTTGAAATGATGAAGCTAATGACTTCTATGGCCAGACAGTTCAATCAGACTTTGGTAATTGTAACCCACGACGTTGAATTATCAGAATTTGCAACACGTATCATTAAGTTACGTGATGGAAAGATAGAAAAGATTGAGAATGGAAGGGATCAGAATTATGAAGAAAAACATGCTTAAAAAATCAGCAATTTGGTCTGCATTGATTATTTTTGTCTTCATGGCTGTATTTACAGTCCCAGGTTTTGCAGAAATGGAAATGCCTGCAGATACCTCCAAGTACAAGCCCGAATTCATGGTCTCAGTTTCTGAAGATACAGAGCTGATTGCAGGAAGGACCGGAACTGTTAAAATTAATTTAAAGAATGTAAGCTTAAGCACATCGGCTTACAATCTGCTTGTGACACCGGTCTATAAAGATGTTAATACCTTCACTTCGATGAACGTTTTAACAGAGGTGCCTGTAAGATATCTTCAGTATGGAAAATCCATGGAGTTCGAATTGGCCGTCAGTGTAGATAAATATGTACAGGACGGCGTTTATCCTCTAACCTTCCTTTTGTCATATACAAATGCATGGAATGATGATTTTACCCCCAATGAATACACAGTGTACATAAAGGTCAAAAACTATGAGACCAGCAGCAATCTTAAATTGAATCTGAAAAATAATATTGCTGTTCAGGCAGGGGGAGCATTTGATCTTCCATTGGTACTGAGCAATGACGGTACTTTAGCTGCCAGAGAAGTTAAGGTTTCAGTCACTGGATTGTCTCAGGAGACATTTTCACTGTCCTCAGGTACAGGTATTTATGATTTCTACAGATTATACGGCGGAGAAGCCAGAACTCTTAATTATAAACTTATTGCATCAAGTACACTGAAAACAGGAAGTTACCCTGTAACATTCCTTATAGAATACAAAGATGAAAAAGGAAATGATGAAAAGGTCGAACAGCAGATCTGGGTTCCGGTCACAGGGGCAAGTGAAAGTCTCTCCACTCTTGAGATAACCGAAATCAGATCTACAATGACATCTGTCAAGCCTGGTGAAATTTTTGAAGTATATGTGAAGATAAAAAACAGCGGAGAGTTTGATTCCGGTCAGGTTAAAGTTATGGCAGATGCGGGATCAAGCCTTCTTCCTGTCACACAGAACCTTCACATTTTGCCGGCCATCAAAAAAGGTGAGACTAAAGAGGTAAGATTTAGTTTTCAGCCCGATGCCAATGCAGCAAGGGGCGGAGCACCTATAACCATTAAAGTTGAAAGTGTCGATGCCAACGAAAATATTTCTATCGCCCAGGCAATATCGGTATTCATAGATTCATCAGGAACTGGTGGAATAGAGGCAGGAAAGGATATACCTAAAATTATCGTAAGCAAATATTCAAGTGACCCGGGACTTGTTCATGCCGGTGAAGAATTCACCCTGAATGTCCAGTTTCAAAATACACATAAATATAAGACAGTAAGAAATATTAAGGGTAATTTCATTGTTACTGAAGAATCGAGCGAAACGGGCAGCGTATTTTCACCGGTGGGAAGCAGCAATACATTTTATATAGACGAAATAAGCCCAAAGGGTACATATGACTGGAATCTGACCCTGTTTACAATCCCGGATGCCAAGTCCAAAACCTATACAGTAACCATTTCATTTGAATATGAAGACGAGGCCGGTAATCCCTATAAAGCTGATGAAATCATAGGTATACCAGTGTATCAGCCAGCCAGATTTGAAGTTTCGGATATCTCCCTGCCATATGAAATTTATATGGGTAACCCCGTATATGTATATTTCGAAATGTATAATATGGGCAAGACAGAAATCTATAATGTCAAATTCAATGTTGAAGGGGACGAAGGAGCCTTCACCGCTGATCCCAAGAGCAGCTACTTTGGCAACTTCTCACCTGGTTACAGGGAGTATTTTGAATTTACAATTTTCCCCAACATGCCCGGTCCGATAAACGGTCGTCTGGTGTTCCAGTATGAAACCGCCAGCGGGGAGCAGCAGGAATTTGTAAAAGAATTTACCATGAACGTAACCGAAATGATAATGCCTGTGGATGATTTCCCCATTGACAAACCCATTGATGGCGGATTTGAAGAGCCTGGAAACAGCGGTTTTACATCAAGTGTATGGTTCTATATCATTATTGGTGTTGTGGTTGTTGGTATAGCAGTAACAGTGATTATTCTGGTAAAACGCAAACGTAAAAAGAGTGAGGAGTTTGAATTTTAATGAAACTGATTGATTCTTTATTGCTAAGTATAAAAAACCTGTTTCGCCATAAACTCCGTTCACTGCTGACCATATCAGGGGTAATGATAGGTACCTGTGCCATTATAGTCATGCTTTCACTGGGCCTTGCCATGAACAGAAATTTTATGGAACAGGTTAACCAGATGGGCAGTATCATGCAAATTCAGGTATACAATTTTAACCGGGGAGGAAAAACACCGGACGGCAAAGATATACCTGCCCTTGATGATGATATGATTGCCTATTTTGAACAGATAGATGGAGTGGAGGGTGCTATGCCCATATACGAAATACATGTAAAAATGATGGCAGGAAAATATGTGGGTCATGTTTCGATAATGGGCATAGAACCTAAAATGTTTGATATTTTTGATATCCCGGTTACCAAAGGGCGTCCTTTAATGGAAGGCGATACCAATCATATGATAATCGGCAGGGATATAATTTATAACTTCCGTGATCCTAAAGCCAAAAGATGGGAGCCCATACCCGAGGACTTTGATATTATGGAGGAAAAGCTTACAATAAGCTGGGATATGAATTATGGAGAAAAGCTGCCTCCAGGTACTCCAAAACCCAAGGTTCCGGCAAGACCTGTCAGAGTTGAAGCAGTGGGTATGATAGATCAGTTGGGTTCCGAGTATAGTTGGAGAATCCTCATGCCCATGGAAACAGTAAAAAAGTATGAAAAGGAAATGGAAAAATACAATAAGCAAAACAGCGGAGGTTCAGGCGGCGGTGTAAGTGTTATGCCTGTACCGGGTATACGTGACGGAAATCAGGAAGAGGGATATTATCAGGCCATTGTCAAAGCAGAGAATATAGATGTGGTCGTTGATGTAATGGAACAGATAAAAGATCTTGGCTATGAGTGCTACAGCCCTATTGAGACATTGGAGCATATGAAAGAACAATCAAAAGGCCTGAGACAGATTTTACTCGGAATTGGAATTATGTCTTTGCTGATTGCTGCTATAGGCATTGCAAACACCATGTATATGTCTATTTATGAACGTACAAAAGAGATAGGTATTATTAAGGTGATAGGCGCAAAACTCAAAGATATATATAGGCTGTTTATGCTTGAGGCCTGGTGGATTGGTGTTTTCGGAGGCATTTTGGGTGTGCTGTTAAGTTTTCTTTTGTCATATCTCTTAAACAGATTTAATGTAAGTCTTGGCAGTTCAATCATCTGGACACCCGACGGACAGAAGACAATGCCATCATCCTACATACCTTTCTGGCTTCCTGTAGCAGCCATTGTATTTGCTCCTATAACCAGCCTAATCGCAGGGATGCTGCCTGCAAGGAGAGCCATGAAATTGAGTGTTATGAAAGCCCTGAGACAGGAATAATTTTTGGATGGATTATTATTCAAGGTAAGTTGTAAAATTAATTGCCCAAACATGATAAAAAAGAAGTGACTCAAATCAGAACCTCTGATAATGTTTTAAGTGACAAAACCAAAACATATTGGAGGGTCCGAAATGAGTCACCTTAAT
>JAAYMA010000086.1 GCA_012521615.1 Clostridiaceae bacterium | reverse complement strand
GAATATTGCATGTTATGGCTTAAATATGTACATAAAAACTGGCAGATAACCTAAATTGATCATCTGCCAGTAATCCACGGGCTATTTCATTTTACTTAGTTCAACCCCAACATTTGACGTAGAACCCTTTATTCGACTATTATCACAAAATTTTATTACGCGGCACTTTCTTGTTTTTTCTTCTGACCTATGCTCAGGAGAATATTAAGGAGTATTCCGAAAATAGCTGCTCCTGCTACGCAAGGTACTTCTATACCAAAGAACGGAATGTTACCGCCGAATTTGAATTGACCACCAAGACCGATAATCATGATGGTAGCTATAACGGCTATATTTTTTGCATTGAAAAGATCCACCTTTTTCTCTACCATAATAGCCACACCCTGTGCTGCAATAGCACCGAACAGATATACTTCCAGTCCGCCTATGACAGGGTAGGGAAGTGCATAAATTGCATTGATCAGAGGAGTGAAGCATGAAATTATCATGGCAATAATGGTTGCAGCAATTAAAACTGGTATGGAGAATACCTTAGTTATAGCCATTGCACTGATGTTTTCTCCATAGTTTGTTCCTGCAGGACCACCGATGAAACCGGCAACTATATCACCTATACCGTCACCTATCAGATTAAGGCCAAGTTTATCGGCAATGTTGTAATTTTTCTTTGAACCTTTCTTTTTGGCAAGGTCATTTACATAGACATCGAGCTGATAAATATGTGCTGTAGATTCCGGTATGGTAGCTATTGCTATGGGCATTATTGCTGCAACAGCCATAAGGTTAGGTTTTGGCAGAGTGAATATTGGAAGCGCGAAAAATCCACTGTTTGCAGTTTCAGGTAAGACTCTGAAAAAACTAATTCCGGTAATGAGTTTAATAACAAATGCAGTAAAACAACCCAGAATTGGACCCAAAAGTAACGGAAGCTGTCCGGCAACACCTTTCAGATATACTGAAAACAGAATGGTCGAAATTAATGTAACAAGAGAGATAACCCAGGCAAGATTTTTAGCAAGGGCTTCTTCAGTACCTGTGGCCGCAAATAATGTTTCACCCTGAGCATTTGTTCCGATAACTATAGATGCGGCATCGCCCAGAGCAGTGTCAGCCAGAGTAAGACCGATGACTATTGCTATGGGACCTGTAATTGAAGCTGGAAGAATTTTTTCTATTGTATCCCTGCCGAAACGGTTTACGACCAGTCCCGCAGCAATCGATACAAGACCGGACATTACAATTCCGAACTGGGCTATAGCGATCTTATCGTTAAGAGCAAATCCTGAAAGAGCTTCAGAGCTCATTAATCCGCCTATTGCTGCTACATATGAGAAACTTGAACCGTAATAAAGAGGAATTTGTCTTCCTGTGACAAGAATAAAACAAAGCGTCGCAAAACCGCTGGCAAAAATAGTTGTTGAGATATGGAAATCTGTTATCAGAGCCACGGCAACTGTAGCCGGGAACATGACAATTACCTGTTGAATTGCGTAAAGTAACAGTTTCCAAAATGGTGGTTTTTCATCGGGTAAGTATCCGATTTGGGTATGGTTATTAACCATGTTAAAAATCCCCCTCGCAAAATATTTTAATCATTTCTTTGGTACAACTTAACACTTGTTTCTCCGTCGTATTCTTTAAAACGTACAGCTACTATTTCGGAGCTTGAAGTAGGTATATTCTTGCCGACGAAATCGCTCCTGATGGGAAGCTCTCTGTGTCCTCTGTCTATAAGCACAGCAAGCTGGATTCTTGCAGCTCGCCCAATGCTCATAATTGCATCCATGGCAGCACGGACGGTGCGACCGGTATAAATCACGTCATCTACAAGGACAACCTTTTTATTTACTATTGAGAAAGGAATTTCTGTGGCATTGACAACAGGATCGTCAGCAGAAAAAGTGAGATCATCACGATAAAGACTAATATCAAGAATTCCCATATCGACAGTTTTACCTTCGATTTTTTCAATGGCTTTTGCAAGTCTTGATGCAATAAATACGCCTCTCGTTCTGATACCAATAAGACATAAATTTTCAATACCACGGTTTTTCTCAATAATTTCATGGGCTATCCGGGTTATAGCCCTTTCCACTGCAATTTCGTCCATGATTTGTGCTTTAAATTTCAAAGTATCAAACTCCTTTTTAAAGTTGCCAGTTGTTTAAAGAATAATCCCAGAAAAACAAAAAATCTTGTCTGTTCGCAGACAAGAAGATACACAATTAACAGGCATTATGCATGTAAATACGCACAATTCACCATATTAAACTGTATTAAACATCTTGTCGGCATCTCTGTACCAAACTTAAAGATATTTTTTCTTATTCTATCATTGGTTTGCTGTTGTTTCAATAGCAATATTTAATTTAGTACATATTCTAAGAAATTATGTAGTTTTTTGATGACTTTTTCATTAATCAGTCACCTATGTAAAAAATTTTACCGGATTATGCCACAGCTTGCACCGCTTTCTCAGCTAATATATAATGTACTTCGAGGACTAAACAGAGTAAGTATTCAGTATTTTACAGGGGCGGAAATATGAAACTGAAAAAATACACACAAAAAATATTTGTTTTTATTTTTATAATAACTGTTATTTTTTCGTATAGTGTAACGGTTTTTGGCGAGGAAATATTTCAGGATGAATTTGAAGGTGGCATTCCTGAAGAAATAACTGTCGTCAATACCCGGGGTAAAGTAATCAGAAACCTTGATATGCGAAAAGATATTATTGAATATTCAGGCGGTTCCATAGAAGACAGTGTTCAGCTTCTGGAAGTCAGGATAATCCAGGGTGAATTTAAAAATACGGTTGTTAAGGCAGAATACCCATTAAGTCTTGATTTTGTGGGTGGACAAAACAATGTTCTTTTAAGACCAGGCAATGAAGTCCTTGTTACCCTTGAGCTCGATGATGCCGGAAAAATAGTCTCAGCCGTTATCTATAATCCTGCAAGGGACAAATCGATATTATTGCTGGTTGCAGTTTTTGTTGCAGTAATTCTGCCAGTCGGGCGGATGAAAGGTTTCAAGACCTTAATAGCGCTGGTTCTTACTGTTCTTTCTATATATTTTATTTTACTTCCGCTTCTTCTTAAAGGTCATGATCCTATGACTATAACCGTTCTTGTCAGCATTTTGATAACAACCGCAACTCTGGTTCTGGTAAGCGGCATTAATAAAAAAACACTTGCTGCCGTTCTGGGTACAACCGGGGGAGTAGTAGCTGCAGGCATAATAGCTAAAATTATTGGAACCATGGCAAAACTGACCGGTTTAGGCACAGAAGAATCCCAGATGCTTTTGTACATACCACAGAACATTAATTTTAATTACAGAGGTTTACTTTTCGCCGGTATTCTTCTGGGGGCTCTCGGAGCCTGTATGGACGTGGGTATGTCTTTATCTTCGGCTATGTTTGAAATAAAGGAGCAGAATCCGGAAATGAACAGAACCCAACTCTTTCAGTCCGGTATGAATATAGGCAGGGATATGATGGGGACCATGGCAAACACTCTTATTCTGGCATATGTAGGTGGATCTCTGCCGCTGCTGATACTGTTTGGTGCCTATAATATGCCTTTAGCTGAAATAATAAATCAGGATGGATTTGCCGGCGAGATTATCCGCTCTTTGGCCGGCAGTATCGGACTTATATTGACTATTCCGCTGACAACTGTAATAACAGGTTTTTTGTGCGAATACAGCAGGAATAAGACAGACATGAGGACTGATTATTAGCGTGTAACTTTTTAATATGAACATATTGTCAAAGACTACAATATAAAGGAGATATGTAATGCTAAAACTGATATCATGGAACGTAAACGGATTGCGTGCTGTTCTTAATAAAGGGTTCCTGGATTTTTTCGATGATCAGAAACCCGATATTTTATGTTTGCAGGAGATAAAACTTTCAGAAGGCCAGCTGGATCTGGAACTGGAAGGTTATAAATCATATTTTAACTATGCTGAAAAGAAGGGCTATTCTGGTACAGCAGTTTATACCAGGATTAGTCCCATTAAAGTTACATATGGTATCGGAATTGAAGAACATGACCGGGAAGGGCGGGTTATTACTTTGGAATTTGAAAACTGCTTCCTGGTAAATGTCTATACGCCTAATTCCCAGCGTGGTCTTGCCCGTCTGCCATATCGTATGATTTGGGAGGATGCTTTCAGGGCTTATCTTGTTTCGCTGGATAAAATAAAGCCTGTTATTGTCTGTGGGGATTTGAATGTGGCACATAAGGAGATAGATCTGAAAAACCCCGATTCAAACCGCAAGAATGCAGGCTTTACTGATGAAGAAAGAGCCAAATTCACAGAGCTTCTTGAAGCCGGGTTTGTAGATTCGTTCAGATACTTTTATCCTGATAAAAAGGATGCTTACACCTGGTGGTCATATATGTTCAAAGCCAGGGAAAAAAATATTGGATGGCGTATTGATTACTTCTGTGTTTCGGAGAAAATCAAAGATAAAATGAAAGATGCTGTTATATATTCAGATATCTTAGGTTCGGATCATTGCCCGGTTGGACTTTTTATTGACCAGGAAGTATTTCTGTAATATCTCCAACTCATTAATTCATGCTATCTTGTACTATTCCCTGTGAGAAATGCATAGGATAGATTGTCCTATTTATTTCTTTTTCACAGGGAGTGGTATTGTGGAGGCCGTTAAATCTTCATTGGTATTGAATGACATAAATAAAAATTATTACGGGCTTTCTGAAACAGAAGCAAAAAGAGCTTTGGAGCAATATGGCAGGAATAAAATAAAAGCTCAGAAAAAGAGCTCCTGGTTTAAAACTCTTATTTCACAATTTACAGATCTGATGATTATTATACTCATAGCCTCATCTATAATTTCTTTCTTTTTGGGTGAAAATAGTGAAGGTATAGCCATAGTCGCCATTATTTTGCTTAACGGTTTTCTTGGTTTTTTTCAGGAAATGAAGACAGAGAAAGCCATGGAAGCCCTTATGGATATGGCAGCTCCTCATGCAAAGGTTGTAAGGGATGGAAGAATAAAAGATATCGAAGCTGAGCTGGTTGTGCCAAAAGATTTAATTGTGCTTGAAGCAGGTAACCGTGTCCCTGCCGATGCAGTTGTAATAGAAGCCAATTCACTGTTTGCCGATGAGTCCATGTTGACAGGCGAATCAATTCCCGTTTCCAAGACTGGAATTGATATTAATGAGACAGAAAACGAAATAAAAAGCAGTAATATTGTATATATGGGAAGCATGATTACCAATGGTACCGGGAAAGCAGTAGTGGTAAATACGGGCATGGATACAGAGATGGGAAAAATAGCAGATATGATTGTTACTGCCGGTACTCAGGAAACACCTCTTCAAAAGAAACTGGAGCGGCTTGGAGAAGTAATGGTAACGATTTGCCTCAGCATCTGTGCAATCGTTGCTCTTATAGGTGTTTTGCGCGGAGAACCCATAATCCAGATGCTGCTTGGCGGAATAAGCCTTGCGGTAGCTGCTGTACCCGAAGGATTGCCCGCAGTTGTGACCATCGCGCTTGCCATAGGAGTAAGGCGGATGGTTCAGCGAAATGCATTAATCAGAAGACTTCCCGCTGTTGAAACTTTGGGCTGCGCAACTGTTATCTGTTCTGATAAAACCGGAACACTTACCGAAAATCGTATGACGGTTGTATCTGCCTATGCGGGCAAGAATCCCTATATTCTTGAAAGAAATTCAAAAGGTGGACTGTCAATCTACTGCAGAGGAAGAGAAGTCAGGGCAGATAAGACTTTTGGTCTTAAACTTCTGCTTAAAATAGGAATGCTGTGTGGAAATACTCACATAAACAAGGTTGGGGATAACAGAAATGAGCTTGATATAGAAGGAAACCCTACAGAGGTGGCGCTTGTAAGGGCTGCCCTGGACAGTGGAATTGATAAAAAAGCAGTAGAAAACAATTATACCCGGGTTCGTGAAATTCCTTTTGATTCGGACAGAAAATTGATGTCGGTGATTTGCAGGGCGCATAACGGAGAATTGTTTCTTTTTGCAAAAGGAGCACCTGAGATAATATTAGGAAAAAGCAACAGAATTTTGATTTCTGACAGGGAAAGAAAAATGACTTTCGATGATGAAGAACAGATAATTAGAGAGTGTAAGAACATGACCTCTAAAGCTTTAAGGGTGATGGGCTTCGCTTATAGAACAGTCCGCCCTGAAGAGTTGTGGAGCAATGAGCTGGAGAGGGACTTTGTTTTTGTAGGACTTGCGGGAATGACCGATCCTCCTCGAAAAGAGGCTGTAGATGCTGTTGCCAGATGCAGAAAAGCCGGGATAAAAACTGTAATGATTACAGGTGACCATAGAGAAACTGCTGTTGCTATTGCTGAAAAGCTGGATATATACCGCCCGGGAGATTTGGTATTAACCGGATCAGAGATGGATGAAATGAGTGACCACGAACTTGAAAAAGCTTGTGAAAGAGCAACTGTATTTGCAAGAGTTTTCCCCAAGCATAAATTAAGGATAGTGAGGGCATTTAAAAATAAAGGACATATTGTTGCAATGACTGGGGATGGAGTTAATGATGCCCCTGCTGTAAAGGATGCGGACATAGGCATTGCGATGGGCCAATCGGGTACTGATGTAACAAGACAGTCGGCAGCTATGATTCTAATGGATGACAATTTTTCAAGTATTGTAGCAGCAGTTGAAGAGGGGAGAAATATATATTCCAATATCCGTAAATTTATAAGATATCTTCTTTCCTGTAATGTGGGAGAGGTTTTTACAATGTTTCTCTCCATGATTTTTGGTCTTCCCATACCTTTGCTTCCTGCCCAGATACTTATAGTTAACCTTGCTACTGACGGGCTTCCTGCTATTGCTCTGAGTATGGAGCCGGGAGATCCTGATATTATGGAAAAACCTCCCAGAAAACCCGATGAAAGTATATTTGCTCATGGTCTTTCATCGGTCATTGCACTGAGGGGAATTCTCATTGCGATATCAACGCTTGCAAGTTTTATGGTTGTTTACAAGTTGAGCAGTAATATTGATGTGGCGCGTACAGCGGCATTGGTCACACTGGTAATGTCACAGCTAATTCACGTATTCGAATGCAAATCGGAATCAAGAGGACTGTTTGAAATTAATATATTATCGAATATTTATCTGGTGCTGGCTGTCATAAGTTCTATACTTATGCTGCTTGCAGTTATATATATACCGGGATTAAGGCCTATTCTCGGCACTATGCCCCTTAAACTCAATGACTGGCTTATATCCTTCGGCATAAGCCTTTTGGTCCCGATTTTCTCAAGTTTGGCAAGGGAAATAAAGAGAAAAAACAGGTAGAAGTTTATTTAAAGCATTAATTGGGTCAATTGAAAAAGTAAACTCCGGTTTGTAAAAGTAAATTCCATAGAGTCAGTCAGATCAGAAAACATCTGCGTTTCGAGGGATTTCAGATAGTTTACTTTACACTAATTAGTAACAAACATG
>JAAYMA010000085.1 GCA_012521615.1 Clostridiaceae bacterium | reverse complement strand
TGTGATAAGCGCTCCGGATTGTAAAATAGCGCTGGACAGAAGATGACCCACATTGTCATGGACTTCCCTGGCTATGCGATTTCGCTCGTTAAGGGTTGCTATGCTAAGCTCATAATCTTGCTTTTCTATTAATTCTTCTTTCTGTTTTTCAAGCTGAATAGACATCTCCCTTGCTGTATCTCTGAGGCGGTTGTATTTTAATTTCAAATTATCTTCCATTTGACTTGAATATTTTAATGCCGCCGATAAAACAAGCATCACAAATACTACAGAAAAAAGCTGTATCGAAACCGAATTATAAAAAGTTATCAAAGGAATTATCAGAAACAGATTGAAAAACTGATATCTGTAAAACAGCATATCAAAAACTATTAAAGGCATAAAAACCATAAATTCAGGTAAAACAAAGGATATAAAAATAAATCCAAGACAAAGAACAGTCTTAACCTTTATGTTTTCAAAGTAACTTAAAAAGGCGCCCAAAGTTACACTTATCAATACAGTGATAACATTTGCCTCAAAGGCATTCTGACAAAGATAGATAATGAGACATCCAAAAAAGACTATAATCTTATACTTTAAACCTGAAATATATGACACACTAAATCCGCCCGCTCCTGTTACCTGATTTAAAAATAGTAATTCTCATCTCAAGCAACTGAATAACAAATTTTGTCACCAGTTATAACTATAGTTTTATATTACCATCCTTTGTTACATGCAACAATCCCAACCGCTGATTACCAGCATAAAAAAGAGTTTTTGCATTCAATTGTGACATTTGTCATAACAATTCATGACTGAAGACACTACAGAAAGAGGCTTAAAAAGGGTTATCATGAATATGGAAGAAACATGGAAGAATTCCGGGAGGTAGTTTTATGCTGATAGAAGTAAAAAATCTCGTAAAACGATATGGAGACTTAATTGCTCTTGATCATCTGTCTCTTTCAATAAAAGAAGGAGAAGTGTTTGGGCTGCTTGGACCTAACGGATCAGGCAAAACAACAGCCATAAACTGCATATTGTCTCTGTTGAAATATGATAAGGGAGAAATCAAAGTATTTAATCGTCCAATGTCACCTGAAGCATACGATATCAAAAGAAATATAGGAATTGTTATGCAGAATGTAGCGGTCTATGATGAACTGACGGTTTATGAGAACATTGATTATTTCTGCGGTCTGTATATTAATGATAAGAGCCTGAAAAAAAGACTGGTTGATGAAGCCATTGAATTTACAGGGCTTAATGATTACACAAAGTTTTATCCCAAAAAACTGAGCGGAGGATTGCTCAGAAGGCTGAACATTGCCTGTGGAATTACACATAAACCAAAACTGATAATAATGGACGAGCCCACTGTTGCAGTGGATCCACAAAGCCGGAACAGAATTCTTGAAGGTATACTGGAGCTTAATAAACAAGGCGCAACTATTGTTTATACTTCTCACTATATGGAGGAAGTTGAAAAGATCTGTAGCAGAATAGCCATTTTAGATAAAGGCAAAGTCATTGCAATAGGTACCAGGGATGAACTTAAGGCAATGATCTCAACAGGTGAAAAAATTACCGTTGAAGCATGGAATATCTCAGATGATCAAATTCAAAGACTTAGAAATATTCCTTCAATAATATCTGCAGAGTATGACAGACCCACATTGACCATTAAATCGGCTAAAGGCAGAAATAATCTGGAGGAAGTCCTGGGCTATCTCAGAAAAGAAGAAATCCAGTTCGGAAAAATCTATTCTGAACTTCCCACTCTCAATGATGTCTTTTTGGAGATAACGGGTAAAGAGCTCAGGGACTAAAGTGCAACAAGCTTCACACAAGGAGGGTTATTATGTTTTGGCATATATTCAAAAATCGTTTCAAATGCCTTACGAGGGATAAGATAACTATTTTCTGGACTCTGATGTTTCCAATAGTATTGGCTCTGCTTTTCCATCTAACTCTGTCCAATATTGGAGGAAGTGAAATCTTTCAGCCCATAAATATTGCGGTTGTCGACAATTACCATTACAAAAATAACGAGAATTTCAAAAAAGTTTTGAATGATGCTTCCACAGGTGAAGACAGGTTATTCAATCTTACAGTGACCTCGAAAGAAGAGGCAGATATTCTCCTTGAAAATAAAGATGTTGAGGGATACATAGAAATGGATCCCCAAATATCCCTCATAGTAAAAAAATCAGGTTTAACCCAAAGTATAATCAAGAATTTCCTGGACAACTATCTTCAAACTTTTTCAGCAGTAGAAACCATATTGTCCGAAAACCCTGCAAAACAGCAGGAACTGTTTGAAGCTCTCGGCAATTACAGGACATATATCAAAGAGGTTCCGCCCGCGAAAGCCAAACTCGATGTGTCCCTGAACTTTTTCTATTCACTGATAGCTATGGCATGTCTATACGGCTGTTTCTTTGGCCTTCGTGAAATTACTGATATACAGGCCGATATTTCTCCCCTTGCAGCCAGAATTAATGCTTCACCCGTCCATAAACTGAAAGCTTTTTTATCCAGCAGCTTTGCTTCTCTGGTTATTCACATCATTGAAATCGGAGCTTTTCTGGCATTTCTGGTGTTTGTCCTGAAAATAGATTTTGGAGAAAATACTGGCTTTGTTATATTGACTTCCCTGACAGGCTCAATTACAGGTGTGTCATACGGGGCTTTTATAAGTGCATTGGTCAAAAAATCTGAGAATGTCAAAGTTGCCATACTCATAAGTACCATCATGACATGGTCGTTTTTAGCAGGTATGATGCATCCGGATATGAAATATGTCATAACAAAACATGTGCCATTTCTCTCCTGGATAAATCCTGTAAATCTACTGGCCGATTCATATTTCAGTCTTTATTTCTACGACAATCTCTCAAAATATGCGATGAACACCATCGTACTTTTTCTCTTTGCCGTCTTATTCTGCTCTGGGACATATTTCATTGTAAGGAGGAGGAAATATGCAAGTCTTTAAGCTCTGCATGAAAATTATAAAGAAAAATATACCCGTACTACTTATTTATGTTGTTGTTTTCATTTCATTTTCAATTATCATGACATTCTCTCCCGGTACACGGAAAGATGATACAGACACATTCAATGTGTCCAAAACCAATATAGCCTTTTTCAGCAGTGAAAATACTCCTTTAGTTAACGGACTGAAGGAAGAACTGAGTAAAATTGCGGACTTCAAAGATCTGCCTGATGAAAGGAAAGAGCTTCAGGATGCCCTCTATTTTCGCAAGGTTTCCTGTATTATCAGAGTTCCTGAAGGCTTTACAGAAAAC
>JAAYMA010000084.1 GCA_012521615.1 Clostridiaceae bacterium | reverse complement strand
CCAAGGTTAAAAGGCACTGCCAGACATCAGGCAGAAAATCATCCAACCTTGAAAACCCTTTATTTATCAGTATTTTGAATACTCCTATTTCTCAACCCTTGACATCAATACGACCGTCTCAACATGGCTTGAGAGGATAGAATGAATGTCATTTGAGTGTGTCCGTTCTCGGGAACATATCCACTGCGTTTTTGGGGCTATCGGTAGACGGGAACATATCAATACACCTCATGGAATATTATTTTAGAATGGATTTTAAGTAATCTAATAAATCTGATTTAGTTAGAGGCTCTGCACGACTTAAAATACAATACTTACAGTCGAAACTTTCTATCAAATTTGTTAATGACATTAATTTTTCTTTATCCATATACCCATCATTGTAGAAATCCTCGCTTGTTGAATCTCCCAAGAACAATATTTTTTCCTCAGGAATATAGATAAGCACCGTATCTTCCGAATGGGGTGAAACCGTATGAAAAATCTTTGCGGTTATTCCACCGAGATTAAGGGTAAGCTCTTTTTCAAATTGGATATCCGATAGAACGGCAATAATTCTTTTATTATCTACATATTCTCTAGCTAGGCACTCATCATCATTTATCAAAAATTTTATATATGCACTGTCAGATAGTTTGGCTCTTTCCTGTTTCAAAAACTCGTTGGTTTTATGGTGTGCAATGGACAATCCGTGAATTTTATGCATTCCAAAGGTATGGTCCCAGTGCCAATGAGTGATGACAGTAAAATCTGGCTTCTTTAGGTCCTCGATTTCTAGGGATTTATAAAATTCATCAACATGGTCTGCTGAATTTCCTGCATCAATGGCAAGTGCAATTTTATCTCCATTTAAGTATGCCAACATAGGCCGATCAGTTTCTGGTTGATGTGGATAATAAAAGACCCTGCTAGTTATCTTTTTCAGTTCCATTTGCCATCCCACCTTTCTGGTAATAAATCTTTCAGCAACACTTCTTCCATTTCAGGTAATACAATTTGGGTCTCTATATTTTGATTATCTATCTGTGCAATAAACTCTCTGCACCTTCCACATGGTGGAAGTATACTCCCATCTTCAAATACAGCGATAATCCTTTTGATTGCAGTTTCATTGTTCTTTACCATTTCAGCAATAGCTGACTGTTCAGCGCATAAGCCAATAGAACAGGGCAAGTCAATGCATATTCCTGTAAAGATGTTACCGCTATTTGTCTCCAACGCGCACGCAACATGCCCTGAAGTTCCAAAGTTCCGTAACTTTTTATGATTAATTATACTGAAAGCAATTTGATATAATTCTTGTTTATTCATTTTCTTCTCCAATATTATTTAGCTTAATAATACGTTATTCTTTTTTCAAAACACTAAGTTATTCAGTTCACCATCAAGAACTTTTATAGTTTCATTTCTTTCCTTATCCTCTTGATTGTCATATAAAAGTTGTTCAATAAACTCCCATATATCTTCTAGTTTACGTCTAATATGATAGAATAACAAAGCATCCGTATTGATTAAAAAATCTTTGTGTAATTTCAGGTATATGTTCATAAATACATCATAATATGGCTTATCAACAAAAAACATGAGATCAGCTTCTACTGGAGCCAATTTCAAGCCTTCCCAGTCAATTAGAACTAACTGCTCATCCCGTTGCATCAAGTTCCAATTATGAATATCTGTATGGCATAGGGCCATTTTAGGATTACTTCGTCTTAGAATCTCCGACAGTCCTTCAACTCTGTCAATAGATTGTTCAAGGGGTTTTATGTGTGCCCCAAGCAAGCATTTTAAGTCCATGGGAAGACTGGCGCATTCTTTACGCAATACTTGTTTTAGCTGTTTCAGAAATGGCAAGCTAAAATCTTCCCTGATAGACTTCGTATTG
>JAAYMA010000083.1 GCA_012521615.1 Clostridiaceae bacterium | reverse complement strand
TTGGAGGTAATAAAAAAGAGAAACTAAACGATATTGTAGAAGCTGTTCAAAATATTTTGGATACTTCGGGAAAAAAGATAGACAAAATAGCAGAGGCATTGCACAAAGAAACTTTAATGTATGTATTGTCAGATAATTTGAATTATTCAACAGCAAGACAGGGGAGTTTGCTTTTAAAGGAAAAAGTGCATATTTGCGCTGAAGGGATGACAATATCTGAGTTTCGTTATGGTGCAGTAGAGGTTGTAAAAGAAGGAATGGCAGCTTTACTTATCTCTACAGAAGAAGGGTATCGGGAAGAGTTTGAAAAGCATGCATCATTCCTGTCAGACCTTAAAATGAATTTATTCTTAATTTCAGATACGAACTTCAGGAATGTACCGGAAGAGAATACATTTTTAATTCCAAGAACCTGCAACGAATTGTTTTCTCCGCTGCTGGCTACTGTACCTCTTCAGCTGTTATCGGAAAAAATGGCAATTATTAATGGTTATAATGTGGACGGGTTTGTCTATCTTTCAAAGATTGTCAAAACATATTGAAATGATGAGAAGGGGATAAAGTGAAAGTTAATAACATAATCGATATCAAAAGACAAAATATACTTAAAATTATCGAGCTTATAAAAAATGGTGAAGGTCTTTTAAAAAAAGAAATCAGTGAACGAACAGGACTGAGCGTGGCCACTGTTTCAAATCTGTGCGGTGATCTTAAAAAAGCCGGACTTATTACTGAAGACTATTCGGAAAATATGGACACAAGTGTGGGTAGACATCCGAAGATAGTCAAACTAAATAAGAACAGCTATTTCTTAATCTGCATAGACATGCATCGTTCCGATGAGATGAGGCTGGTTATTTTAAACCTCGCCAATGATATAGTCGATGAGGAATATTTTGAACTTAAAGATGAGACCGACCTTTCAAAATTTATAAAATATACTCGCGAACTTTGCCAGGAATGTTGTGATAGAAGTAATATTCCGTTCGAAAAAATTATAGGTGTAGGAGCAGCGGTACCTGCTATTTTCGATATGACGAGCAGAAATACGGTTTGCTCAAATATAAAAATATTGGAGGATCAGCCTCTAAAACAGATATTGGAGGATGTCTACAAACTGCCCGCTTTTGTTTACAATGAATCCAATCTGTGTGTAGTATCAAAACAAAAGAATGAAGTCTCTTCAGGCAACATTGCATATATTCTCTGCAGTGAGGGATTAGGTACCGGTGTTATTGCAAATGGCCGTGTTATTACGGGATATATGGGGTATGCAGCAGAAGTCTGTCATATTCCTATTGGTGATCATTCTCTAATTTGCGAATTATGCGGCCAAACTGGGTGTGTACAGTCAGATTTGTCTATATCAGGTTTTCTTTCTAAGTACTACAATAAACAAATTCCTTTGAATGATATCCGGATAAAGCAATACTGGACTGAATTCCTGGACAAAGCTCTGAATGATTATGAAAGTGTCAGACCGGTAATTGAGAAAAACAGTATCATCTTTGGTCAGTTGGTCTCTATTCTTGTGAATATGTTTGATCTTGAATATGTTTTTATAGGCGGGGATATAGCGCCTCTATTTGACAAAATGCTGCCTTTTATTGAAAGAGAAGTAGATACCCGGAGGATTGGAAGAGGAAGAAAGATGCCGAAAATTCTTCCTGACATTGACAATAATACAATCATCATAGGCTGTGCGGAGCAAGTGTTCAGAAATGTACTTCCAATAAAATAACAACAGGTTTTTCTTGTTAAAAACAAGAGAATAAAGGAGGATATTTCATGAAAAGACTGGTCTCGTTGATAACCTGTTTATGTATGCTGCTTACATTTGCCGTTGGATGTTCGAAATCAGGCAAGACTACTTCAGATGGTAAAACTGACAACAAAGGCGGGCTTTCCGGTGAAATCGAAATTCTATGGCAGATAGACGGGGCAGAAGACATCTGGGATTATACATTGGATTATTTTGCAAAAAATTATCCGGATGTAAAGATTCAATTTAACAAAGACCCCAATGCATTTGAGTCAATCGGTAACCGTCTGAGAAGCGGCACACCTCCCGATGTCTTTTATACGTGGCATACGGCTTTTGACTTCGCCTCCGCTTATAAAGACGGCTTACTTGCTCCTGTGGATGATATAATGGATACCCCTACATTGGATAATTCTATGACACTTAAAGAATTATTACATGACAAGATCTATGAAAGCGGATATTATGAAGGTAAACATTACTTTATACCTTTCCAGCAATTAATGTATATGACCTTCTACAGCGGAAAACTCTTTGCAGAAAAGGGCTGGCAGGAACCACAAACCTGGGATGAATTCATTAATCTCTGTGAAGAAATCAAGAATAACGGAACAACAAGCCCTATAATTTATGCAGGTGTGTATCCTGAAATGTTTGGAAACACATTTATCTTAACTGAAATCTACAACAACGATCAGATTGGTATCCTGTCACAGAATTTAAAAAGAAGTATGGAAACAGAATAGGAGTATTGGGCGGAGTTGATATGGACCGTCTTTGTCGTTATGAAGAAGGAGAATTGAGAAAATATATCCGTTCCATTCTCGATTGCTGTATGGAAGGCGGGAGATATGCCTTTGGCTCAGGAAACAGTATTGCAAACTATGTCCCACTAAAAAATTATTTTATTATGCTTGAAGAAGGAAGAAATTACAAAGTATAGGGAGGGTGTAAATGAGCTTTTCTTCAGGATTTTATAAGGGGAAATATTTTTCAAAACAAAAGGCTGATGAAATAATAGCAGGTGCTGTAAAATTACTGCATCAGGTTGGTATCAAAGTTCCAAATGATTCTCTTTTAAAAAAAATAAAAGATGAAGGATTTATAACAAGAAACAACAGAGTTTATATAGAACCCCGAATGATATATTATTATTTGGAAAATCAGCGA
Source organism: Clostridiaceae bacterium (assembly GCA_012521615.1). Lineage (GTDB taxonomy): Bacteria > Bacillota > Clostridia > DSM-8532 > DSM-8532 > DTU059. The sequence goes on along the minus strand of JAAYMA010000083.1, from coordinate 2,367 downwards.
AAAAGGCTTTCTGCATCCGGGTTTCCTGAAAGAAGAAACAAATTCGACGGAATGGTTTGCATTTATTCAAGTAAATTAGAAAGCTTTGAAAATATGGGGACAATTGAACCGTTTACTACTGAAAGTCTCATAAGAGCGGCAAAGTTTGTCGAAAAATGCAGTGTCAAATATGGATTCACGCCGAATGTACCCGGTTATGCAACAGATGTACCTCCGCAACTGGAATCTTTACACAAGTATATGATCAGTGCTAAATACTGCCATGCAGGGCTGCCTGCGGAACCTTCCTCGATTGTTTCAGCAAAATATATGTTCGAAATGGCCGAAGTAATGGGGGAACCCATTGAGAGACTCCCTATTTTTCCAGCATCTCCTTTAAACCTTTCGGGAGAATCTGTTGAAACCGTACTTGCTTTCAAGGATAGAATTAAATCAGCTTATGTGTATTGTATGTCACTTTGGGGTGTTACAACGCCTATGTCGCTTTCCATGGGTTTTGCAATGAACCTTGCTGAAGTCATAGGAGTGGCAATTATAATGGAAACTTTGCTGAATATTCCGGTGGATATCAAACCGAATTTACTTCCATTTGATTTGAGAAGTTTCTCAATTAACTTTGGTTCAGCAGAAAAATTTATCCTTGAACTTATGTCGGCTGATCTGTCAGCACAGATACTTGATATGCCCTTGGATTACAGCAGCACAAATATTCACACAATTGCCCAGAGAGCAAATATGCAATCAGCTTCGGAAAAGGCCGGGCTGATATATGCAGGCGCACTGCTTGGTGCTACAAAGTTCTATACTATAGGGTCTTTAGGTTTGGATGAAATTTTCAGTCCATACCAATTGTTATTGGATTTAGAGGCAATGAAAAATGCAGAAAAGATAGTAAATGGAATCTCTATGGACAACATCCCGGATGATTTTGTTCAGGAAGTACTACAGTACATAGATTCAGGATTTACAATGAGTGACCGCACTTTGGATAATTTCGACAGCTTTATTGGAAAAACAGATATATATTCCAGAGAAAACAATCTTGAAAGCAAGCAGGTAGAAGAACGTATTTGCGAACTGGTTGCAAAAATTGACAGAGAAGACACTTCATATGTTCTGGATGAAACAAGGAGCAGAGAACTGGATATTATTTACCACCGTGCATTGGAAAACCTTTAATCAATTCTTCCTCCTACCTCTACCTTTATGTTGAATAATCACAGGCAAATGAATTATAATTATAACAATGACTTAAGCAAGGAGAGAGATAATTATGGCGAAGCGCGGATTCCCCAGAGGTATGGGTGGAATGGGAGGAAATATAGGAAATCTTATGAAGCAGGCTCAAAAAATGCAGCAGGAAATGATAAAGGCTCAGGAAGAGCTCGCTGAAAAGACTGTTGAGGCTACCGTCGGTGGAGGAGCGGTCAAGGTAATAGCAACAGGTGCAAAGGAGATCAAGGAGATAATTATAGCCCAGGAAGCAGTAGATCCGGATGATGTTGAGACTTTGCAGGACTTGATTCTGGCTGCTGTTAATGAAGCCTTGAGACAAGTGGATGAGCTTGCTAAAAATACAATGGGTGGAATTACCGGAGGCCTGGGTATACCGGGACTGTTCTAAATATGGACCAATTTGTATTACCTGTTCAAAAATTAATAGAAGAATTCGAGAAGCTGCCGGGCATTGGACGAAAGACTGCCCAGCGGCTTGCTTTTCATGTTCTTAACCAGCCAGAGGAGAATGTCGCCGAATTTGCAAAAGCTTTAATTGATGCAAAGCGTAAGACCAAAGCCTGTTCTGTATGTGCGAATCTTACTGATACAGATCCCTGCCGTATCTGCACATCCCCAAAACGGGATCACAGCACAATATGTGTTGTTCAAAGCCCGAAGGATGTTGCGGCTATGGAAAGGGTCCGGGAATACAATGGCCTTTATCATGTATTGAATGGACTTATTTCTCCTTTGGACGGCACAGGACCTGATGATATAAATATAAAATCCCTTATAAAACGTGTGTCAGGCGGAAAAGTCAAAGAAGTCATACTTGCCACCAATCCAAATGTTGAAGGGGAAGCAACAGCAGTATATATATCAAAAATATTAAAGCCTATGGGAGTTAAAACAACAAGAATTGCACAGGGTATTGCAGTGGGCGGAGACCTGGAATACGCTGATGAGATAACCTTATATAAATCCCTTGAAGGTAGAAGAGAGATTTAACTCCTGTATAATTGTTGTCTACATCAAATAAACTCCTTTCATTTTTCAAATGTTTGAGAAGGAGTAAATAAAGTACTTTTAGGAAACATGGTTTATTAGGGATAAGGAAATACCCTGTAGGCCATGTTTTTTTATGTATTA
>JAAYMA010000012.1 GCA_012521615.1 Clostridiaceae bacterium | reverse complement strand
TTGATGAAACAGTCAGTTTAACTACAGAAATGCAGAGGTTCAGCTTTACTTTCAAAATGAATGATAATCAGACACTTGATTTAAAATTCCTTCTTGGCAACCTTGAAGGAGCGTTAAATACAGATATTTTTATAGATAATGTGATCTGTGAAGTCAAAGGAGCCAAACAGTATAAGAACCTGTTACAAAACGGTACGTTTGCAACTGGAACAAATCATTGGGAAATATTCAATGCTGATTGTGAAGGCGCCAGTGTTGAAGCGACGGTTGATGATGGTACCCTCAATTTAGCGATTGGTTTTGAGGGTCTTCAATTCTGGAGTGTACAGTTAATTCAGGATATTAGTACTCCGTTATCAGCAGAAAAAGGTTATGTTCTCACATTTGATATTAGTTCAAGTGTGGAAAGAGAAATACAGGCTATTGTAGAAAATATAAACGCGCCAGAAAACAAATATTTATGGGAAACTCTTAATATATCTTCAGAAAAGAAAACATACAGCCTTAGGTTTTCTGGAGTAGACGATCCGGCAGCTCATGTTGTATTTGCATTCGGAAGGATTGGAGATGAGCCAGTAGGTGCTGCCCATACAATTAGTATTAGCAACATTAGCCTTATTGAAGATCCCTATGGTTTTGTTCCACCACCCCCACCGGAAAGCCATGAACTTCTTAATGGAACTTTTGACGAAAATACTGATTATTGGGAAGCTTATACCGCTGATGGTTCAGATGCAACCATATCAGTAGAAAACCAAAAAATGAAGATTTATTTTGCTAATTATGATGGCTGGTTCATATACTCAACTCAGGTTTATCAAAGAAATATCGAACTTAAGCCAAATACAACATATACTTTTGGATTTGAGATAAGCTCGACCTTTGAGAAGCCTATATTGGTGAGCATTGAGAAGGGATCCGATTATAATGTTAAATATCTTGATACATAAAAAATCATGTTAACTAATACAGAAAAGACTTATACTTTTGAATTCACTGTAGGGGATGTAATAGAAAAAGATGCAAAAGTAGTATTCCAGCTTGGAAGCAATAATGTGCCGGGTGATCAGTTTGTTTCGCACAGTATCTACATAGACAATGTTTTCCTCACTGAAAAAGCCGGTGGAGAAGATCCTGAGCCTACAGAGCCTGAACAGGAATATGGTGTTGACATCATGGGTGACGGGAATTTCGAAACAGGCATCGGTAAATGGGACAGTTGGTGGGGAGACGAATGGTCCGGCGGTGTAACATCCGGTGATGCTATTGTAACTGATGGAAAACTCAAAGTTACAGTAGATACAATTGGTACCGCGTCTTATAACCCGCAGATATTCAGACCCAACCTGACTCTCATAAAAGGAAGAACTTATAAAGTTACATTTAGGGCTATGGCAGATAAACCATGGAAAATAAATGTAAATATCGGAGAACCTCTGGATTATGATCCTTGGTTTATACATTATGTTGATACTCATACTTTTGATTTGAGCACAGAGGAACAGGAATTCGATTTTACATTTAAAGTGCCTCATCCCACACGTGAAAACATAAAATTTGTATTCGAAGTTGGTAAAATCGGTGAAAATGAGCATCCGGTAACATTATGGTTTGATGATGTGACCGTAGTGCCCGTTGAAGACCAACAAGAGCCACCGGTTGATCCTGACGGACTTCCGACAGTGTGGTATCTCTATAATGAAGCAGTTGATGGAATATGGCCTGCAGGTGAGGGTCTGATGTCAGATATTTCGGAATTGACTGTAAAGGGATGGCAGCCTACAAAACAAATCACAACTGAAGCAGCTATCTGGTATAGTCCTGTTATTGACGGTACATACAAAGAAGGTGATTGGAAATTTACATTATGGACAGATGAACAGCCCGAAAATACAATAATAAATGTTGCACTGTATAAAGTAAATGAGGATGGAAATGAGGAACAATTAATTACTGAAAAAACTAATGATGTACGTGGAAGTGGTAACCATCCTAACGAATTCTTTTTTGAGGGAATAGATGCAGTAACATTCGAAAACCAGAGACTCAAAATAGCAATTAAGAAGATTGACGGAGAAAAAGATGTTGTGATGGGATATAATCCGGCTGATATCTTCAAAACAATGCTTGAAACCCCTGAAATACAATAACTATATAAATAATTTATATAATAGAGGGCTGTTGCAAATGCAACAGCCTGATTTTTTATGCTGATATTTATAACAGATAATATTTCATTCCTCATGGTAAAAGCCATGATATCTTCTCTGCAATTATATCAACAAAACAGATTTGTTACTTCCATTCCTTTATCAGTTTTATCAGGTTTTCTGGTCTGGATGATTTTACATGAGATAGAAAGCTAACTTATGGTTTGATATAATTTAACTATCATATTAAATGTTAAAAACCATAATAAATATACTTTAGGTATTAAACTGATTTAAAGTACACTTAGAGGTGCAATAGCAAAATATTTTACTATTTACGAACAGGAGAATGAAATGAGCCTCAAAATCGTTTATGGCAGGGCAGGGAGCGGTAAAACAAGCTATTGTCTTAATGAGCTTAAAAACAGGATTGAAAGCTGCGGGAACGGGAATATAATTTTTGTCGTTCCTGAACAGTATTCTTTTCAGGCTGAAAAGGACCTGATAAAGGTACTGAATACCAGCGGTATAATTAAAACTGAGGTATTAAGCTTTCAAAGAATGGCTTACCGGATTTTTAATAAGCTTGGTGGGATTACATATCCTCATATCCATCCAGCCGGAAAGTCCATGATTATATACCGCATACTTGATAAATTAAAAGATAGGATTAATATATTCTCAAAGTCCTGCGACAAAGAAGGGTTTATAGATAAAATCTCTGTTTTGATATCCGAGTTTAAACGCTATAACGTAGAATCTGAAAGACTATTGAGCGCAAGGGAAAAAATATCTGAGAATGCCCTCAATGAAAAACTGTATGAGCTCGGCATAATATTTGAAGAGTTTAACAAAACACTAACTGAACGGTACAGGGATATAGATGATGATTTGACTTTGGCTGCCCGTAAACTTTCAGAAAATCCAATGTATTTTGGTACCGAAATCTGGGTAGACGGATTTATAAGTTTTACCCCTCAGGAATACAAAATGCTTGAAGCATTATTGAAACAGGCAAAAAAAGTAACTTTAACCCTTTGTATTGATGAACTGGATGCGGAATCTTTTGCTGATAAATATGATGTCTTCAGGGAAAGTAAACGGGCATATAAAAAGCTTATTGAAATATGCAGGGAAAACAATATTGAGGTTGAACCCCCGGTTTGCTTAAATAAAGAGCCTTTACCAAGGTTCAAAAACAGCAGGGAACTTGCTCATCTTGAAAAGAATTTTTCCTCATATCCGTATGAAACCTGGGATGAAAAAACAACAGATATCACGCTGTTTTCAGCTTTAAACATCTTTTCCGAGGTTGAGGAAACGGCCAGGGACATTGTGCGGCTATTAAGGGATGAAAAATTAAGGTATAGGGATATAGCCGTTCTTACAGGAAATCTGGGCGGATACGAAAAGATTATCGATGCTGTTTTCAGTGAATACGAAATTCCTTTCTTTATAGACAGAAAAGTGGATATAAACAATCATCCCCTTACCCGAATGATATTGTCAATGTTTGATGTCTTTATTGATAACTGGTCATATGAGGCTGTTTTCAGCTATCTGAAAACAGGGCTTACCAATGTGGAGATGCATGATATAGATAAGCTTGAAAACTATGTCTTAGCCTGCGGTATCAGGGGAAGTATATGGACCCGTGAATGGGATATGAGCCCTGATTTCATCCCTGATGAAAAAAACACCGAGGCCCAGACTGAAATGCTGGATAGAATAAACCGGATAAGGGAAGAAGTTGTAAAGCCTTTGCTTGAATTCAGGAACAAAACAAAGGGTAAAAGAACAGCAAGGGAATTTTGTACCGCAATTTATGATTTCCTTGTAGGGTTGGATGTACCGGATAAAATTGAACAAAGTATCAGGAAGTTTAATGATAAAGGTGATCTTAGTTTAGCCAACGAGTATTCCCAGGTTTGGAATACTGTAATGGATCTCTTAAACCAGACTGTTGAAGCAATGGGGGATGAAACTTTTGGTCTGGAGCGCTTCAGTAAAATATTTAAAACAGGTCTTGGGGAGTACAAAATTGGATTAATCCCGCTTTCCCTTGATCAGGTGCTTGTAGGAAGTATTGATCGCTCTAAGTGGCATAAAATGAAGGCACTTTATTTAATAGGTGTAAATGACGGAATATTCCCTGCACCAGGGATTGAAGAAGGTATTCTGTCCGATCAGGAAAGAAATACATTGAGAAACATAGGGATTGAGCTTGCTGAGGATACAAGAACGCAGGCTTTTAATGAGCAGTATCTTATTTACCGGTCTATGACCATTGCTGAGAAATATCTTAGAATTAGCTGGCCGATAGCCGACAATGATGGAAGGGCTCTTAGGCCTTCCATGATTATTTCCCGTATCAGAAACATATTCCCTGAGATTTCAGAGAAAAGTGATATTGTCCCTACAAACAACATTGAAGACCATCTTAAACTTATTGCAGGCAAAAAACCGGCCTTTAAAAATCTGGTTATAGCTATGAGAAAGAGTGAAGACGGTAGTAAGATAAGTCCTGTATGGTCTGAAGTTTATAAATGGTTTTTAAATGACAGTGAATATAAGCATTACTGTGAAAAAGCAGAAGAAGCTTTAAAATATAAAAACCTGGCAGAGCAAATAAATCAGGAAAAAATCCGGACACTTTATGGTGACCCCCTGATTACCAGTGTGTCAAGACTAGAAAAGTATACAGCCTGCCCGTTTTCATTTTTTGTACAGTATGGCTTGGGTGCCAAAGAACGCAAAGTATATAAATTGACCCCGCCTGATATAGGAACTTTTATGCATGCGGTAATTGAAAGGTTTTCTTTGATGGTGGCAAAAGAGGGTATAAGCTGGCGGGAGTTTGACAGGGACTGGTGTTATGATAAGGTATCAGAAATAGTTGATGAAATGCTTGATAAAATGAAAAGCTCCAGCATATTTTCGTCAGCCAGATACAAAACATTAACACACAGGCTTAAAAGAGTGGTTGCAAGAGCAGTTTGGGTGATTGCTCAACATATAAGGATGAGCAGTTTTGAGCCAATAGAATATGAGGCGGGTTTTGGCGATAATGAAAGTTATCCTCCTATAGTTTTCAAACTTGATTCAGGTCAGGAAGTAAAGCTGACAGGCAGGATCGACAGGATAGATGCTTTTGAAGACGAGGAGGGTACATATTTACGGATAATAGATTATAAATCCGGGTCGAAGGATTTCAGGCTTTCGGATGTGTACTATGGTCTTCAGCTTCAGTTAATCACCTATATGAATGCCATATGGGAGAAGGGAAACAAAGTGACAGATAATAATGTACTGCCGGGCGGTGTACTGTATTTCAAGATTGACGATCCCATTATTAAAGGTGACAGAAGAGCATCCGAAGAAGAGATAGAGAAGGCTATAATGAAACAGCTGAAGATGAAAGGTCTTATACTTGCAGATGTTAAACTTGTCAAGGCTATGGACAATAATATTGCGGGAGCATCACAGATCATACCTGCAACTTTGAACAAGGGTGATGTGCTTGGTAAAAATACTTCAGGTGCTACATTGAAGCAGTTTGAACTTCTCCGGGAATACATAAAAAAGCTGCTTAAGGATCTATGTGAAGAGATGATGAATGGTGCAGTGGATATCAGACCTTATAAAAAGAAGACAATGACAGCCTGTGAGTACTGCAGCTTTTTGCCCATATGCCAGTTTGATCCTGTATTAAAGGATAATTCTTACAAATTATTGTTTGATAAAGACAAAGATGAAGTTTGGACTGAAATTAAATCAACTTTGAATGGTTATCAAGGAGATGGAAATGAGCGGAGTCAAGTGGACTAATGAACAGTGGGACGCAATAACCGCAAGGGATTGTAATCTTCTGGTGGCTGCTGCCGCCGGTGCGGGAAAGACAGCGGTGTTGGTTGAGCGGATAATAAAAAAAATTACGGATGAAGAAAATCCCACAGATATAGACAAATTGCTGGTTGTTACTTTTACAAATGCGGCTGCTACTGAAATGCGGGAAAGAATTGCTGATGCCATATCTAAGGTGCTGGAGGAAAAACCGGATTCCAATTACATAAGAAGGCAGCTTATTCTGTTGAATAAAGCTTCCATTATGACCCTGCATTCTTTTTGTACAGAAGTTATCAGAAGTAACTTTCAAAGTCTTGATATCGACCCGGGTTTCAGAATAGCAGACGAAACAGAAAGTACGCTTATGAAGCTTGAAGCCTTAAATGAGGTTTTTGAAGAGCAATATGAAAATGAAAATAACAGTGCATTCTTTGATCTTTTAGACAGTTTCGGAGGAAACCGGGGCGATGAAAGGCTCATGGATCTGGTCCTGGAACTTCATAGTTTTGTTCAGAGCAGTCCCTGGCCAGAAGAATGGCTTGAGACTATGGTAAATGAATTCAATATTGTAGAGGATAAGGATTTTGGCGCTACAAGATGGGGACGGGTTCTTTTGTCAGCTGTAAAAATTGAGCTTGAGGGTATAAAGAATATGATGCTTCAGGCCCTTGAAATAATAAAATCGGAGCCTGGCCTTGAAAATTATACAGATTTGTTCAGGGAGGAGACCGGTTATATTGAAGGTCTTTTATCCATTTTCAATAGAACTGACGGTAACAATACATGGGACACGCTGTATCATTTTCTCAACAGCATAGAGTTTGCACGGCTTCCCCGTACAGGCAAGGACGTTGATAAATCCAGACAGGAACAGGTTAAAAAATGCCGCGATGCAATGAAAGAGAGCATTAAAAGGCTTAAAGAAAAAGTGGTTACAGGGACCTCACGGGATCTTGCAGAAGATTTAAGAAGACTATATCCAAGACTGCGCTGCTTAAAGAATCTGGTCATAGATTTAATGCAAAAATATGCAGAAATCAAAAAACGCAGGGAAGTTCTTGATTTTAATGACCTTGAGCATTTATGCCTTGAGATTCTTACCAGGAAGGACGAAACAGGTGATTTAGCACCGTCTGACATTGCCTTAAAATACAGGGAAAAGTTTGCTGAAATATTGGTGGATGAATATCAGGACAGTAACTATGTACAGGAATTGATTATTAAGGCTATTTCAAAAGAAGATGAAGGAAAACCCAATATTTTTATGGTGGGTGATGTCAAGCAGAGCATTTACCGTTTCAGGCAGGCACGTCCGGAACTTTTCCTTGAAAAATACAATACATATTCATTGGAAAAAGAAAGTCCCTTCCGGAAGATATTGCTCTATAAAAACTTCAGGAGCCGCAAGAGTGTTGTGGATGCTATTAACTATATATTTAATCAAATTATGTCCGTTAATGTAGGGGAGCTTGACTATACCGATACCGAAAAATTGAATGCAGGTGCTGTATATCCTGATATTCCCGGGGACATGTTTATAGATCATAAAACTGAGATTCATCTAATACAAACCGATTCTGATAAAAATAGCAGTGTTCAAGTCTATGATAGCGAAGATGACTCTGATGCAAAAAATGAAGAAGAGGGAATTATAGACAATATCCAGACTGAAGCACGCCTGATTGCTAAAAGAATCCATAAATTTCTGATGTCTGATGAAAAAGGAAAGTACTATGCAGTATTTGATAAAGCAAAAAAGGAGTACAGAAAAGTTGAATTCAGGGACATTGTGATACTGCTTAGAACTACAAAAAATTGGGCTGATGTTTTTGTTGAAGAGTTGGCTGCTATGGGAATTCCGGCATTTGCTGATACAGGGAGCGGTTTTTTCAAAACAATAGAGGTACAGGTAGTATTGTCCCTGCTTCAGATAATAGATAACCCGCTGCAGGATATCCCTTTGCTTTCAGTCCTTCGTTCACCAGTTTGTGGTTTTTCTTCCGACGAATTAGCTGAAATACGCCTGGCTCAAAGAAAAGGTCCCATATATCATGCTTTGAAAAAATATTCAGATGGGCGGGGGAAGAGCTCTGAAAAAGCCAAGGAGTTTTTAGACAAGCTCAGTAAATGGAGAGACCTTTCTTTTTATCTGCCCACTGATGAACTGATATGGCGGCTGTATATCGAAACAGGCTACTATACATTTGTGGGGGCAATGCCCCAGGGTGAGCAAAGGCAAGCTAATCTCCGAATTCTGTTCGAGCGGGCAAGACAGTTTGAAGAGACCAGCTATAAAGGTTTGTTCAATTTTATTAATTTTATTGACAAGCTAAAAAGCAGCAGAGGGGATATGGGAAGTGCCAAGATTCTAAGCGAAAATGACAATGTTGTGAGAATAATGAGTATACATAAGAGCAAAGGTCTGGAGTTTCCGATTGTGTTTTTGGCGGGATGCGGGAAAAAGTTCAATTTCCAGGACATGAACAGGAGTATACTCTTTCATCAGGAGTTAGGATTTGGTCCTGAGGTGATTGACTTAAATCTTAGGATTTCCTATCCTTCGGCAGCAAAACTGGCTATCAGGGAGAAAATAAAAAGTGAAACCTTATCAGAGGAAATGCGCATTTTGTATGTAGCATTGACAAGAGCACGGGAAAAACTGATTATAACCGGGGCTGCCCCTGATCTGGAAAAGGCTTTGGCAACATGGAAGGATACGGCTCAAGTAAAAAGCTGTAAATTACCTGATTATGAAATGGTAAAAGCACGCAATTTTTTGGACTGGATTATGCCTCCGGTTATTCGGCATAAGGGGCTGGATGCCAGAGAGAAACTATTTGGAGACCATTTTGACGGGTATTTGATGGAAGATTCGTCCCAGTGGCAGATTGAACTTTGGAACAAAAAAGATGTGCTGTCGCTTTCAATTTATGAAGACAGGAGAGATGAAGCAAATACTGACTGGCTGGAAAATCAGGATCTTGAACAGCTATCAGATAATATGACTGCTGAAGCGTTGTCAAAAGAGGTTGAAAGAAGACTTAATTGGGAATACCCTTATATGTATGCAGCTGATATCCCTGCAAAGATTTCGGTAACTGAATTAAAGAGACATATTGATGACACTGATGAGAATGCCGTTTCTTATTTTAAGCCTGTACTGGTCAAAAAGCCGATGTTTCTGGAGGAGGAGAAAGGATTAAGTGCCGCGGAGAAAGGTACTATTCTTCATTTTATTATGCAGCATCTTGATCTTGAGAGAATTTCCGGAATCTTTAATGTGGCAGAACATCCGGATGATTCTTTATTGGAGGATATAAAATATCAGGTGGAAAAAATGGTTGCAAAGGAGCTTTTGACACGTCAGCAGGCAGACAGCATAGATATAAGGAGAATAGCAAAGTTTTTAAATTCCGGTCTGGGACAAAGACTGCTAAAGTCAAAGAGTGTCAACAGGGAAGTTCCCTTTAATATGGAAGTGCCTTGCAGTGAGATTTATAGTGATATAACTGATAATGCCTGCAAGAATGAGACCATTTTGCTTCAGGGAATAATAGATTGTTATTTTGAAGAAGATGATGGCATTGTGCTTTTAGATTACAAAACCGATTATGTTAAACAAGGTATGGAACATAAAATAAAAGAAAACTACCGGAGTCAGATAGAATTTTATACACGTGCTATAGAAACCATAACCGGAAAAAAAGTTAAGGAAAAATATATTTATCTGTTCTCCAGCGGAAGTTTACTTGAGTTTTAATATTATTTGACTAATTGACAAACTCTTATTTATTGAATATTATTTTCTGAAAAATATAATATAAATAAAAAGGGTCAGAATATGAAGATAATTATTGTTGGTGACGGCAAGGTTGGATACAGCCTTGCTGAGAATTTGTCAAAAGAAAAACATGATGTCATTGTTATAGATAAGAACCCGGAAGCGCTGAGAAAAGCAAGTGATTACCTGGACGTAATGTGTATACGGGGAAACGGTGTCAGCGCTCAGACACTGATTGAGGCGGGCGTCAAGCATGCCGATATTTTAATTGCTGTTACTTCAAGCGATGAAATAAACATGGTTTGCTGTCTTGCCGGTAAAAAACTGGGTGCGGCTCATACTATTGCCCGGATAAGGGATCCGGAATATGCTGATGAACTGTCCATTTTAAGAAATGAACTTGAGCTTGATCTTGTTATTAACCCTGAACAGGCAGTAGCACAGGAAATTGCAAAGCTCCTGAAGTTTCCGTCTGCCATTGACGTCGAATTGTTTGCAGGAGGCAGTGTTGAACTTGTTGAAATAATTGCAACACCCGATATGCCCATAATAAATATGAGAATTATGGATATATCCGGCAGGTTCTCACCTGATATTCTGATCGGCGCTGTTCAAAGAGGAAATGATGTTTATATACCCAACGGCTCTTTTGAAATTAAGGAAAATGATGCTCTTTATATTTTAGGAAAGCCTGCAAGTGTATATGAATTTTGTAGATTGATGGGGAAATACAACCATAAGATCAAAAATATTATGGTTGTTGGTGGCGGCAGAATTGCCTATTATCTTGCAAAAAGTCTCAAACATCATGATATGAAAATCAAAATAATTGAAGAGGACATGGAAAGGTGCCTGGAGCTTTCTGAAAAGATTCCCGATGCGCTGATTATTAAGGGAGACGGCACTGACGAGTCCCTTCTCAACTCCGAGAACCTGTGCAATATGGATGCTTTTGTTGCATTGACCGGACATGACGAAGCAAATCTGCTTGCGGCTTTGCTGGCTAAACAATGCAATGTCAGTAAAGTCATAGTTAAGATTACAAGGATAAACTATCCTGCAATCATCAAGAATATGGGTATTGACAGTGTGGTTGACCCTAAGGTCATTACTTCAAACCATATTATCAGTTATGTCAGGGGACTTAAAAATGCCGAGGGAAATTCTGTAGAACATCTTTACAGGATTGTAGGAGGTCAGGTTGAAGCAATCGAATTCACAGTCCGGACAAATTCCAGGTATTTAAATATTCCGCTAAAAAAACTTGCACTTGCCGCTGAAGCGCTTGTGGCCGTTATTGTGAGAAAAAATGAGGTTATTATCCCTCATGGTGATGATGTGATTAAACTGGGAGACAGGGTTATCATAATTGCTAAAAACAAACAAATAACAGATTTCAATGAGATTGTCCTTTCCGGAGGAAAAATAAAATGAATACAAGAATGATACTTAAAACATTGGGGTTTCTTTTGATAATCGAGGCAGCAAGTATGCTGCCTTCCTTGTTGGTATCCCTTATATACAAAGGAAATGATTTTGCTGCATTTCTCATAACAATTGTAATTTTGCTGTTGACAGGTGTAATTCTATATAGAATGAAGGTTAAGAATACCAACCTGTACAGCAGAGACGGGTTTGCTATAGTTTCAATAGGATGGATAATGATATCCTTGTTTGGAGCTCTTCCCTTTATTCTAAGCGGTGCAATCCCATCGTTTTTTGATGCTTTTTTCGAATGTGTATCAGGGTTAACTACAACTGGTTCCTCAATTCTTCAGGATGTTGAGGGTCTTCCAAAAGGGATATTATTTTGGAGAAGTTCTACAATCTGGCTTGGCGGGATGGGAGTTTTGGTCCTTACCCTTGCAATCTTGCCCAAGGCGGGAGCCACAAGTTTTCAGATTATGAAAGCAGAAAGCCCCGGACCCAATCCCGACAAATTAGTGCCTAAAATTGCGCAGACTGCTCAGATACTCTATTCAATATATTTGGGTTTAACTATTGTCTTGACTGTGCTGCTCATTATTGCTGGAATGCCTGTTTATGATGCTTTGATCCATGCAATAGGAACAGCGGGAACCGGCGGATTTTCAATCAAAAATTTAAGTGTGGGATCATATAACAACATTTTTATCGAAGTAATAATTACTGTGTTCATGTTTATATTTGGCATTAATTTTGCTTTGCATTATCATGTCCTTAAAGGTAATGTAAAATCTATCTTTAAAGATGAAGAGTTTTGTTTTTATACCGGGACTGTAATAATAGCTATAATACTTATTTCAGTAAATCTGACCGGATCAGTTTTCAATTCAGTTGGGGAAAGTTTGAGACATGCTTCATTTCAGGTAACGTCAGTTATTACAACAACTGGATATTCTACGTATGATTTTAACCAATGGCCAACATTCAGCAAAACTATTCTTGTTATTTTGATGTTTATGGGAGCATGCGCGGGCTCTACCAGTGGCGGAATGAAATGTATCAGGATTGTTGTATTGCTGAAGACAGTAAAAAGGGAGCTTAAGAGAATTCTTCATCCAAGAGCGGTAAATACCGTTAAATTGAGCGGCAGAAACCTTGATGATAGTTTAATGTCAGGAGTAACAAGTTATTTCTTTGCCTACTTTGTGGTTTTTGTTATTTCAATACTGCTTATATCGCTGGATGGAAAGGATCTTACCACTACATTTACATCAGTGACAACAACAATTAATAATGTCGGCCCAGGGCTTGGTTTGGTGGGACCATCAGGCAACTTTGCCGATTATTCTGATTTTAACAAGTTTCTCTTTTCATTTATAATGCTTTTCGGCAGACTTGAAATATTTCCGATGCTGCTGCTATTTACTCCTTCTTTTTGGAGAAGGGCTAATATTTAGAAATCTTATAAAACGAATATCGACAGATTATTAGCACATTAATAAGGTAAAATATGAAAAAGACCGGCGCATGCCGGTCTTTTTCCGGAGCTAACTATTACTCTCTGTTTTCATTTCTGTTGTCGCAATTTTCGTTGTTGCGATTTCTGTTCTCATTATTGCGGTTTTCATTTTCTCTGTTTCTCTGTCTTTGTCTGTTGTCAGCCATGATAAAACGTTCTCCTTTCACTTTTAAAACTACTTTATTCTTACTTAGCCATCCGGATCATACCATTGTCATCTTGTCCATTCCCGACCTTTTGGGTGAGGGAAGCTTAACTAATAAATATCACAGGATGGCCTGTTTTTAGCACATTCAATACTGAACTTAATCAATATTGAAGTCCATTGCTTATTGTGAACAAAAAAACGAAAAGCTTGCATGTTAATTTTGGGGAAAAACCAGGGATAATTTATGCAAACTGACGAATTGAGGAAAACATTATATAAACAGTTAAAAAGCACAAAATAACTAAATACTGATTTTTTAGGAGGTTTCTTTTTGAAGAAAATATTAAAAGTGCTGATAAGCAGGATTGCAATAATCTGTCTTCTTTTTGGTGTTCAAATTGCTGCCCTGATTTTATTGACATTAAAAATCAGCAGAACTTATGTATTTTTCTACTCCTTTTTGGAAATTTTCAGCATTTGTGTTGTGTTATATATAACTTCAAGTCATACAAACCCGTCCCATAAACTGACCTGGGTCGTATTAATCCTGATTTTTCCTTTGTTCGGGGGCATTTTATACTTTATGCTAAGTGTTAGCAGAGCCACTAAAGGGTTTAGAAAAAGAATCAATGTTTCCAAGGCTGAAACCATAAATCTGCTCGAACAGGATGAAGCCATTATTGGAAGAATACGCAGACTTGACACTGGTATAGCGGCACAATGTAATTATATTTCCAATATGGGCTTTCCTGTATATAAAAACACTCAAACCCGATATTTTGATTCTGGCGAGGAATTTTTTGTATCCCTTATTGAAAATATTAAAAAGGCAAAAAAGTTCATTTTTATTGAGTTCTTTATCATCAATAAAGGTATTATGTGGAATACGGTTTTATCCGTTCTTGAACAGAAAGTAAAAGAGGGTGTGGACGTCCGGATAATTTACGATGATGCCGGATGCCTCAACAGATTACCCCATAAATATTATGAGAAACTCAGAAGTAAAGGAATTAAATGCTGTGTCTTCAATCCATTTTCTCCGATTCCCGAAATCCGCCTGAATCACAGGGATCACAGAAAAATTATTGTTATTGATGGCTATATAGCTTATACGGGCGGTATAAACCTTTCCGATGAATACATCAATGTAAAAGAAAAGTACGGACATTGGAAAGATGCTGCCGTTCTCGTAAAAGGGGAGGCAGTATGGAGCCTGACTGCTATGTTTTTGCAGCTCTGGTCTTTTATATCCGGTCAGGAAAACGGCTGCGGCCGGAAAAACAATCAGGAGGATTACAATAAATTCCGGACATTCAAAAGCGATTTTTGTGATTCGGACGCAGATGAGTTTGTCCAGCCATTTTCTGATAGTCCTGTAGATGATGAAGCTGTTGGTGAGAATATTTATCTTAACAT
This sequence comes from Clostridiaceae bacterium, assembly GCA_012521615.1. Lineage (GTDB taxonomy): Bacteria > Bacillota > Clostridia > DSM-8532 > DSM-8532 > DTU059. The sequence goes on along the minus strand of JAAYMA010000012.1, from coordinate 9,683 downwards.
GATATTAAGAGCTAAAAAGTACGTATATATATTTACGCCATATCTTGTAGTGGATCATACAATGATAAAAGCATTGCGGCTTGCAGCAAAAAGCGGGGTGGATGTAAGGATCGTCACTCCGCATATCCCTGATAAATGGTATGTTTTTCTTGTAACCCAATCTTATTATCCTGTACTTCTGGAAGCGGGGGTCAGGATTTATGAATATACGCCGGGATTTCTTCATTCCAAGGCTTTTTTGTGCGACGATGAACTGGCGGTGGTTGGAACAATAAATCTTGATTTTCGCAGTTTATACTTTCATTTTGAGTGCGGCATATTTCTCTATAAAACCAGTTCTATTAATGAAATAAGGGAAGATTTTTTAAAAACCTTCCCCATTTGTCAAGTGGTTACCCTGGAAGACTGTAAAAAGGTAAATCTTCCAAGGCGTATCCTTCAGGCATTCTTAAGGCTTTTTGCGCCGCTCATGTAAGTTACAGTTTGAATATTGATATTGCCTTTTCAAGTTCAATAGACATCTCATTGAGGTCCTTTGCGTATCTGTTCAAATCTTCAGCACAGGCTATCTGTTCTTCAGTACTTGCTGCAACTTCTTCGGAGGTGGCAGCAGCCTGCTGGGTGACCAGTGAAACTTTTTCGAATATTTTAGTAGTTTTGGCTTCAGATGTAGTTATTTCCTTAACAGATACATGCATGTTGTCAATTTGTTTTGAAATGCTGTCCATAGCAGATAGTATGGTGTTGAATGCTGTTTTGGTTTCTTGTACCGACTGTATTTGCTCTTTGATTATTTCACTGGCATTTAAGGTAGCATTGGTTGTTGTTTCAGCATCCTGAAGTATTTCATTTATTATATCGCTTATCATTATAGGAGCTTCACGGGTTTTATCTGCAAGTTTTCTTATTTCTTCAGCAACAACTGCAAAACCTAATCCGGCCTTTCCAGCTCTTGCAGCTTCAATGGATGCATTCAGTGAGAGGAGGTTGGTCTGTTCTGCAATACCAACTATTACGTTTATTATTTGTTTTATTTCCTGCATCTTGGCATTGAGGCTGTTCATATCAGAGACTACTTTTTGGTTTACATCGTAGGTAGATGCTGCCTTGGTCTCAAGGGTCTCCACTGACTGGAGGGTATTTTTACTGAGCTCTTTAGTGCTGGATACAACTTTCAGAACATTGTTAGTTTCGTTACTGACCCTTACGATGTCTTCTGATAATTTGTTCATACAAGTCATACCTTCAGCAACATCTGCTGCCTGCTCGCTGGCACCTTTGGCAATCTCCTGAATAGTTGATGATATCTGCTCTGAAAAGTTACAGCTGGTATCAGAAAGATTGCTGATTTTACCGGCAGCTGTAAGCACCCTGTTTGCTGCTTGTTTAACGATTGTAACGAGATTTCTGATATTGGAAACCATGTTGTTGAAATTATTTACAAGATGGGCTATTTCGTCTTTATGCTTATCGGTTATATGAACGGCCAAGTTACCTTCACTTGCTTCCCGCATACATTGTGCCAAGTTTCTCAGAGGCAGTGATACACCTCTCGAAATTATCAATGAGAATATAAGGGAGAGCATAAAACAGATAATAGCGATTATAATAATCTGAGTGAGAATTGTTTCGGATTCCTGGTGAAGATAGCTGAGTGGTACACGTCCTACCACAAACCAATCGCGGGTTTTGCCTAATTTCGATACAGTATAAACACTGTCGCCAATTGTCTCTACCATTATATCGGATTCGGTGATATTGCTTAAAGCTTCTACCAGTTGGAGATTATCATACAAAGTATTGAATGTACCTTCCTTGGTACTTGTAACTACTATTCCGCCGGAATCTATTATCGATAATGTGGAACCTGTTCCAAACTCTATCTGGCTTATTTTGTTCCGAAAATCAGGTTCGCTGATAAGGGTGTAAAAGATTCCTACTGGTCTGCCTCCGCCGCCTGATCCTTCAGGGATAATTTTTCTTGTGAGCAATAATGCGTTTTTACCATCTGGAAATTGGTAAACAGTCCATTTTGGGAGGGGATCTCCATCTACATTATTGTCATAAATCATGTTGATAAAGTCCGGGTTTTCGCTTATTCCTTTAACAGAGTCATAACTTACAACATGTTGTTTATTGTAAAGAACTATTCCTAATGACCATAAATTAGTCATGGAGGAAGTCTTTTTTCTGAAAAAACTTTGGGCTGCATTGGTTGCTACCTGCTTATCAAGCTGGTCCTTGCTTTCAAAGAAGTTCAACCCTTGAATTTCTGAAGACATCTGCATTTCCATGGAAATTTTTTCGTATTCTGTGAGAGCGTTTTGCAAATTTATACTTAATTGTCCTATCAATTGCTGGTTTGAGATGTTGATTTTCGAAGTGATGGCCTTACTGGAGGATGAGTAGGAAAATAAACCGGTAGCAAGTAATGGTATCAGCGAAAGTGCCAAAAATCCGCAAATTAACCGGGTTTGTATTTTGGTATTCCTTAAAAAACCATACATTTTATAGGTTTTCTTCTTGTCTTTCTTACCGGCAATTTTTTTAGTTGTTTTTTTCATTTTATTCAACCCCCGTTAAATAAATAGATGAAGATTTATTCAAATAATCAATCAATGACAATATCTATGGACAGAAGTCTGTCAGGAAATGCCTTTACAGTCTCTTCAGGGATTTTTACTGTGTTGGGGTCTGAAATGAATTCAATTTTGTCTTCTCCATTTATTTTCAGGCATTTTATAGCATATTGGGAGTAATCCAGCCGATTTCGATTAATAAATCTAACCTCTAAATATTTACCACCAAAATCAGTGTTTACACATGCGATACCATCTTCATCAAACTGTTCTTTGACCAGTTTTGGCTGAATTATAAGGTCACCTGACTCGCCCCTTACTCCGAACATTTGAGTCAGGACGGTGAGCAGTAGCCAGCTGGCTGAGCCGGTGAGATAGTGGTACTTACCTTTGCCGTATGAGTTGAAATATTCGGGTATGCCCGGATAAATTTCTGAAACATCATAATTCTGAGCTAAATCAAAGAGGGATTTGAACACTTCATAGGCTTCTTTTACAAAATTCCTCCTGTAAAGGGCGTTCATATACATTACAGCCATATGGCAGAAAGTTGCACCATTCTCTTTTTCACCGTATTCAAAAGCAAAACAGCGTCCCAGATTGAGTCTGTTTGGTCCAAGGGGCGTATTTAGCCTGTATCCGCCTGTAGCCGGATCTTTCAGGTATTCATTGCAGGACTGGTGAATTTTTTCAACCTGATTGTCTGTAGCAATACCAAACATTGTCGTGAAAACCTGGGCGGTGAGATTCATTCTTATACCTTCCGGGAACTCACCATCTACCCTTTGACCATCGTTGTTGTAATACCCGTTGAAAAAGCTATAGCCGCTTTTTGTTGTAATGAACTCATTGTTTCGGATATGCCGGGTTATCCATTCTCCTTTTTTCCTTAAGTCAGAAGCCAATTCTTCAATACCTACAGAAGCGGTTTTTCCTGACATCCCCTTGTATACGGTATCGAAATAGGTATTCAAAACATTTCTTTTATACTCGATACTGTCGTACTGGACATTACCTTTGAGTGTATCAAGAAGAATAGTCAGCTCTTCAAATATGTCAATTTTGTCAATGTTTAATTTCGCTCCGGCTTCCAGGATAAGGTCTGCCAGACCGATGAGATTACTTCCGTAAAGTGCTGTAAAAGCTGTACTCTCACCTCTTTCGCGGGCCATATCGAGAGTGTCATTCCAATCTGCACCTTCAAGCAGTATGATATTATGTTCTCCTACATTAAAGAAGCTTGTAAGATGTTGAACCATAAGATGCTCCAGAATGGTCCCAAAATATACAGAACCATCTTGAGTGCGAAGATTTACTCCGTCAGTCTCATTCCAGGTTTCATCCTTAGCTTTGGCACGGTAAATAAGCGCATCCCTGAAATAGCTCTGCTTTTCAAACAGCAAGTCAAAATCTCCGCTTTGATCTATGTACAGCTTTATTGTTAAGTAGGGCCAGGTTCCATGATCCATCCAGACTCTTGGTATATTGTTTCTGTCTGCAATAAACTCACCGGGTCTGGAACCTATAATAGTAGCGTTTGTACCGTCAATCCTTATTCCGGCACAATTATTCAGGAGCAGGTCCCTGGTCTCTTCCGGATTCTGGAGAATGAGTGACAAACAATCCTGCCAAAGATCCCTCCATCCTCTGCCACCTCTGCCGTAATCGTGATAGGGGAGGAAAGAACAACCATAGATCTTACGGAATACCGGCTGAAGACTGATCCATTTCATCCAGAGGGAGAAATTCTCAAGGCCGGAATGGAAGGTTATCTTTTCTGCTATGCTGTTCCAGTAAGCTTTGTTTTCTTTCAGCAAAATATCACATTTATCTTTTCCCAGGAACTTATCTGCTGTTTTGCTTATAGTTTCAATATCAAAACAAATTCCTGTCAGGATAATGTATTCTTTTTTCTCACCGGGATTTAAGGTGCAATCTTTAAATCTCAGGGCTCCTATGTATTCGTTGCCATTATTTTTCTTCAATTGACCGGTTTTTAAGTTTCGGACTACAGCTTCCGGCCACTCCAATGTTCCGGCATCGCCAATGAAACTGTGGAGCCAGGGGATGGTTCCTGTTGGCAGATTCCCGTTATCTTCCGAACCTATAACATAATAAATGGCGTCATTATATTTGTGACCACGCTCGTCAAATACTATTTCGGGTTTTATTGCAACGCCGTTATCAAGTTTAATCAGGCGGTTTACAAGTGAAGTTACATGTCTGTGATCCCTGAGATTGTCGGCAGATCTGCCATACAGAGGTATTGCCGAGGTAGGGGTAAATGTGACAGTCTCCTTGCCGATATTGGTGATAGCGACCTGCATAATTTCTACAAGTGAACCGTCAACAGGAACAAAATTTGTTGTCTCGAATTTCATTCCGGCCAGAGGATCAGTAACAGTCAATTTATGCCATAAAGGGCCGGCGTCAACTATTACGGTTGAAGCGGATTTATCTGTAAACTTCAAGCTGTTTTGTGCCGAAGAATTGTTTGCAACTGAAAACGCACCTTTGCCGTGTATGTATATCCAGAAATTTCGTGCTGATTTAGTATTGTGGAGATCTTCCACTGATACCGGTGCCAGCACAAAATGGTGATGATCAATTTTCGTATCCCCGTGAAGTACAGGCGTTATGCATGACATAAAGCCTTCCTTGTTACAAAGCGGAAAATATAGTTCATGTATATTTTTTGGATTCTCCAGTCTGAATGAACCATTATTATCTGTAAATCTTAATCTGCTTTTCATATATTCTACCTCTCCAAGTTTAATTTTTCATATTAAGCTGCTGCATTTTAATTGCAAACTCTTTGGCATCAATCCTGCGCAGGAAAAGATCTGTTACAAGATTGATGTGAGTTTCTGCATCTGAACCTGAGAGAAAAGTATCCCATGCAAGTACGAAACCATCTCTATCTTCCAGGAGATTGGATATTTCGACTGCCAGGGGATTTACAGTGGATTTGTCTATCTCAACTTTCCAGGCTGGTATTCCGGCACCTGCAAGATAGCTTTCCTTGCAAAAGTCCTCCAGAATTGATGTCAGGGCTTTAACGGCATCTTTCTTATATACTGTGGAAGAACTTATCATAAAGCTGTCTATGGCGCCGCCCAGAAAGCCGTTGGGATCTCCTGACGCACCTTCTATAACAGGAAAGTTTCTGATTGCTACCTTGCCTTTTACAGGACAGCTTTCACTGTCCATGGATCCTGCTGCCCAGCTTCCGCCGTAGTACATAGGTACTCTGCCGTTTAAAAACATGAGTTCGGCTTCATGTTGCGTGAATTGTATGCACCTTTCATGAAATGCTCCAGTGTCGATAAGAGTGATCAGTCGTTCAGCTGATTCTATGAATTCCGGCTGAAAAAATGAAGTTTCTTTACTGAGTGCTGCAATACATTTTTCTATACCTGCAGTTCGTATTGCCAGAATATTCTGATAGAATATGCCCGGCCAACCGTCCTTCAAACCTATGGCTATAGGAGTAATATTATTTTCCCTGAAGCTTTTTACTGCTTCCAGCAATTCATCATAAGTCTCAGGTATTTTAACTTTATATTTTTCGAATAATTCTGTATTGCAGTAGAAAATCCCGGCAATCATAAAAGTGGGAAGTCCGTAGATTTTATCATCATAGGTAAAATTCTTGAGAATTTCCGGTTCTAATTTTTCAAAAATATTTTCGTCAAGGTAATTATCCAGGGCAAGGACTTTGCCGGCATCTACAAATGGCTTCGCAAAGCCCGCACCCCAGGCAAAGAATATATCCGGTGCTTCGTTTACTGCAATTGCGGTTCTTATTTTTATCTTGTAAGTTTCACTTTCAGTGGCTTCTGTTGTTATCTGAATATCTGGATTTTCATTATTCCATTTTTCCAGTGCTTTCTGAAATGGAATTTTGTTGGAATCAGAATCGGTAGCCCATATATGCCAGAGCCTTAAAGTTTTCTGCTTCAGATGGGGGGAGGGGGATACACTTTCAGTCGGCATATCGGAGGTATTGACTGAATTGTTACCAATTGAACCGACGATAAGTATTGCAATAATAAACAAGCTAAGCAGAATAACTTTTAAAACTCTATTCATAGGCCACCTCTAATGTAGTTTTATGTAGTATTATGATTTAACAGCTCCTGCCACAATACCGTCAACAATATAGCGCTGCAGGAAAGCATAAGCAATAATTAATGGTGCAGCAACCATAATTAATGCTGCCATCTGCTGGGGCATATCAACCTGATATTGACCCTGGAATACGTAAAGACCTCTTGTTATCGGATATAATTCTTTACTTGAAAGATAAATAATAGCTCTGATTATGTCGTTCCATACGCCAATTGCTGTAATAATTGACATGGAAGCGATAGCGGGCTTCATAAGAGGGATAAGAACCTGGAACATAAATCTGAAATATCCGCATCCGTCTATTGAAGCTGCTTCATCAAATTCTTTGGGTATACCTTTAATGTAAACCATATATACAAACAGTGGTATACCGCCGCCGCCTATCATACCAATCATGTAACCCAAACGTGTATTATACAATCCAAGTTTCAGTATTAACTGGAACTGAGGAATGGTACCGTCAGGTAAAAACATACCTATTACGAACAGTCCAAAAATGTATGTTGCATATTTCAAATAGCCTCGTGAAAGAGGAAAAGCCAGGAATATGGACATCATCATGGAAGCTGTAGTACAAACCATCATATAAAATATACTGTTCCATACGTAAGCCGAAAGATTGGCTTTCTTGAATGCCTGAACATAGTTTTCAAAATGAAAACTTGTGGCTATAGAAGTAGGGTCTGACATATATTCAAGCTTTGTTTTCAATGATGTATTGAATGCGTAAAAAAGAGGGAACAGGTAAATAAATACGATAACAGCGATAAATAAATATAGTAATAATCTGATTCCTAAATTTTTTATATTATTCAGACTGTTCATATTAATTCGTCCCTCCTCTTTACGGATCTGTAATAAATCAAAGTGGCTGTCAGAATGAATACAAACAGGAACATAGCCCAGGCAGCGCCATAGCCCTGCCGCATCGCTCCGGCTCCTGATCCTGAATTAATATTGAAAGCAAAGTACATTACACGTGCTGCTAAAGTTTGAGTCGCCATATTCCGTCCGCCAGTGGTGAGCAAAATTACCTGGAAAGACTGGAGGGAACCGATAATGGCAAGCATAATATTAACATTCAGTGTTGGCCATAAAAGCGGGAAAGTAATGTACCTGAAACTTTGTGAACCTGTAGCCCCATCAATGGCTCCGGCTTCATACAGTTCATTTGGGATGGATTGCAGGCCTGCTAAATTTATTACCATTGAATGTCCCATTGCCATCCAAATTTGTGTCCAGATACAACAGGCAAGGGCTGTTTTTGATGAAGTAAAAAAGCCGCTTGTAAGACCGAAAAGTCCTATAAATTTAGCAACTGGTCCATCCATGGGGTTAAGTACACAAAGCCAGACAAGTGAGGTTACAAGTACGCCTAAAACAGTAGGCATGAAGACCACCGCACGATAGAAGTCGCGCCCTCTTATCATTTTGTTGTTCAAAGCGATAGCTATGAAAAGGGCAATTAAGTTTTGAATTACTGTTACTGCGACACAGAAAATAATTGTGTTTTTAATTACCTGAATTAAGTCTCGGTGGTTTTGCTGGAAAAAAAGCTCCTTGTAATTTGCAAGGCCTATGAATTTCCACGGTACACCTTTAACTCCGGTTATGTCGGTAAATGACAATACGAAGGTTGCCAGGGACGGTCCAACACCCATGACAAGCTGAAAGAATATAGCAGGAATTATGCCGAGGATCAGTGATGATTTTTTAAACGAAGTTCTTACTGCTTGCATAATATCACCCTTATTTTAGACTGAATTCCTGTGTCATAGCTGACACAGGAATTCAGCAAAGAAATTTTGATTTTTTAAAGAATCTTTAATTATTCAATGGCTGCTAAAGCCGCATCCCAGTCTTCCTGAGCGAGTCTGGCGAGTTCTTCTACGTTATCAACAGTGCCGCCAAGATCTTTGAGGAGACTGATGTTGAAGCACTGTCCTGCAGCGTACTGACCTATACCCTTAGGAGTAATGATGAATTTCTCCCAGGCAAGGCCGAAACGTTGGTTCTTGTCAGCAAGTGAGTTAACAAACTCATTGGATGTTTGTACACCGGGCATTGTCGGGAAGAAGCCAAGTGCATCAACAAATGGTCCGTAAACTTCTGGCTGTGACAAGAATTCAAAGTATTTGAGACACCAGTCTACATTAGGGCTGTGTGCATATATGTTAAATTGCATATCATATTTACCCTGGAGCTGGTTGGGTTTTCCGTCAACATCTCCCGGAATCGGGAAGTAGCCATATCTGAAGTTCGGATCAAGGTCTTCTATAGCACCGGCGTTCCATGTACCATCTATCATCATGGCTGCTTTTCCTGCTACAAATCTACCAGGAGCATCTCCGTATGAAATAGACATAACATTGGGCTCAAGCCAGCTTACAAGCTGTTCGAATCTCTTCCACAGTTCCATACATCTTTCGTCGGTGAACTTTCTTGTACCGGTCCAGAGACCCTTGGCAAATTCGTTCATATCAGGCTCGTATGCACCAACCATGGCACTTACACCAACTGATGTCAAAGGCCATGCATCAGCAGCACCAACGGTGATAGGACTGATACCATTTTCTTTGAGTGTGTTACAGATTACTTCAAACTCTGCCCATGTACCGGGTTCTTCAAATCCGTATTGCTCGAAAATATCTTTGTTGTAGAATACACCATTAAATCCGACTGCACCCATATCAAGGCCGTATACTCTGCCTTTATAGGAAACAGCGTTTTCAATCATGTTCGGATCCCAGTTTTTAATGAATGGCTGGTCAGTAATGTCCAGATATGCGCCACTCTCAATGAAGGTTACCCACGCAGGCAAGTCGGCACCTTTTGTAAAGTCCTGAGGATATGTATCAAATGCTGAAAGGTTTGTGATAATGTCGACGTCGCCAGCTGAGATTCTTGTGTTCTGAAGTGTCGGATAGTCATTTGCGTTAACTGTGTCAACTACAAATGAAACGTTAGGATATT
>JAAYMA010000082.1 GCA_012521615.1 Clostridiaceae bacterium | reverse complement strand
ATATGTTTTGGTTTTGTCACTTAAAACATTATCAGAGGTTCTGATTTGAGTCACTTCTTTTTTATCATGTTTGGGCAATTAATTTTACAACTTACCGAGGTTTTTTCAAACTTTTATTTTTCAAAGAGGCTTTTTTTGTAATTTCTTTTTATAAATGGTTCAAACTCTCTTATTTCCTCGAAAAAGATTTTGCCTTTTATTATAAAGAAGATATCTTTTATATATAGGCAGCTATACTCTTGATAAACCGTAATCATTTATTTATGAGCTTTTTATAAGGTTTGTCAAGGACAGCTTATCTATAATAACTCAAATTTTTCTGTTTGTAAACTAAAAAATAAACTTTTACTACTGGTTTTTTTCTCCACTATGATATATAATTAAAAATACATTAACAAATTTATTTGTTAATTTGTTAATTTGTTATCAACTATTTACCCCCCTAATATACTTCATGTTTTTTGTACGGGCACCTATCTATAGGATGTCCCCTTTTTTTGTCCTGATTCATCAGAACTTATAAATAAACTTAGCAGATCGTCAATTCAAAATTTAAGCCGGACCTTCCTTTTATCATAAGGACAGATACGGATCAGTCTGGTGATAAATATTTTGGTGACAATAGAAAACACCGCTGTTTATCGTATATTCAGCGGTGTTTTTATTTTCTTATTCTTGTTCTTCTTCGTCGTCACCATTATCTTTGGCATCTGCTGATATGCGGGCAAGTGCTACGACTTTATTGTCTTCTGAAGTTCTCATCAAGGTCACACCCTGGGTTACCCTGCTAAGAACGCTGATCTCATTTACATCCATACGAATTATTGTACCGTCGGTTGAAATCAACATTATATCATCATCCTCCGATACGGACAGAGCACCCACCAGATAGCCTGTTTTTTCAGTTACACGGTAGGTAAGGATACCTTTACCGCCCCTTGTCTGAACTTTATATTCTTCAAGTTCAGTTCTCTTACCAAATCCATTTTCAGTTACAACCAATAAGGTTGAATCTTCGAAATATGGCACCATGGAGATCACTTCATCGTCCTCATCAAGACGAATTCCTATGACACCCATGGATGCTCTGCCCATAGGACGGGCATCTTTTTCATTAAACCTGATAGCCATACCCTTTTTAGTAATGAGGAAGATATCAAAAGAACCGTCCGTAATGCGTGTCCCTATAAGTTCATCTCCCTCTTTCAGATTAATTGCTGCAATTCCGCTGCTTCGGATATTTGCATACTGCTCAAGGGGTGTCTTTTTAACCATACCTTTCTTCGTTGCCATGAAAAGGTACATGTCCTTTTCGTCTCCGTGAAGTTTTATTCCGGCAGTTATCTTTTCATCACTGTCAAGCTGCAGCAGATTTACCACTGCAGTTCCCCTTGCCTGACGACCGGCCTCAGGAATCTCCCAGGCTCTCAGTTTAAATACTTTACCCTTATTAGTAAAGAACAATAGATGACGATGGGTCGAGGTAGTAAATATATCGGTAACAAAATCATCTTCTCGGGTGGTCAAGCCCAAGACGCCTTTTCCTCCACGTCTCTGGCTCCTGTATGCATCAACAGGAGTGCGTTTAATATAGCCGTAGTGAGTTAATGTAATAACTACATCTTCTTCCTTGATTAAATCTTCCATATCAAATTCTGTTTCATCTATAGTAAGTTTTGTCCTTCTCTCATCACCATATTTGTTTTTGATTTCTGTCAATTCATCTTTTATTATTCCATGGACAAGTTCGGGCTTTGCAAGCACATCCTTATAGTAAGCAATCTTTTTAAGAAGTTCATTGTACTCTTCTTCCAGTTTTTCTCTTTCAAGTCCGGTTAAGCGTCCCAGCCTCATGTCCACGATGGCCTGTGACTGCTTTTCACTTAAACCGAATCTCTCACTTAATCGTTCTTTGGCCAGGGCTTCTGTCCTTGAGTTTCTGATGATGTTTATCACTTCATCAAGATTATCCAGTGCAATTTTCAGACCTTCTAAAATATGTGCTCTTGCTTCTGCTTTTTCAAGTTCATATTTTGTTCTGCGGCGGATTACATCTTCCTGATGTTTCACGTAATGATAAATAAACTCTTTAAGATTTAATATCTTTGGCTCAAATTTCCCTTCTTTTGTTTGAACAAGAGCGAGCATATTGGCATTAAAAGCGTCCTGCATCTGAGTATATTTAAAAAGCTGATTTAATATCAGATTAGCATTGGCATCACGCTTTAATTCAATGACTATGCGCATACCAGTCCTGTCGGATTCATCCCTTAAATCTGAAATTCCCTCAATTCTTTTGTCTTTGACAAGCTCGGCAATTTTCTCAATAAGTCTCGCTTTGTTGACCTGATAGGGAAGTTCGGTAACAACTATTCTCTGGCGGTTGTTTCCGTAAGTTTCTATATCTGTTACAGCACGAACCACAATTCGTCCTTTTCCGGTTGTGTAAGCGTCCCGAACTCCACTTTTACCAACTATAATACCGCCAGTAGGAAAATCCGGAGCTTTAATGATCTTCATCAAATCTTCAATCGTAACATCAGGGTTATCTATATACTCTATAATTCCATCTATAGTTTCAGTGAGATTATGAGGCGGAATATTGGTGGCCATTCCAACTGCTATCCCCGATGAACCGTTTACAAGAAGATTGGGGAATCTTGAAGGAAGTACCACTGGCTCCACTTCATGCTCATCAAAATTAGGTTTAAAATCAACCGTATCTTTGTTGATATCACGAAGCATCTCCATGGCTATTTTCGTAAGCCTTGCCTCAGTGTAACGCATAGCGGCCGGAGGGTCACCATCAACTGAACCAAAGTTTCCATGACCATCTATCAGCGTATACCTTAATGAAAAATCCTGCGCCATTCTGACCAGGCTATCATATACAGCGGCATCACCATGAGGATGGAACTTACCCAACACTTCACCGACAGTAGTAGCACATTTTCGGTAGGCTTTATCCGGGGTAAAGCCCAACAGGTTCATAGCATACAGTATTCTTCGATGTACAGGCTTTAATCCATCCCTTACATCAGGAAGAGCACGATCAACTATGACGCTCATGGCATAGTCAATAAATGACTGCTTCATTTCCATTTCTATATCTACCGGGATGATACGGTGGTTCATATTGGGATTTTCTATATTTCCGCTATTTTCGGACATAAAAAGCTTCCTTTCGTTTCTATATATTTAGATTATTGTATCTACAATTGTACCCACAATTTAATACATACCTTTATATTTTAATAAACATTTCCTATAATGTCCATCTTTGAAAAGACAGCAATACTTAATGCTATGCCAGGACTGACCGGAAACAGAGGGGCTGCCGTCATCAGCAAAAGCCGATGAGCGGGCAGCCCCTCAACTGTGACAAGGTCATAACCCTATCTTGTACAATGGAAAGTTCTAATCTTCAACCATATTATCTGGCTACTGTAACGGTTCCCGGTGCAGCCTGTATCCTTACACCGTTATTGAACACAATTTCTTTGGCTGTATTTGACGGATTATACACAACATAGGTTTTCATACCGTTCTTTACAAGTACTACACTTAGCGGGGAATTTGTTGCGTAAGTGGAAGTATCAAGTGTTCCGTTTTTATCAAAGCTGTTAATCCAGTAATACGTAAAGGCTTTGGATTCTCCCGCTTCAGGCGCCAGATCAGCTCTCCATTCAGAACGGGCCCGTGAAGGATCTGACAATGCCAGGTATTTGACCATAATATCCTTCCAGATGGTAGAATTACCTGTGCCTCCGTAATTGGTAGCCTCTCCTTCTGCATAGGTCGCATTATATACCCTGCTTATCTTATTCTTGAACTCTGCTAAATAGAAGGAACCCCCTGTTGTAGGCAAGAAATTTATCCCATACATTTCTATGGGGTTTGGTGACCACCATGTTGCAAAACTGTATTTTCCTCCCCATACCATCCCTACAGCCTCATGGTTGAATACCGGATCAAATACTTCATTGTACTGGTCATACCAGTATTCATGAATTGCACTTTTTTCTGTGCTATAAAGATATATGCCCAGTTCTCTGATATTCCTGTTACCGGTGGCTTCTCCCCACATTATGATTCCTGCCCAGGCATGCATTGCTTCAGATGATGATTCCTGATTGTTTCCGTCACCAAATTGAGCATGTCCTGATGCCCAGGAGTGACCTTCATATGGATCCATAGCTCTGAGGAACGGGAACATTGTTGAATTTCTGTCATTGCAGGCAATATCATTTATCAGCATTTCAACCATTCCGCCCCACTGCTGGGCCCAAGCAGGATCCCTCAATGCAATCTGAGCCGCGGCATTGATAAAATATCCGTAGTGGAAATGATGATCATTCAGCTGTGTATCTGAGCCAAATCCGGATGGATACCCTATAAGCGATCCTACGTCGGAATTATAATAGAAGAATTTATCGTTTTTAAAATTACCATTACTGTCGGTAGGTGTAAACCAGTTTTCCAGCTCGCCCTTGATTGTATTATAAAGAATATTGGCAGCATGGGCATATCCAATCTGCTCAGCAACTGTAAGGGCATTTACAAGCCGGTTAAGTTCCTTTCCTGTCCAGTATGTATCCAATGCTACAGTAAGACCTGCTGAAGGATTGGACGGATTAATAAAGGAATCGGTATTAATCAGCTCATCGAGATATGCCCTCATTTGTGCTTTCTCAGCTTCGGTAAAATTCCAGTTCGGCATTACAGGCAGAACACCGTAAAACTTCTCTGTGGTTGTAAATGAGGTACCGGCTATTAATTTTAGTTCTCCCCTGATGGTGTTATGATAGCTGTATCCGAGATAGTTATGAACGGTTTCATTTCTGTAGTGATGTGGGAAAAGTGCTATTATAGTTCCGCTTGCCGTACTCTCCGGCTTATTGTCGGTAGTAATGTTGAAGGTTGTAGTTATTGTTCTTGTATTTTCATTGTAGGAGTATGAGATCCTGGTATCTGTTACAAAGTTGTATGCATATTTTCTGAATGTATTTAGCATACTGTTAAGTACGGTCATGTCTTCAGTCTGACCAAATGATACATTGTATGGCAGAGGAGCAATGGAAATATAATTTCTTCCCGGCGGCATATTGGCTCTAAGGCCCGTAATACTGCCCTGATTTCCGTCTATTGTCCAGGTGGTGCCCTGTGGAGCAAATATGCCATAGAAATTATAATCTTCATCTGCATTATCCATGGTTTTTATCAATAAAACATTGCTGTTTGCATCTCCGGAAACAATCCAGGCAGGAAGTCCCCTTGGAAGTGTAATATAAGGTGTTACATTATTGAAATAAAAAGACCCGAATGGATTTCCGTGCAGGATTGTGGCTTTGATGCTTTGTGTTTTTGACGCATTGTTAAGGACAAAATCATATGACCAGTCTGTTACTTTATCGACTCTTGCATCAACGGCGCTGAAACCCACACCTCCTACACTTATATCCACATAAGCTTCCTCATAATGTTTTAAAATTTCATTGCCGTTATTAATAACCATTCTGGGCGGATAGCATATGTTAACACCGCCTGCATGAGCTTTAAATATTGTCGGTATGGCATAAAGAGGCTCTGAATATTTTTGATCATACCCTCCCCACATGGTTCCCCAAATCAATGTGGTGCCCCAGTCATTTGTAGGCACAGGCCCTGTAAAGTTTTCGGTGGAACGTCTGTTTGCACCTACCGGCAGCCATTGAAGCTCATAGCTTCTCTCACGGATTTCTCCACCGTAATCCTGTGTACCATAGGGAACAAGAGTATAGCCTCCGCTTCCGACATATACGACATCCCCGCCCGGGCCTGGCTGCGGTCCTGGTTCTGTTCCCGGATCTCCCGGATCACTTCCGCCGTAAACGTTGAATGCAACCCAGCCTGTATCGCCGGCATTAGTTGACAGGAACAGGTGAATCAGCCCGTTAGGCCCCAGCTGAACATCTGGAATATCTATTACATAGTTACCCTGACTGTTTTTTGAACCTATGAGGTATCCTGCAACCGCCTGACTCAAATGAGTCGGATTTTCTACATTTGTATACCATATATTATAGGCTTCCGCACCGGGTACATCAGGTATAAGCGTGACCGTTAACGTGGTATTATTTAGCTTAAGGCTGGCTTTAAACTGTCCAATATTGCCGTGCACATCCTGGTCCGGCCCTGTCCCCGGATGGCTTCCTCCGCCGAACACGTTGAATGCAACCCAGCCCGTGTCACCGATATTGGTTGACAGAAACAGGTAAATAAGCCCATTTGGTCCAAGCTGAACATTCGGGATATCAATTACATAGTTGCCCTGACTGTTTTTTGAACCTATGGGGTATCCTGCAACCGCCTGGCTCAACTGAGTCGGATTTTCTACATTTGTATACCATATGTTATAGGCTTCTGCACTTGAGACGGTAGGTATAAGTGTGACCTTCAACGTGGAGCCGTCCATCTGGAAATTTACATTAAACTGTCCGATTTGTGCCGCAAAAACATTTACAGGAAATATGACCGTTATCAATAAAACGGTGACCAGAAGAAGTGAAAGAATGGTTTGCAAAACCCCTTTTTTCATAGATAGAACCCCCTTTTTCAAAACATTTTAAGTTCATTAAAGCGTTGGAACTTTGAACATGAACAGTATCACATTTTTATCACCTCTTACATTACGGTTTAATGTAAAAAAGAGATACGATGTAGCTGTCATACACTTCTCATCCGATGTGACATCAGATTGTTCCTGTTATATTGATTGTCAAGCGTAACATTTAAAAGACATTATAAGAAGTCAAATCCACGAGAAGTACTGTAGAGAAATGTTTCTGAGTGCAGACCATATACGAGCTGGTCATATTATAGCACAGGCTCCCAGTAATATAACTTAACTTTTTAATCTTTTTTATACACTTTTTTACTATTTTCCTTCTTTTTTCGAAAATCTGTACAGCTTGATGCTCTTTAAAATATTTATTTCGAAAGCATTGAAATTTTTATTGGCTTCTTTCTTCAAAGCAGTCTTACAAGCAAAAAAAAGCCTGCCTGTTTCAGGCAGGTAAATGATGGAGATCGCATATGTGAACCATTAGGTTATTGAGCTTTTTGCAGATCATTACGTTTAGGTATCCGTACAATGAATTCCAAATATTCACCTCTGTCTATCTGTGCCGCGCGGGCATTTACTCCAGACTTTTTCATTGTATCTATTGCCTGACGAATTATATTCACGAAAATTCTGATATCTTTGATTGATTTTGTAATCCGGGCTTTATTGTCGGTGTCTTTTGATGGATTGCAATATTTATCAATAACTTTTTGCACGAGTTCCTCGGTTTTCCTCACATTTAAACCTTTTTCAACGACTTTTTGCAAGACTTTAAGCTGGAGCTGTTCATCATTGAGTTTCAGAAGTGCTCTGGCATGTCTTTCGGTCAATCCGTTGTCTGCCAGGATCTTTTTAACCATTGGGGGAAGCCTAAGAAGTCTGATTTTATTTGCTATTGTTGATTGGCTTTTGCCGATTTTTTGAGCTAATTCTTCCTGAGTAAGACCATGTTCTTTTATAAGGTTCAAATAACCTTCGGCCTCTTCCATGTATCCTAAATTTTCCCGCTGGAGATTTTCTATTAAGGCCATTACAGCTGAATCATCCTCACCAACGTCTACAATTATAGCCGGTATCTCTTTCTGGCCTGACATAGCTGTTGCTCTCAGCCTCCGTTCACCAGCCACCAGTTCATAATGGGTATTTGATATTTTTCTGACATTTATGGGCTGAATTACGCCATATTGCTTTATTGACTTGCATAATTCGTCCATACTGGACTGATCAAACTTTTTTCTCGGCTGATATGGATTTGGCCTTATAAGATCAATAGGAATCATGGTTATTTTTTTGTTTTCAAATTTTTTCTCTTCATTCTTTTTTTCTAAACCTGGAAATCTGAACTTTGTAGCAATCATAAGACACCTTCCCTTTCATCCTCTTTTGTGTATTGGCATATTTTTCTTATTAATAAAAATATTCGCCTTATGACTGCTCCATCCTTTTTTCCCGGGGAGTTAAAAATCGCATAAATCCGCATAATTAGCGGGTTTCGTCATTATTTTATGGGTGACTTTGTCGGTTTTCCACTTTTTCTTGGATATGCTGAAGGAGTATGTCGATATTTTTTAATCATTACAATGCATCTTTTATTATCTGAATTGAAAAGCATAAACTCTTTAACGTTTACAATCTCTCCGCCGAGAACACTTAAAGCTTTTTCTGATTCTTTCAGCTCCTCTTCTATATCAGGTCCTTTCATAGCAATGAAAGTACCCCCCACTTTTACAAACGGCAAACAGTATTCCAGAAGTACGGGAAGAGCTGCAACAGCTCTTGCTATGGCTAAATCGAACTGTTCCCTGAAATCCTTTTTTATTCCGTAATCCTCTGCCCGCCCATGAAATGCTTCAATTCCCTTTAATGAAAGCGTACTTATTACATCATTAAGAAAATTGACTCTTTTGGCAAGGGAATCCAAAAGTGTTACTTTCAGATTCTCATCTGCTATTTTCATGGGGATACCAGGAAATCCGGCACCTGTTCCTACATCTATTACTGTTTTCGCATCATCGGGTATAACCTGAAAAACAGAAAGTGAATCCAAAAAGTGTTTTATTGTAATACCCTCTTCATCAGTAATAGCTGTTAAATTTATTTTTTCATTCCATTCAACCAGAAGTTTTGCATATAGCGAAAATTTATTAAGTTTTTCATCCGACAATGCAATATTATATTTTAAAGCCTCATTTTTAAGCAAGGACAAAAAATTATTGCCCAACATATACTTCCTCCGAAAATTATCTTATTGTTTTTTTCTTTTCAAAGTCTCCAGATATATCAGAAGTACAGAAATATCTGCCGGGGATACTCCTGAAATTCTGGAAGCCTGACCCAATGATTCAGGTCTTATTTTACTGAGTTTTTGCCTTGCCTCTATTCTGAGACCTTGAATTTCATTATAATCCAGATCATCGGGAAGCCTTCGCTCCTCCATCCTTTTAAACTGCTCAATCTGCTTCATCTGTCGCTTCAGATAGCCTTCATACTTAATGGTTATTGTTACCTGCTGCTTTACTTCCCTTGACAGGTCCTTTGCCTGCCCTATTTCAGATAAATGATCATATTCTATTTCAGGTCTTCTTAAAAGATCGTAAAGACTTATGCCTGTAACGATTTTTGCACTGTTATGTCTCTCAAGAAAATCATTTATTTCCCGGTCCGGAGAGATTATGGTTTTCTTCAGACGCTCCAATTCCTCCTCAATATTCTTTTTCTTCTCCAAAAAACGATTGTATCGCTCATCTGTAACAAGCCCTATTTCTCTTCCCAGTTCTGTAAGGCGCATATCAGCATTGTCCTGCCTTAACCATAACCTGTACTCTGCCCTTGAAGTCATCATCCGGTAAGGTTCATTTGTACCCTTTATTACCAAATCGTCAATAAGAACACCAATATATGCCTGAGATCTGTCCAGGACAAACGGATCAAGATTTCTGATCTTTCGTACGGCATTAATTCCTGCCATAATTCCCTGGGCAGCAGCCTCCTCATAACCTGAACTGCCATTTATTTGCCCTGCAGAAAAAAGCCCGTCAATTTCCTTAAATTCAAGAGAAAGTTTTAACTGTGTCGGGTTTATACAGTCGTATTCAATTGCGTAGGCAGGTCTCATAACCTTGGCGTTTTCAAGTCCAGGAATAGACTGAATAATTTCCTGCTGCACATCCTCGGGCATACTGGTAGATACTCCCTGGAGGTACATCTCCATGGTATTGAGCCCCATGGGCTCAACAAAGACCTGATGCCTGTCCTTATCCTTAAACCTTACAACCTTGTCTTCAATCGACGGACAATATCTGGCACCCACCCCTTCTATATCACCACTGTAAAGCGGGGATCTGTGAAGATTTTCATTGATGATTCTGTGGGTTTCAGGATTTGTGTATGTCAGATAACACATTACCTGATTTTCGTTAGGTTTATCAGTCATAAAGGAAAACGGTACTATTTCCTCATCCCCGGGCTGTTCAATGAGTTTTGAAAAATCTATTGATCTACGGTTAACCCGGGCAGGAGTACCTGTCTTAAATCTCATAAGTTCAATTCCAAGAGCCTTTAGACTCTCTGAAAGTTTATTGGCAGGGAAAAGACCGTCAGGACCACTGTTTATACTTACATCACCTATAATTATTCTGCTTTTTAAATAAGTCCCTGTGGTTAAAATAACAACTTTGGCAAGATATATGGTCCCGGTATGGACCCGTATACCTTTGACTTTTTTATTTTCTGTAAGTATCTCAATAACTTCTGCCTGTTTTAGATCCAGATTTTCCTGCTGTTCAAGTGTCAATTTCATATGTTCCTGATAGGCGCGTCTGTCAATCTGTGCCCTTAAAGAATATACAGCAGGCCCTTTGCTGCGGTTCAAGATTTTGGACTGAATGAATGTGGCATCAGCCGTAATACCCATCTGTCCGCCCAATGCATCTATTTCACGAACCAACTGCCCTTTGGCTGTACCGCCTATATTGGGGTTACAGGGCATATTTGCTATGCTATCCAGGTTAAGAGTAAAAATTGCAGTACTGCATCCCAGACGTGCGGATGCCAGTGCTGCTTCACAGCCTGCATGGCCGGCGCCTACAACAATTACGTCGTATTCTCCTCCAATATATTCACTCATATATCTACAATCACCTTTTTCAAAATATAGCTTCAGGTCAATACTGCTAACTATTTACCAATACAGAAACGTGAAAATATTGCATTTATAACATCTTCATCAGCATGATGACCTGTAATTTTGCCGAGTTCCTCCAAAGCAGCCTTAAGATCCATTGCAATTATATCCAAAGTCAATCCCTGATCAACAGAGCTAAGGGATGCTTTCAGATATTCCTTAGCCTTTCTTAACTGATACTCATGTCTCGCATTTGTTATAAGGATCTGATTGTCCATATCCTGATTATTTTCTGTAGCATATTTTAATATAGCCTCTTTAAGTTTATCAATTCCTATATCATCGGAAACTGAAATCATCAGAGCCCGTGGATATTCTTCTTCCAGTTTTTTAAGATCCTCTCGGTTATCGACAAGGTCTATTTTGTTGAAAACTAAAATGTAGGACTTATTCTCCTCCTCGACTTTTGAAATAATATCCTTGTCTTCATCTGTAATACCATCTCCGGCATTTGCCATTACAATAACAAAGTCTGCCTCTTCAAGAGCTTTTACGCTTCTTTCGACACCTAACCTTTCAACAATATCCTGGGTTTCCCTTACTCCTGCTGTATCCACAAGTTTAACCGGAACACCGTCTATGTTTATATATTCTTCAATAATATCCCGGGTAGTGCCGGGGATGTCGGTGACAATTGATCTGCTTTTCTGAGCAAGGTAGTTCATTAATGAGGATTTGCCCACATTCGGCTTTCCTGCAATTACTACTTCCATGCCCTCTCTGAGCAGTTTGCCGAAATGAAAACTTTTTATAAGTTTATCAAGATCCTCAATTATTTCTTCCGATATTTTCTGCACCTGGTTAGAAGTTATTTCTTCCTCGTCATATTCGGGATAATCCAGATTTACTTCTATATGTGACAGAATATTGACAATTCTTTCCCTCAATTCATTTATCTTATTTGAAACAGAACCTTCCAGCTGCTTGACAGCAACTTTTGAGACCCTGTCTGTTCTGGCCTGGATAATATCCATAACGGCTTCAGCCTGGGAAAGGTCTATCCTTCCGTTTAAGAAGGCTCTTTTTGTGAATTCACCAGGTTCTGCCGGGGTGGCACCTGTTTTATATAGCAAGTTCAGCAAAGTTCTGGCAATAGAATAACCGCCATGACTGCTTATCTCCACTACGTCTTCCCTGGTATATGTCCTTGGTGCAGCCATTTTAACAAGCAGCACTTCATCAATAACCTCATTGGTAAACGGAGAGATTATTTTTCCATATTGAACTGTATGTGATTCCTGATCCTGTACTTTTTTCTTGCCTTTAAAAATTTTGTCGGCTATCGTAAAGGAATCAGGTCCGCTTAATCTTATAACAGTAATGCCTGCATTTCCAACAGCAGTAGAAATACCTGCAATAGTGGTATTGGTCATACTATACATTCCTTTTTTTATATTTAAAAAGACAACGGTTACCCGTTGTCCGTACATTATAATATATTAAATCCTGGTATACATCAATTAGTTACCGTACCTGTAACGGATAACGACTTTTCGGTTAGGCTCCTCACCCACACTATAAGTGTCCACATATTTATGATTTTGCAAAGCTGAATGTATTATTCTTCTTTCATAAGAATTCATGGGTTCAAGAGTTAGATTTCTGCGCATTCTGGTGGCTTTTTCAGCCATCCTGTTTGCCAGGCGGATCAGAATATCTTCTCTCTTTTGTCTGTAATTTGCAGCATCCAGAATTATTCTCTTGTAAATTCCAAGATTTCTGTTTATAACAAGACTCAACAGATACTGCATGGCATCCAGGGTTTCACCGCGCCGGCCAATGAGTATACCTATATTGTCACCGTCCAGTGTGATATATATTTCATCATCGTTTTCTTCAATTTCAATTGCAGCATCGATATTCATACTTTCCATAATTGGAAATAAAAAATCTTCTGTTATTTTTACAATATTAACCTTCTCGGTAACTTTAACAACTGCATTTTTATTGCCTATAAAACCAAAAATTCCTTTGTTTCCTTCCTCGATTACTTCTATTTCTGCTTCTTCCCGGTCAATTTCAAGCTCATCCAGTGCTAATTTTATGGCCTCATCAACGCTTTTTGCTTCTTTTACCACTGACCTTAACAAGTTTTCCATCCTCCTTATTTGAGTTATCGTCGGTTTTCATGAAAGTATTCAGTATCTTATGCTGTATGAATGACAATATATTATTGAGCAGCCAGTAAAACGACAGACCACTTGGAGTTTGAAAGCCTATCAACACAGTCATAACAGGGCCCATCCAAAACATACCTTTTCCAGCACATCCGGCATTGGCATTTTCCTGACCTTCAGGCATCTGAGGCATCATCAGTTTATATGTCAATAATGTAGTAGCTACTGCCAATAACAGCAAAATCAACGGCGGTATATATACTGACGGATTTTGGGATATGGTTTTTATATTATATGTTGGCTGTACTCCCAGGTTGAATATATTGAACATTTTTAAGTTAAAATTCTTAAGAATATCCTTCATATTTTCGTTCAAAGTCGGATTTTCTTCAATTATTTCGGGATGATTGTTTATAGCATCTATAAGTCTTATTTCAAAATGGGAATCTCTTTGAGTAAACTTTTTATATATTTCTATAGGATCATCTTTCAATTCATCATAGGTCTCTTTTCCAACATTACCATATGAGAGATATCCATTGTCCACTGAAACAATAGTCATCTCACCAATTGCTTTTGCGGGTACAGACAGCATATAGGACATGGGCATTCTTATTACATAAAAAAGCGCTATAATAATCGGGAGCTGAATTAATAACGGCAAGCAACCCGATGCTGGATTATAGCCCTTCTCCTGGTAGAGTTTCATAGTTTCTTCCTGTAATTTTTCTTTATCGTTTTTGTACCGCTTTTGAATTCTTTCCAGTTCCGGCTGAATTTCCTTCATTCTCTGGCTTGATTTAATTTGATTTATAGATAAAGGTAAAAGGATCAGTTTATAAACTATAGTAAAAAATAATAACGATAATGCATAATTATGGAAACCAATAGTATTATATATAAAATACATTATTTTTCCGAAGATTACTGCAATTGCGCTTAATAAACCCATATTTGTTCCTCCAGACAATTACTTTACAGGATCGTATCCTCCCGGGTGAAATGGATGACACTTAAGGAGCCTTCGTATGGATAAATATACCCCTTTAAGAGTACCATACCTTGTTAAAGCTTCAAGAGCATAATTTGAGCATGTTGGATAAAATCTGCATGTAGGTTTTCCTTTAAGAGGAGAAATATATTTCTGATATAATCGGATTAACCATTTAAGCAGCTTTCCCATTTATTCTTCCCTGTCCGTTTCTTCTATCAGATTCAGCTTTTTCAGCAGATATCTTAACTCTTTTTTCACAGTATGGAAGGATGCGGTATCTTCTGCCTTTCTCGCTACAATAACTATATCCATACCGACCTTTATCTGAACATCTATTATTCTCAAATTTTCCCTTATTAACCGTCTCATTCTGTTTCTTGTCACAGCATTTCCTATTTTTTTACTCGTAGTAATACCTATCCGTACAGCGTTCAGATTATTGGGAAGGGCATATACAACCAGGTTCCGAGAGGCAGAATACTTTCCTTTTGTATAAACCCGATTAAATTCTTTATTCTTTGTTAATACTAAATATTTACTCATTTGATATGCTCTCAAATAGAAGAAAAGACCAAAAAACTTGGTCTTTATGCAGTTAATTTCTTTCTGCCTTTTAATCTTCTTCTTCTTAACACTTTTCTTCCGCTAGCGGTCTTCATTCTTTTTCTGAAACCGTGCTCTTTTTTACGTTGCCTCTTCTTTGGCTGATACGTACGTAGCATTCAGGCACCTCCGTTCAATTCGATATATATATAAACATCTATTCTTTGTTATCATCTGCATATGCTTACATAAGTATCAGCAAATATTATATACCTCTAAGCATTGATAAGTCAAGATAAAGTGGAAAATCAATATATTGAATCCCCGTATAAAGTTTGATATATTTAAGTATACGGCAAAAATTAATTGGAGGAATTTCAGTGGCAGGAAATCTAAAAGAATCTTGGAATAAAGTTATGCAGCTTTTAGAAAAAGAGATGACCAGCGTCAGTTTCAGTACATGGATTGAGCCGATTGTTCCAGTTTCTTATGATAATAATTGTGTTGTTTTGGAAGTCCCATCGGAATTTAATTTAGGTATTATAAAATCACGATACAAAGACCTTATACAAAATGCATTCAGAATAGTAACCCACAAAAATTTGGAAATCGAATTATGTTTAAAATCTTCAGATAATGCAAGTCCGGTTAAAAAAAACACAACCAATGAAGAAACTCAAGTTTCGTCGATATTAAATCCAAAATATACATTCAGCACATTTGTAAAAGGTAACGGTAATCAATTGGCTCATGCAGCGGCATTAGCTGTTGCTGAAGCTCCGGCTGCAGCTTATAATCCTCTGTTTATATACGGAGGAGTAGGCCTTGGCAAAACTCATCTCATGCATGCTATAGGGCACTATGTTCTGGAAAATAATTCGAATATGAAAGTTCTCTATACTTCTTCGGAGAAATTCACAAATGAACTTATAAATGCCATCAGGGACGACAAGAATGAAGAATTCCGAAATAAATACAGGAATATTGATGTCCTTTTAATAGACGATATTCAATTTATTGGTGGAAAAGACAGAACTCAGGAAGAATTTTTTCATACTTTCAACGCTTTATATGAAGCCAATAAGCAGATTGTTATATCCAGTGATAAACCCCCAAAAGAAATCCTTACTTTGGAGGAAAGATTGAGATCCAGATTTGAGTGGGGTCTACTGGCAGACATCCAGGCTCCTGATACCGAGACCAGAATAGCTATTTTAAGAAAAAAATCTGAACTTGAAAAATATGATATTCCGGACAATGTCCTGGAATACATAGCAAACAATATCGAATCAAATATCCGTGAATTAGAAGGTGCTCTAAACAGAGTTATTGCTTATGCATCCTTAACAGGAGCCCCTATAACCCTTGAACTTGCTCAGGATTGCTTAAAGCAGATTATTGAAGGTTATTCAACCGCGAATATCGACCACAATACCATTATGAAAGTTGTTTGCAGATATTATGATGTTACTCCTGAGCAGCTGAAATCAAAAAAAAGATCACGAGAAATTGCTTTCCCAAGACAAGTTGCTATGTTCCTTTGCAGGGAACTTACCGGAATGTCTTTGCCCAGAATAGGACAGGTATTCGGTGGAAGAGACCATACAACCGTTATGCATGCCTGTGACAAAATCCAGACCGAAATGGATACAAACAGCGAAGTAAGGCGCGCAATTTCTGAAATGAAGCGAAATATTACGGGGAAAAAATAAAGTTTTCCACAGAAATATTGTTTATATGTTGACAAAAAAAATGTGTATAAAACAATCAAAAAATGTTATCAACAAAATCAAAAAAAATCCGACATACTTATTCACATTTTTTTCAACACGGTAAAACAGCGTATTTTGTGGATTAAGACAAGTTATCAACATTTTCAACAACACTTACTATTATTATTACTGATTAAATAAAATAAATAACAAAAAAAGAACCGAGGAGAGAAAAATGAAAGTTACCGTTCTAAAACAAGATCTTCTTGATGCAATTAATATAGTTCAGAAAGCCGTTATGCCGAAATCAACCACCCCAATTCTTGAGGGTATATACATGGAGGCCAATGAAAATCTTAAACTTATCGGCAACAGTTTTGAATTGGGTATCCAATACACTGTAGATGCACAGATAGAACAAACCGGATCTGTTGTTTTAAATGCGCGTATTTTTGGTGAAATTGTGAAACGCCTACCAGACGCTCCTGTCTCCATCGAAGTAATTGAAAACAATAAAGTCAGAATTGAATGTATCAACTCGTTTTTTGAAATATTTGGTATCGATGGAGAAAATTATCCGCTTCTGCCGGAAGACGATAATGATCTTCAATTAACACTGCCTCAAGCGACTTTAAAAGATCTTATCAGGCAAACTATTTTTTCAGTCGGAAGTGATGAGAACAGGAAAATAATGACTGGCGCCCTTATGCAGGCCGAAAACAGTGAAATAAAAATGGTCACCCTTGACGGCTTCAGAATGGCTGTTTGCCGGGCTGTTATAAAAGACAATGTAGAGTTTAAAGTTATCATTCCCGGGAAAAATATGAATGAAATATTAAGAATATTGGATACATCGGATAACCCTGTAAAAATATCTCTTTCCGGTAACACAGTATCTTTTGTTTTAGAAAACTGCAGGATTGTTTCAAATGTACTGGACGGAGAATTTATGAATTATAAGAGCTATATTCCTTCCCAATTTGAAACTGTTATTGAGATAAATACCAGAGATTTTACAGAAAGTCTTGAAAGGGCATCATTGATTTCTTCTGATGTTAAGCGCTATCCTGTCAGACTGCAGATAGAGGAAGACACTCTTACAATTCATTCTGTTACAGATATTGGTGTTTCAAAAGAAACATTGAGAATAGAGAATAAAGGGTCTGATCTAATAATTGGCTTTAACCCCAAGTATCTGATTGATGCTCTGAAATCTATTTCTGATGAGACGGTTAAAATTTCATTCAGTTCATCAATAGGCCCCTGTATCATAACAGCTATTGACAACGAAGATTATTTGTATCTCATTTTACCTGTAAGATTAGCAAATACCAGATGAGGGTTTTTATGAAGGAAGTAAAAATTAAGACAGAGTTTATAAAATTAGGCCAATTTTTAAAACTGATTGATATCATAGGTACCGGAGGAGAGGTTAAGGCTTTCCTTGAAATTAACGATGTTCTGGTCAATGATCAGAAAGAGCACAGACGTGGAAGAAAGTTGAAAGATGGAGATATCGTCTTTGTAAAAGGACAATATTTTAAAATCATTCAAGACGGTGAAGCATTGTGACCGTAAAGAATTTAAAGATAAAAAACTTTAGGAATTATGAGTATTTGGATATAGATTTCAGCGAAAATATAAATATTCTTTATGGCCACAATGCACAAGGCAAGACTAATATTCTGGAAGCTCTCCATATTGCTTCTGCAGGAAAGTCTCACAGAACAAATAATTACGCTGATTTGATAAAAAAAGGTGAATCTTCCTTTGAGTTAAATTTGACAACGCGGCTAAAGGACAGGGATAATTTAATAAAATTCAGATATGTAAAAAATAAGGGAAAGCATATTGAAATCAACGGCGTAAAGCGCGACAAGCTTTCCGATATATTAGGTCATTTCAATATGATAATGTTTTCTCCCGAGACACTGGAAGTAATTAAAGGTTCACCTGCAGTAAGAAGAAAATTTCTTGACATACTTCTCTGTCAGACTAATCGCAATTATTTATATTACCTTCAGCAATATAATTCGCTTATAAAAAATAAGTCTGCCGCTTTAAAGAAAGGTAAGGATGAGCAAAAGTATTTAGATATAATTCCTATCTGGAATGAAAAGATTTCCTTTTATGGCGGCAGAATAGCTGCCATCAGAATGAACGCCGTAAATATTCTGGACAGATATATGAAAACAGAGATGGGTAAAATTACAGCAGGCTCTGAAACGTCTTCAATTGTATATAAAACTTTTTGTGATTTTGATGTAAACTCAGATGAGGAATATTTCGAAAGCCAGCTTAAAAAAAAGCTTGATAAAGGTATAGACAATGAACTGAATATTTCACAGTGTTTATATGGGATTCACAGAGATGACTTTGAAGTTTTTTTAAATGATCTGAATTCCAGATATTACTGTTCCCAGGGACAGCAAAGAACATTGGCATTATCTCTTATTATAGCTGAACTTCATTATATAGAGGACATAAAAGGCGAAAAACCTGTATTGCTTTTAGATGATGTTATGTCAGAGCTGGATAATTTACGGCAGGATTATCTGATACAAGGCCTATACAATGTTCAGACAATAATAACTACAACCGACTCATTGGCTCTTGAAAGCATCAAAAACAGAGATATTAAGAGATTTTATGTTGAAAAAGGCCGTGTTTTTGATAAAAGTTGAAACTATTTAGAATTTGGAATAAAATTGTTTGGTGATGTTATGTTTTTACATCTTGGTAATAATGAAGTAGTCTCTCTGAAAGAAATAGTAGCAATAATGGATTTGGAAAAGACTACCACGACAAATACTGCACGTGAGTTTTTAAAATATTGTGCGGATAAAAATATGGTGAAAACTATCGGCAGTGATATGCCGAGATCCTTTATAGTTACCGTTAAAGACGGTAAACAGACTGTATATTTATCGCCTATTTCTACATCGACACTGACAAAAAGGATCTCTAAAAGAGTACAGAAGGCAGGAGGAAGAATTACTGATGTCCTTAAAGAATTATGAAAATTATAACGAAGAACAAATACAGGTTTTAGAAGGTCTGGAAGCTGTAAGAAAACGACCGGGGATGTATATTGGAAGCACCTCTCTGAGAGGATTACATCATTTAGTTTATGAAATCATTGATAATAGTATCGATGAATCACTTGCAGGGTATTGTGATCATATTACAGTAATAATAAACCAGGATAACAGTATTACTAACATAGACAATGGTCGTGGGATCCCTACAGGTATCCATCCTCAGCTTGGTATTCCTACTATTGAAGTTGTCCATACCGTTTTGCATGCCGGAGGTAAATTCGGTGGTGACGGATACAAAGTATCAGGAGGACTTCATGGTGTTGGAGCTGCTGTTGTAAATGCGCTGTCCAAATGGATGGAAGTAGAGGTAAAAAGAGACGGAAAAATTTACAAGCAGCGTTATGAAAAAGGTGTTCCTGTAACTAAGGTAGAGGTAATAGGCAATTGTGATATAGATGATACAGGTACCAAAACCACGTTTTATCCTGATGACGAAATTTTTGACGAAGTAAGGTTCGATTTTGATATACTTCTTAAAAGATTCAGAGAAATGGCTTTCTTGAACAGCCATATAACAATAACACTTATAGATAAAAGGGAGGAAGAGGAAAAAGAGATTACACTTCATTATGAAGGTGGTATAAGCTCTTTCGTTGAATATATTAATAAAAATAAAGAGAAAATTCATCCTGAAGTAATATTTTTTGAGGCTGAAAAAGATGATGTTGAACTTCAGGTTGCAATGCAGTATACAGATTCATTCAGTGAAAATGTGTTCAGCTATGCCAATAATATAGCAACTACCGAAGGCGGTACTCATGTAACTGGATTTAAATCTGCTATTACAAGGGTAATTAACGATTATGCAAGAAAAAATAATTATCTTAAAGAAAATGACAGAAATCTGTCTGGTGAAGATGTAAGGGAAGGTTTAACAGCCATTGTGTCTGTGAAGCTAACTGAACCACAGTTCGAGGGACAGACCAAGACTAAGCTGGGGAACGCAGAAATACGTTCATTTACAGAAAGCGTTGTTACTGAAAAACTGACTTATATTTTAGAGGAAAATCCAAAGCTTGCAAAGACTATTATTGATAAATCTCTGCTTTCCTTCAGAGCAAGAGAGGCAGCACGTAAAGCAAGAGAAATGACAAAGAGAAAATCAGCCCTTGAATCTACTTCTCTTCCCGGTAAACTGGCCGATTGTTCTGAGAAGGATCCTGCCAAATGCGAAATATTTATAGTCGAAGGAGATTCGGCCGGTGGCAGCGCCAAACAGGGCAGGGACAGAAGATATCAGGCTATACTGCCTCTTTGGGGAAAAATGCTCAATGTTGAAAAAGCAAGAGAAGACAAAGTATATGGAAATGATAAATTAAGTCCTATTATTACTGCTCTGGGGACAGGTATCGGCGAAGATATGGATATTTCGAAACTCCGCTATCATAAAGTTATAATTATGGCTGATGCCGATGTGGATGGACAGCATATCCGTACTTTGCTGCTGACGTTCTTCTACAGATATATGAGACCTTTAATAGAAAACGGTCATGTGTACATTGCACAGCCTCCATTATATAAGGTCAAGAAAAATAAAGAAGAGCACTATGTGTATAATGACAGAGAACTTAAAAAATTAATGGATGAAAAAGGCTGGAACAGGGGAGACAACGGTCTGGTCATCCAAAGATATAAAGGTCTTGGAGAAATGAATGCAGAACAATTATGGGAAACAACTATGAATCCTGAAACCAGAACAATACTAAAAGTGGAACTGGATGACCCTATAAACTCAGATGAAATTTTTACTGTATTAATGGGTGAAAAAGTTGAACCAAGAAGAGAGTTTATTCAAAAGTATGCTAAGACAGTTAATAATCTTGATATATAATACTAAATTTGTAAAAGGAATTTAAAATCTATCATATAAAGCAAATTTTAATTGTAGGGCGAATATCGCCCTTTTTATTATTTAATAACCTGAAATTAATGGAATATTTATACAAATACAATCTTCACTGCTATTTTGGTTGCAATATATCTTATAAAATTAATTCCTTTCTGTAAGATTTCCAACATACCTGATACAAAAATATTTAAAGAGAAATGTTTCACGTGAAACATTCTCTTTTTTTAATATAAGAGATAAAATATAATATAAGAGGATGGAATGAGAGTTAATTCATTAAAAAATCAATTCATTTTACTAATAAAAATTGAAAAAGATATTTGCAGAAAACTTTTTATCAATATAAAACAAGAAATATATACATGAATATGAATCGAATATCTGTTTATATCATCATAAACAGATGTATTATTTGAGATAATTAATGATGTTTCAAATTCTGCCTCTCATAATTTGCATCGATGATATATTTAAATATGTCACATTTTATT
>JAAYMA010000081.1 GCA_012521615.1 Clostridiaceae bacterium | reverse complement strand
TTTTGCAAATGGCATTGCCAAAGTTTCCTGGGAATATGGTGGTCCTTCTTTTTATATTGATAAAGAAGGCAATGATTTGACGGATACTGTCTCATCAGGTCTTACCATGTATAAGGAATACTATACCGGCCATTTTGGTTTTGTGTCCAACGATGATGTTGCAGTTATACCAGCACAATTTGCAGAGGCTGAACCCTTTTTAAACGGATATGCTGTTGTAGGGGTGGAAGTGGATACCGGTGATACATTTGGTATTGGCTATGGAGTAATTGACACAAAGGGCAGGTTTGTAATCAATCCTATTTATTCTGGTATAAAGAGAATGAAAAATGGTGTCTTTGTGGTAGGTGAAGAATTTGACTCAAGAGAGTTTGTGCCTGCCGAATCAATCTATGAATACGGTAAAAAAGCTATATTCTCTCCTGACGGTAAACAGCTGACCGGCTGGAACTATGATATAGTAAAAGATTTTGATGACAAATATATCTGTGTAAGCAATGAAAATTCTGTAGCTTTTTATGACAGTAACTTTAATAAGGCAAAAGAGCTGCCTGAATTTGAAGGCTGTGGCTACTTTGAGAAAGATGGAAACCTTCTTCGGGGTGAATTAAATTGCACAAAGGTTGTAGCGAATCTTAAAGGTGAGCTTCTTACCGGTTCCGGTAAAGATGTATTATTGGGAGATGGTATAACAGCAAAAATGGAAGTGTATTATCCTGCTTTTACTTCAAGCTTTGTTTATCCGGTTATTACCGGCATTGAGGATAAAGCTCTTGAAAGTCAGATTAACAAGTTAATTGAGGACGAACTGACCGGAGATTTCAGACAGTTTGATAAATATGCTTTTGAAACCATTGTTATAGATACAGATTATTCAATTACCCGTAATAAAGATTTGTTGATTATTGATTACAGAACCCATGAATATGTTTTTGGCAGTGCTCATGGAAGTTCTTTCAGGGATATAGTTTATATTGATTTGAAAAATGGCACAACATACGAGAGTATAGCAGAACTTATCAAACCTGAAATGCTGGATGATGCGCTATTGGCTTTAAGTACCGCAGTAAGTCATCAAATAAGAGAAGAGTTTGATATGTATTGGGAAGATTATGTAGAAATTACTCCCGAAGCTAATTTTGTACTGAAAGAGGATGGTATAATCATCTATTTCGATGAATACGAAATTGCAGCCTATGCAGCAGGTATGCCTGAATTTTTCATTCCCTACACTCATATACGCGAATATATAGATACCGAAAGTAATTTCTGGAAGGTCTTTAACTAAGGGGATCAATGGATTTCAACCGGGCCGGCGCTTCTTTGCGCCGGCCTGATTTTTATTCTTTTTTAAGGCTTAAGTATGATATACTTCCTAAAATAAGGGCCGCACCTGCAGCCTGGTAAACAGATATCATCTCTTTGAGCATTATTGCCTCTGCTATAATTGTTATAACCGGGATTAAGTTCAGAAGTGCTGAAACCAATACCGGACCATGATTTTTAAGTCCAAAAAGGAAAAAAACATAGGCTAAAGCAGAGCAGAATACTCCCAGGAAAATAAGATTAAGGAGAGATACTGCTGATGGCATTATCCATTTATCAAATTCGACTGATACAAAGGGGATAAACAGCGGGATACTCAATGCAGTCTGTATGGTGGTCATTTTAAGACTTGAATATTTTTTGCCAAGATTGCTGCTCAGAAATGTATAAATTATCCATGAGATCATTGAGGCTAAAACCAGCAGGGTACCCAAAAAAGAACCTGACCTGAAATCCGGTACTTTGCCCTCAAAGGTTATAAAATATACTCCTACCACCGATGTTATTATACAAAGCAGGGATGGAATGTTGATTTTTTTCCGCCCGCTTATAGCGTCAATAATAAGTACAAATATAGGTACAGCTGCAACCAGTAAAGAGGCATTTGATGCGGATATCAAAGTTAAACCCCTGTTTTCGAAAAAGAAATACAGGACTATTCCAAACAGGCTTGATAAGGAAAACAACATCAGTTCCCCTTTTTTTATCCGGAAATTCTCTTTTTTAAATATCATAAGTATTATCAGCGGTATAAGCGCTATAAATTGCCTGAAAAAAGCTATAGTTACAGGAGGCAGCTCTCTTAATATTATTTTTGTGGACACAAATGAAATGCCCCATACGAAAATGGCAAATAGCGCTGAAGATAGCCCCAGGAAGCTTTTACTGTTCATGAAGTATATACGACCTCTTTCTTTATGTAAACTATAAAAAAGAGACCTGTGAAGGTCATTTTACAAGTATAGCACTATATAAACAAATAAAAAAGAACCAGAAACTCCTTTTGTTTAACTCCTTCCGAAGAGGCCTATATCTAAACATCATATTCTAATATGGATGTTTAGATATAGGCCATTGTTCATGTGAATCCGGATGCTTTGAGGCTGCCTGGAACGGAGAACCTTGCGCCCTGGCCCTGTGAAATTGGATTACGGGCGCAGATATCTCTTTTCAATGGCTTGGTCTATAAGTTGAGATATAAAATCCCAAAGTTCAGGTGCACCATCTTCAATATGCTTGTTACGATTTATTACCTGTTCTTTTGTTATTCCGTGCTCTTGCCACGTTCCGCCTTTATTGAGGTAATTTAAAAGCACGGGCTGAATTCTGTCCAAAGCCGCGGCAAATTTGGCTTCGGGAGTCTGCATTGCATCAAATTCCTCCCATAAGCTTCTGAGCTCCTTTGCCTGATCTTCTGGCAGAATGGAGAAAATTCTGTCGGCAGCTTTTTTCTCTCTTTCTTCTTTGTCCAGGTTGGCCTGGGTGTCATAACAGAAGGTGTCCCCGGCATCAATTTCCACTATGTCGTGAATGATGCACATTTTTATAACCTTTAAAAGGTCTATATCAGGCTCTTTTGAGTATTCTGAAAGAATAATTGCCAAAAGGGCAAGATGCCAGGAGTGCTCGGCATCGTTTTCTCTTCTTGTACCGTCATGAATCCTGCTTTGCCTGAAAATATTCTTTAATTTATCTGCCTCGCAAATAAATTCAATTTGTTTTTTCAACCTTTCACTTGTCACTGTACTTTTACCTCTTTTCTGATAAGACTTGTGCATATGACTTAATGTTTATCCTGAGATTTGAAAATTATTCTTGTATAAAAACGACAATATCAGAATACCAATTTTCTGTCAATTACATACACCAAATGTGTTGGAAATGTTTATTGAAAAACTGGTACTTGAAGTTTATAATGAAATCTATGCAGAAGAATAAAAAAAAGGCCAAACCACCGGGGGGTTAGGATTTAGTCTGGCCCAAAAAAAGCTTTATTCTTTTAACCATATTCAGTTTATAGTATTAAATCTTCCAGGTAAAGAATTACCCTTGAAAAATTGATATGTTTAACTGGTACAAACTGTTTAGTTTCGGACATTGCCGGGTGATTTGAAAAAATAAATCGCAAATTTTTTATAATATAGTATTGCCCGTGTAAATAATTGTCGAATTGAGGTAAGTAGCCATGGAAAAGGAAATCAGAGCCAGTTTGAAAAATGCTCAAAGAATTGTAATCAAAGTAGGGACATCCTTGTTGACCCATGAAAACGGAAAGATGAATCTGACCCGAATGGACAGACTTGCAATGGCCATATCAGAACTCATGAATGAGAACCGGGAAGTTGTCCTCGTGTCTTCAGGTTCCATAGCTGTGGGTATGGGGAAATTCAATTTTAGAAGAAGACCTCTTGCTATGGGTATGAAGCAGGCTTTGGCTGCTGTTGGCCAATGTGATCTTATGAATATTTATAGCAGGATGTTTAACACATACAATCACATAGTTGCCCAGATTCTTCTGACCAAGACAGATTTGGATGATGATATAAAAAGAAAAAATGTAATGAATACCTTCCGTAGTCTCATAGATATCGGAGTACTTCCCATTGTCAATGAAAATGACACTGTATCTGTTGAAGAAATTAAAAGCCTTGTTATGTTCGGTGAAAATGATACATTATCCGCGGTAGTGGCTAAGCTTATATCTGCTGATTTATTGATAATACTTTCAGATGTGGATGGTCTTTATGACGGGAACCCAAAAGAAAACTCGGATTGCAATTTGATTTCTGTTGTAGAAAATATTGATGACTCTATAAAACAATTTGCCGGGGGTTCCGGTACCAATAGAGGAACAGGTGGCATGATAACTAAACTTAATGCTGCCGAGATTGCTACAAATGCAGGGGTTAATGTGATTATTGCCAACGGAAAAAATCCGGATATTATTTTGGATATAATAAAAGGTGAGAATGTCGGAACTCTTTTCATCAGGAAAGATCAGGCAGATAATAAATTCTGAATATAAAAATAAAAATAGACAAGGCTGACAGGTCTTGTCTATTTTTATTTTCGTTTTGTCATGAGAAATCAGCTGTTTACTTTTTCTTTGAGAGCCTTTCCAGGCTTGAAAACAGGTGCCTTGGAAGCAGGAATAACAATTGTTTCCTTGGTCTGAGGATTGCGTCCTTTTCTGGCAGCTCTGTCTTTTGTCTCAAATGTTCCAAATCCAACCAGCACAACTTTTTCTCCACTGGTCAGAGCATCTTCAACTACTGAAATGAAAGCGTTAATAGCAGCCTCGCTATCTTTTTTTGTCAAACCTGATTTTTGAGCGACTGCACTGATAAGATCAGCTTTATTCATAGGATAACCTCCTGTATAAATTTTGAACTAATTTTATAACGTAAGCCTTATAAAGTCAAGCATTCAGGGGGTTTTTCTATAAAAAATAGTCTTTAATTTTTCAATCAGTTTACTATTTTAGACAACTCAAATGTATATATTTCAATTATTTACAGGTTATACCGGGTTTATACTTCTGATTTGGAAGCTCATTATACTTCAAAACGCTGAAAACTGGTAATATCCAAAATGATCAATAATTTGCTAAACATACAAAAAAGTTATATAATACTTTTGCGTACAGGTTGGGATTGCTTGGAGGAATCATAAATGGCAGGCCTCTATTTTTATGTTCCGAAAGACAGAGTAGAAGATGTTGTGAGCTGTGGTTTAAAATTGTCAGAATGGTATGACAGGGAAATGACTCTGTCCTGTATAAGCGGCAAAAGAAAATTTCTAAAAACCCTGTTAAACCCCAGGGATGATGAAGCTAAACTTAAAGATCCCAACTACCAGTGTCTGAGGCTTGAAATTGATCCCCAATACTGTTTGGTAGGGGATTCAGTATTATATGATCTGGGTTTGAAGGATCCTGCTTTCATGGAATACTATAAAAAGAGACTCACTCCTTTAATAGATTATAAATTCGGTACTTTTCTTATACCGGAAGTTTTGGTTATGATATCTGTACTGCCCGATTATATTGAAGTTCCTGGGAAAGCTATGGACATACCCGTTCTTTATGAAAGTTCCATGTCGCTTTACCTTAATAATGAACTGAACAGACATGAGGAGGTCTGGGATGATTCGGGTAACCATCTTCTTTATGCATATTACATATATTTGGAATCAAGGGGCAGGGTAGTCCGATACGAGGATAAAGATAAGGGCAATGCAGTGTTTTTCTGTGTAGACAGTGATGAATATGCTGTCTGCAAGATACCTGAGGAGGAATATTATATTGGCAGATAGTAATAAATCTACACCTGATATTGTTTCTATATTGTATAATGCCCGTGGTCAATATGTATCGGGGGAGTATTTAAGCCAATGTCTGAACATAAGCAGGACGGCTGTATGGAAAAGGATTAATGCCCTGAAAAAAGAAGGTTATAAAATAGTTGCATCCACTAAAAAGGGCTATTGCATGTTGGATAGCAATCTCCCCTATGGTAAATTGGCTATAGAAGAAAATCTCTCTACACAGATTTTTGGTCGTAGCATAGAATTTTATAATGAGGTTGATTCAACCAATAATGTTTTAAAAAAACTTGCTCAAGAAGGCGCCGCTGAAGGTACTGTAGTGATTGCCGACTGTCAGACCAGGGGACGCGGGAGACTTGGCAGAAGCTGGCTGTCAGCGCCGGGTAAAGGCATATGGATGTCACTGCTTATAAGACCCGAACTTGATCCAGGCAACGTTCAGGTATTGACTTTGGCAGCTTCGGTGGCTGTTGCAAAGGCCCTTGACAGATTTAAAATACCGGGGACAGGAATTAAATGGCCCAATGATATTTTGATAAGAGGTAAAAAAGTATGTGGAATTCTGACTGAGCTTTCAGCAGAAATTGATAGGATTTTCTGGGTAATTGCAGGGATTGGTCTTAATGTCAATCATTTGGAGTTTCCGGAAGAAATAAAAGATACGGCGACATCGATCAGAATAGAGGCAAATCCCGACAGACCTGTTGACCGGAGCAGGCTTGCAGCAGAGATTATTAACAATTTTGAAGAGATATATAATACATTTATTGAAGAAGGTCCAGAGGCTGTCATAGCTCAATGGAAGGATTATAGTCTGACTTTAGAAAAAAAAGTGAAGCTAATATCACCGAATGGTGAATATATTAAAGGTACAGCTGTTGACATAATGCCGGATGGAAGGCTTGTATTAAAGAGGGATGACGGAACGCTGGAGTATATTATGTCCGGTGAAATCTCTTTAAGAGAAATATGACCAGGTTATTTAACTTTCAAAGTTATTTGTATATTATATATTGTGAAAGACTAAGAGGGAGATAGCCAATTATCGGTAAAACGTGTATTTTCGGAGGTTATTATGGAGTATCAAAACAACACCAGAAACAATCAAAATGAAGGTTACCAGCATCAGGGCAGAAAGAACACCAAGAATCACCATAGAACAAAGTACAGAAAGAATGGTAAAGCCAGGGATGGCCAGTATTCGAGATTTCAGAAAAATCCGTCCAATACTCAGAAAGGTTCAGGCAGCACAACCCGTTATATCAAAAGAAATAATTATAACCAGGATTCCCCGCGTCATATAAGAGCCAGCCATATTGAAACTGTTGAAGATATTATTGCGGATATAGAGAGGGTAGAGAAAGAGATTCAATTTGAAATAAAACAAATACGCACAATAAAACTGGGGTTATAAGTGATACTATGCTTTTGGTTATAGATGTTGGAAACACAAGCAGTGCAATAGGTGTCTACAAGAATAATACGCTCATAGGCAACTGGCGTATATCTACCGACAAGGAAAGAACTTCTGACGAAACAGGTATGTTCCTCATATCAATGTTGAATACGGCTGGAATTAGTCCGGATCATATTCGTGATGTGATCATGTGTTCTGTTGTACCGCCTGCCATGCATTCCATTGTCAATGCAATAAAAAAATATATCAAAAAAACGCCCTTAATAGTTGGAATCGGGGTTAAAACCGGTATTAACATTAAGTATGAAAATCCAAAGGAAATAGGTTCAGATAAAATTGTCAATGCTGTGGCTGCCCTTAAACTATATGGCGGACCTGTCATTATAGTGGATTTCGGGACAGCTACAACTTTCTGTGCAGTTAATTCAAAAGGCGACTACAAGGGCGGTATTATATGTCCCGGCATTAAAATTTCTGCAGAGGCGCTTTTTTCCAAAGCATCCAAACTTCCCAGGATAGAAATTGTAAAACCTAAGCATATAATCGGAAGAAATACTGTCAACAGCATGCAGTCCGGGATATTCTACGGTTTTGTAGGGCAGGTAGAGTATATTGTCGGGCTCATGAAAGCCGAGATGGGTGAAAGTGGTATTAAAGTAGTTGCTACAGGAGGTATGGCAAATTTAATTGCCAGTGAAACAAAAAGTATAGATATTGTTAACCCCAACCTCAGTCTGGAGGGGTTAAAATTTATCTATGAATTAAATTCCAAGGTTTAATTTTCAAAAATTAATGGAATAATTTGAATTAACGAGCTAGAGCGAGCATTATAAAACTATTTATGAAAACAATTAAAAACAGAAGAAATTTGCCATTTTTGAACCGATACAGTAGTTTGCTTCAAAAAGGTAAATTGTTTAATATTGTATTAGCACTCAACAAGGGTGAGTGCTAACAGGAAAAACAAACCCTTAGCATGGGAAAAATATAAGGAGGTTGAATTATGAATATTAAACCACTTGCGGACAGAGTAGTTATTAAGATGCTCGAAGCAGAAGAGACCACAAAAAGTGGTATCGTACTTCCCGGATCGGCTAAAGAAAAGCCGCAAATAGCTGAAGTTAAAGCTGTTGGTCCTGGTACTGATGAAGTTAAAATGGAAGTTAAAGTAGGCGATAAAGTACTCATAAGCAAATATGCCGGAACTGAGGTTAAAATTGACGGCGAAGAGTATACAATTGTAAAACAGAACGATATATTGGCAATTGTAGAGTAATAGATAGTACAGTAATAGGAGGGAAATAAATATGGCTAAGGATATAAAATTCAGCGAAGATGCAAGAAGGGCTTTGGAAGCCGGTGTAAACAAGCTTGCTAATACTGTAAAGGTTACATTGGGTCCTAAGGGTAGAAATGTTGTTCTTGATAAAAAGTTTGGTTCTCCCCTTATTACAAATGATGGTGTTACCATTGCAAAGGAAATCGAACTTGAAGATCCTTTTGAGAATATGGGAGCTCAGCTTGTAAAAGAAGTTGCAACCAAGACCAATGACGTAGCCGGTGACGGTACTACTACAGCTACTCTGCTTGCTCAGGCAATGATTCGCGAGGGTCTGAAGAATGTTGCAGCTGGAGCTAATCCGGTTATTCTCAAGAAAGGTATTGCCAAAGCAGTAGAGGTTGCTGTTGAAGGTATATCTGAAATATCACAGAAAGTTAAAGGCAAAGAGGATATTGCCCGTGTAGCCGCAGTTTCTGCAAACGATGATGATATTGGAAACCTCATAGCAGAGGCTATGGATAAGGTAAGCAATGACGGTGTTATCACTGTTGAGGAATCCAAGACTATGGCAACAAGTCTTGAAGTTGTTGAAGGTATGCAGTTCGATCGCGGCTATGTTTCCGGATACATGGTTACTGATACTGAAAAAATGGAAGCTGTGCTTGAAGACCCATACATCCTCATTACAGATAAAAAACTTTCAAATGTTCAGGACTTGCTTCCTATTCTTGAACAAATTGTACAGCAGGGCAAAAAGCTTGCCATTATTGCTGAAGATGTTGAAGGTGAAGCTCTTGCAACACTTATTGTCAACAAGCTTCGCGGAACCTTTAACTGTGTAGCTGTTAAAGCTCCCGGTTTCGGAGACAGAAGAAAAGCTATGCTTCAGGACATTGCCATCTTGACCGGTGGACAGGTAATAACCGAAGAGCTGGGTCTTGATATTAAAGAAGCAACCCTTTCACAGCTTGGTCGTGCTGAAAAAATCATTGTTCAGAAAGAAAACACCATTATCGTTGGCGGTAAAGGTGATGAAAAACAGATCCGTGACAGGATTGCATCAATTAAAGCTCAGATTGAAGAAACAACCTCCGAATTTGACAAAGAGAAATTACAGGAAAGACTTGCAAAACTTTCTGGCGGCGTAGCTGTAATTCAGGTTGGAGCAGCTACGGAAACCGAAATGAAAGAAAAGAAACTGCGCATAGAAGACGCTCTTGCTGCAACACGTGCTGCTGTTGAAGAAGGTATTGTTCCTGGCGGCGGTACAGCATTCGTAAATGTTATTCCTAAAGTAAATGACCTTATTGCTGAGCTTGACGGTGACGAGAAAACAGGTGCAATGATTGTTACAAAAGCTCTTGAAGAGCCATTGAAGCAAATAGCTGAAAATGCTGGTCTTGAAGGTTCAGTAATTCTTGACAAAGTAAAGAACAGCGATGCTGGTATTGGATTCAATGCTCTGAAAGAAGAATATGTGAACATGATAGAAGCAGGTATTGTTGATCCTGCAAAGGTTACACGTTCTGCTCTGCAAAATGCTGCATCAGTAGCAGCTATGGTTCTTACAACTGAGAGCCTTGTAGCTGACAAACCTGAACAGCCTGATCCTGCAGCGGCAGCAATGGGCGGCGGAATGCCAGGTGCAATGTAATAACAATTAAAACATGGAACTATAAAAGGAGACAGCATTCCTTGCTGTCTCCTTTTTGATAAGTTTCCGGCTGTATCTTGAATTTTACTTTATAAATTAATATAATATTCTTGCAATCAAATAGAACATGACGGTGCATTCAATGCTTAATAGGGAATCAGGTGCAATTCCTGAACTGTCCCAGCAACCGTGAAGCTGACGAAACAGGCAAATGCCACTGAAAGTTTTTAACTTTTGGGAAGGCGCCTGCAGAGGATGAAGCAAAGTCGGTAGACCTGCCGTGATGTGGTGTTTCTTCTGGGGATAAGAGAAAACATAGAAATACATGTTTTGCTTTTATTCCCGCTTGTTAGGCGGGAATTTTCATTTCATACTTCATTTCTCATTTATCTCGGAAGAGCCCGCTGTGTTCTGAAGATTGTAAAAATTTTATACAAAAGGAGAAGAATTATGAAAAGGTTAGTTTCTGCTCTTTTAATTTTCACACTATTGGTGTCATTTGCAGGCTGCGGAAGTGCAAATGACTCAAAAAATCAACCTGATATTTCTTCCGGAGCTTCACCAGGTCATGAAGCAACCGAAACATCCACGCCTCAAGAAGAAACTGTGAACTATGATTTTCCCGTTACCATTACTGACAGCAGGGGTAAAGAAATTACTATTGAGGAAAAGCCTGAAAGAATTATTTCGCTTATGCCATCCAATACAGAAATACTGTATGCAATTGATGAAGGCAGCAATATCATAGCTGTCAGCGATTATTGCAATTATCCTGAAGATACTGCCAATAAACAGAAGCTTCCTACAGGTGAACAGATGAGTACAGAAGTTATTATTGGACTGAATCCCGATCTTGTTATATTGGGGCATATGACAGCTGCCGACGATCAAACCAATCAGCTTGAAGAGGCTGGAATAAAAGTTATAGTGACCGAGGCCAATGATCTGAAGCAGACATATGAAGTAATCAATGTGCTGGGGGCTGTCACCGGCAAAAATGAGGAAGCCTCGTTACTCATCGAAAATATGAAAAAAGGTTTTGAGGATATCAAGGAGAAAGTAAAAGACAAGACACCCGTATCAGTTTATGTTGAAGTGTCCCCATTGGAGTATGGTCTTTGGTCATGCGGAAGGAACACCTTTATTCAGGAAATTATAGAAATAATAGGTGCAAAAAATATATTTGAAGATATAGAAGGCTGGGCTGCTGTATCGGAAGAAGAGGTTCTTCACAGAAATCCTGATGTTATACTCACTACAGCAAGTCCACTTACCGGTATGGAAGATCCGGCAGGGGAAATTATGTCAAGACCAAATTGGGATAAGATCAATGCTGTAAAGAACGGGAAAGTAATAATGCTGGATGCCGACATGGCAACAAGACCCGGTCCCAGATTGCTGGACTGTGCAGAGGAGCTTTTCACCGCTATTTATGGAGAATAAAGAATAATTTTGAATTAAAGTTTAAGAGGTTAAATTATGTATAAGGAAGATGAAATGAGAATAAACAATAAGAACAAAAGCAATACAGTATTACTTTATATTATTGCTTCAGTGCTTCTCTTTATTGTTTTTCTCGTTTCTATCTCTGCAGGAAGCGTAGGTATAACACTTTCAGATACAATAAAGCTGTTAACAGACCATATTTCAGATTCAGGTCATAATTTGGCCATAAATGAAAGCCTTAAGACCATATTGTTCAATGTCCGTATGCCCAGGGTGGTTTTGGCGGCAATGGTTGGAGCTGCTCTTTCTGTATCGGGAGCAGCCATGCAGGGATTATTGAAAAACCCCCTTGCGGAAGGCTCGACTTTAGGAATTACCTCGGGTGGGGCACTCGGGGCGGTTCTGTCGCTCACCCTGGGTATACATATTCCCGTTTTTAAACAGTTGGGTTTGGCAATTACAAGTATTATCTTTTCATTCCTTTCGATTGTGCTTATACTTTCATTGACTTATAAGATAGACAAGGGGCTTTCAACACAGACCATCATCCTGACTGGTGTGATATTTTCAATGTTTACAAGCAGTCTTACGAGCCTGTTGGTTACTTTGTCAGGAGACAGCTTAAAACAGGTGGTATTCTGGTCTCTGGGATCTTTCTCAGGTCGGGGCTGGTCCCATGTAAAGCTTATGCTTCCTTTTTTCGTAGCCGGAACAGCAGTCTTGCTGACTTTAAGCCATGAATTGAACGCCTTTTCACTCGGAGAGGAACAGGCAAGATACTTAGGGGTAAATACTAAAAAAATCAAACTTCTGATTTTGGCTTTGGTATCAATGCTCGTAGGT
The DNA here is from genome assembly GCA_012521615.1 of Clostridiaceae bacterium. Taxonomy (GTDB): domain Bacteria; phylum Bacillota; class Clostridia; order DSM-8532; family DSM-8532; genus DTU059. Next base: position 22,459 of record JAAYMA010000081.1, on the reverse strand, counting down.
ATATCGGTTTCAGTAAGTGGAACTATAGGTTTTGTAGGCTTGGTGGTACCTCATATAACGAGGCTTTTAGCAGGTCCAAACTTTAAGAAACTCTTGCCACTGTCTGTTCTTTTCGGAGCAAGTTTTCTAATGCTGACTGATTTGGTATCAAGGACTGTGCTAAGTCCGAGGGAACTTCCCATAGGTGTGGTAACATCTTTTATAGGGGCATTTTTGTTTATCTATATTTTTTATAATTATTCAAACAAAAAATCCAGATAATAAAATGAAGGCTGTAGATATGCTGAAAGCTGAAAATTTAACTGTATTAATCGATAACAAAAAAATAGTTAATGATGTGTCCTTTGAGGCTGATGAACATGATATTTTAATGGTCATAGGTCCCAATGGTGCCGGAAAAACTACCCTGATAAGAGCCATTATGGGGGCAGTGCCTCATTCAGGACGTGTTTTTTTAAACGGAACTGATATCGGGAAGCTAAAACCCAAAATTCTCGCACAAAAAATCGGGGTGCTTACTCAAAAACATCAGCCCCAGTTTGATCATACTGTGTATGAAGTTGTCAGTCTGGGCCGGTATGCATACAAAAAAGGGTTTTTCGGAGAATTGTCACGTGAGGATAAGGAGAAAATTCATCAGGCCATAATGCTCACAGGCATACAGGATCTGGTGGAGCAATCTGTTTTAACCCTTTCCGGAGGAGAACTGCAAAGGGTGTTTTTGGCACAGCTTTTTGCTCAGGATCCTAAGCTTTTGATTTTGGATGAACCAACAAATCATCTGGATCTGCAGTACCAAATAGTAATTTTTGATATTATCAGCGAATGGGTAAAAGAAAAAGGCAGGGCAGTTATTTCTGTGGTGCATGATCTGAACCTGGTCTATTCATATGGGACCCGTGCCATACTTATGGAAAACGGAAGGATATACTCCCGGGGTAATGTCAAAGATGTACTTACCCGGGATAACTTAAAAAGTGTTTATAAAGTTGATGTAGCCCAGTGGATGCAGTCACTTCTCAAAAATTGGTCTGATTAGTATTTGAAAATCTGCAGACACTTTAATTGACATTTCTGTTTATGGTTTTTATACTCAATGTCAGTACTTTTATTTTTAAACTTAGAGTTTTATGTTTGGAGAGTTAAAATGGAACATTATTATTCCGAAAAACCTGTATCAGCTAAAAAAGAAAATCATTTCAGCTATGATGTGCACGGAAAGAGGCTGGATTTCACTTCTGTCAGCGGTGTCTTTGCTTTTGGAGACCGGATAGACAAAGCTTCCCTGCTTCTTATTGAAAATTTCAAGCCGTCAGGTGCCAGCTTCTTTGTACTGGATGTTGGATGCGGCTATGGTCCTATTGCTCTGTGCATAAAAGCAAGGTATCCTCATCTGCAGGTAACGGCTGTTGACATAAATGAGCGGGCATTGGAATATACCAGAAAAAATGCTGATATCAACAATTTATATGTTGAAGTAATAAAGAGCAATCTCTATGATGAGCTAAGAGGCAGACTCTTTGGAGATATAGTGTCCAATCCTCCCATTGCCGCCGGGAAAAAAGTTTACACAAAATTGATCAAAGACGCTTATAACCACCTTATGGATGGGGGAGCCCTGTGGCTTACCGCATTTCATAATAAAGGCGGCAAGACTCTTAAGCGAATTATGGAAGAGACGTTCGGCAATGTTGAGGATGTGGTGAAAAAAGGCGGAATAAGGGTATACCGCTCAGTCAAGGCCTGAAAACCAGGTCATTTCTTCGATGCGTCCGGCAGTTCAGGGAAAGCCTTTGCGTCCACATTTACAGGTCTTGCAGATATGAACAGACTTTGATAAACTATTAACAAAGAAAATCCCTGACAGTGAAGTGGGATACTGATCTGGAAGGAAGGAGTAATATACATGAATACTACACCTCTTGCAAACAGAAAGCATATAGCTGTTTTTGGATATATGAACAGCGGAAAATCTTCAATTATAAATGTACTGACCGGTCAAAATGTTTCCATAGTATCCTCAGTTCCCGGAACCACCACAGATCCTGTTAAAAAAGCCATGGAACTTACCGGATATGGCCCTGTAGTGTTTATCGACACGGCTGGTCTTGACGATTCGGGGGATTTGGGCTTGATGCGCATTCAGAAAAGCAAGGATATATTAAAGGAAACAGACCTGGCGATATATGTCATTGACGCTGAAAAGGACAATGCCATATCCGATGAGATGGTTAAACTTTTCAGGCACACTTCAACGCCTTACATAACTGTGATAAACAAAACCGACAAGGCAGCCGAAGAAAAACTGGAAGAATTAAGACAAGCCATTCCCGGGGCTATAGAAGTTTCAGCTTTAAAAAATACAGGTATAGACAATCTGAGGACTAAAATAGCAGAATTATTGCGTGAAGACCATGAGGAGGAAACCCTGGTCGGAGATTTATTGCCGGCGGGTTCAAAAGTGATTTTGGTTGTGCCTATAGATTCGGGCGCTCCTAAAGGACGGCTGATTTTACCTCAGGTCCAGGTTATCCGGGACTGTCTTGATCATGGTATTAAAAGCTATGTTGTAAGGGATACTGAACTTGCCTCTGCTCTGGAAGATATGCCGGATGCAGATCTTGTAATAACAGATTCCCAGGCATTTAACAGAGTCAATTCTGTAGTTCCTGCAAATATTTATCTGACCAGTTTTTCCATGCTTTTTGCACATCTGAAAGGTGATTTTGACGAATTTATCAGAGGCGCCTCAATGGTTGACAGACTAAAACCTGATTCCCGTATTCTCATTGCAGAAAGCTGTACTCATAATCATACGCATGAGGATATAGGAAGGGTAAAAATACCCCGGCTGCTCAATAAATATACAGGATACCAACTTGAATATGATTTTTGTGCAGGTCGCGATTTCGCAAAAGATGTAACCAGTTATGACCTTGTCATTCACTGCGGCGCATGTATGGTGAATAAAAAGGCTCTCAAATCCAGAATAGCGGATTGTGTAAATCAGGGAATCCCTATAACCAATTATGGTATTATTCTGTCCAAACTCAATGGAATACTGGACAGAACCATAGAAATATTTGCACAGAAAAAAACTGCAGATGTTACTGTTCAAGATAAAGACTGATCATTGCACTGTGCAGATATCTGGTGATACGCTCTTTTTCTTTCTTGAAACTGTTTTCAGGATCGAAAGTTATGCCCTCTGAAAATGCCAGGGTGCGTTTTTTCTTGTCGGCAAACACACTGTAAAAAGTGAGCCGCTTTCCTGTTCTTTTGTAATAATCTCTGGCTATGTTTACAAAACCGCTGTAGAATTCTCCTACACCTTCTGTCACATAGCCATTGGTTTTATAAGGATTTTCGGGGAACAGGAGTATGTTGTCGTGGGCTTCAAGAGCGTCAACGCTCATATTGATACCTTTAATTAGTTCCCTGCCATCGTTTCTGAAGACCGGAATGGGTTCGGTAGACTGCATTGCCCAGGCGACCATGGGTCCGAATAATTTTCCCAACTTGTCACGGATGGGTTTAGGAATCCATTTTTGCCGGTCGAAGGTTCCTTTTTGAATATGTGCGGCTATGCGGTTGTTATCTACCATTTCGCGAAGAATCCATGGCTTGACATAGAAAGGGATATTTAAAATTGCGGCAATCGGGCCGTAAACCTTTGAATGGTTGCACACAAATACGGACGGAAACTTATTAACATCTACATTATTACGCCCTATAACTTTATGGTAGAAAAACGGTTTGACCAAAAACATCAGAATTCTGATACCCAGCTTTTTGCTGTATTTCTCAACAAGTACATGACGCAGCCTTTTTTCAAGGGACTTGTTTACTTTGCCCTCTTTTTTCAGAGCTACATATTTTTTTAATTTTTCCTCATAAATACGTGTAAGGGGCTGTCTGATGGCGGCGATTACAGCAAAGATGAGAAAGAGAGCCGGAAGCAGGGTAAATCCGTAGCGGCCCAAAACATAGACTGTTCCCTGGCTTTTAAAGGAGCTTAATTCAGTGAAAAAAGCCAAAAAGCTGATTACAAGAAGTATAACCGATCGGGAAATAAACATGCTCAAATGATTGATTATTCTTTTGAGAAGTTCAAATTTTCTCACTGAAAAATGCTCGATGCCGAGATATCCTATAATTTGCATATCACTGTCCATTGCGATAATGATTGATGCAAGGGCGGTAATGCATATACACAGAATTACAAACGTTATGTACAAGTATATTCCGCTGAGTTTCCCGTAATTTTCATACATATTGTAGTTAGTGGCAATCCAGACAACAGAAAAGACTGCAAAAACTGTATTTTTGCCAAGTTCGCGAAGAACGATTTTACTTAGAATGAATTTTGAAATCGATGCTGCCAACAGGTAGAGTCCCAGCAGTACCGCAGCGTCGGTCAATAGCTGCCAGAAACCTTTAAATGGCAGGTATGCCATGTAACATAATGCCAAAAGGATTGAGACTTCGAAAGCAGCTTTTGTATTGGCTGTCATTTTCCAATAATACTTATATGAATTCAAGCCGATAAGATTTTGTATATCGTTCACTGTAAAATCATTCTTTATATGGTCCGGGTCAGCCTTCTTTTCGGCGAAGATTTTATAGAAAAAAGATAATACAAACGCAAAAATACAGTAAAGAAAGACAAACAATTTCAGTTCTTTTTCAAGACTGAAGAATAAGAGGATTCCAGGTAATGCTGAGAAGATAAGATATGTAGCGGAAGTCTTTTTTCTGATAAAATAATGCATGGGAAATTGAAGAAGGACAAATAAAATAAGTTGCAGAACAGACTTAATGTCCACTATAAAAGGAAACAAAATCAGATTGAAAAGCAGCACGAGTATGGAGACAATTAAACATATTTTACTGAGTTTTCGTTCCTTCTGAGGAAGAAAAACAGCCGTGCCTGCACTGAAGAAATCAGTAAAAAGCAATATCAGCTGGAATCCTATAAACAAGGAGCCGCCAAAAAAGGGATTATCCAGTAATTTATTAGATACTATAATAGAAAATATAAAACCGCTGATTTCAATAAAATTAAAAATGGAAATTCTCAATTTGATTTTATCAACATCCTTCGTTCCATAATTTTATCATTGTAATTATATTATACTGGTAATATATTATACTGGTAAAGGCAAACAAGATTAAATGTCACTACATAAGCCTTAACATGCAGAAAGATTATGCTATAAATTGTTTGAAAAAGTAAGCTTGACAATATAAAACTGGCGATGATACAATAATTTAGCATGTGAACGCATATGTTTACATGTTTTTGTGTTTGCCTGCAATTTGCCGAGAAGTTTCTTTTTGGAGGTTTAAAGGTGTTGGAATTGCTGAAAAAGAAAGAAAAGGTTGTTGGCCTTAAACAAACCAAAAAAGCAATTGAGCAGGATAGGCTTGAATCGGTCATTATTGCAGATGATGCTGATAAGAGACTGACTGAACCGATAAAACAGCTTTGTAAGGAAAAAAACATTATGGTTCACACGACCGAGTCTATGAAACAACTTGGCAAGGCAGCAGGAATTGAAGTATCAGCTGCTGTTGTAGGTATACTGAAAAGTAATTAACGTTTTCACGTTAGTTTCTTATAGTTAAATAGTTTAATTTTTTTCAGTGGCAGTATGTTCCACTGAAAATTTTAATGTAATTTTTCTAAGGAGGTGAAAAAGAATGCCAACGTTTAACCAATTGGTAAGAAAGGGCAGAAAGAAAGTGGTTTACCATTCTGATGCTCCGGCGTTGCAGATTGGAATGAACACACTGAAGAAAAAGTACACCAAGACAAACTCTCCGCAGAAGAGAGGCGTTTGTACCGTTGTTAAAACAGTTACACCTAAGAAACCTAATTCGGCTCTCCGAAAGGTTGCCAGGGTTCGTTTGACAAACGGTCTTGAGGTAACAGCTTACATTCCTGGTATTGGACACAATCTCCAGGAGCACAGTGTTGTTCTTATCAGAGGTGGCCGTGTTAAGGACCTGCCTGGTGTAAGATACCACATCATCCGAGGCACACTCGATACTGCCGGTGTTGCTAATCGTAAGCAGGCAAGATCCAAATACGGTGCGAAAAAAGGTAAATAATATCTTAATTTTGATCAAAATTAAAAACAGGAACATCAACGTGCTAAGACGTTGTTATCATATAGATTGTAACGTTTTTGCACTTGACGAGCCCATTTTACACTTAATGGGCCGAGTACCTGTGATACCGGGATTTGTTCCCGCAGTTATCATGCAAAGGAGGGAAGAAAAGTGCCAAGAAAAGGACATGTGCCCAAAAGAGATGTACTTGCCGATCCTTTATATAATGACAAGGTTGTTACAAAGCTGATCAACAATATCATGCTGGACGGCAAGAAGGGTGTTGCTCAAAAAATTTGTTACGATGCGTTTGACATTATAAAAGAAAAAACCGGAAGGGATCCTCTTGAGGTCTTCAAGGAAGCACTGGAAAACATTATGCCTGTTCTGGAAGTCAGAGCCAGAAGGGTTGGTGGTGCAACATATCAGGTGCCAGTTGAAGTAAGACCTGAAAGAAGGCAAGCTTTAGGATTGCGCTGGCTTGTCGACCATGCCAGAAAAAGAGGCGAGCGCACAATGAAGGAAAGACTTGCCAATGAAATCTTGGATGCTACCAACAATCTCGGTGGTGCTGTTAAGAAGAAAGAGGACACTCACAAGATGGCAGAAGCAAACAAGGCATTTGCACACTACAGGTGGTAATAATATTAAACGCAGCAAACATTGCAGTATTTCATCGAAAGGAGGGTATCAATGCCCAGAAAATTCAGCTTGGAAGATACAAGAAACGTCGGTATTATGGCACACATTGACGCAGGTAAAACTACCACCACTGAAAGAATTTTGTTCTATACCGGCCGTACCCATAAGTTGGGTGAGACACACGAAGGTTCGGCCACTATGGACTGGATGGAGCAGGAGCAGGAAAGAGGTATTACAATTACTTCTGCTGCAACAACTGCTCAGTGGAGGCACTGCCGTGTAAACATTATAGATACGCCAGGACATGTTGACTTCACTGTGGAAGTTGAAAGATCCTTGCGTGTATTGGATGGCTCTGTGACGCTCTTTTGTGCAAAAGGTGGCGTTGAGCCCCAGTCTGAAACTGTTTGGAGACAGGCTGACAAATACAAGGTTCCGCGTATAGCCTATGTAAATAAAATGGATATAATGGGAGCAGACTTTTTCAACTGCGTCCAAATGATAAAAGACAGATTAGGTGCAAATGCGGTACCTATACAATTGCCGATTGGAAAGGAAGACCATTTCGAAGGAATTATCGACCTTGTAAAAATGAAAGCCGAAATTTACAAGGATGATCTCGGAAAGGTAATAGAAGAGAGCGAAATTCCTGAGGACATGAAAGAGCTGGCCGAAGAATATCGGTCCAAACTGGTGGAGTCGGTTGCTGAACTGGATGACGAACTCCTGAACAAATATTTTGAAGGTGAAGAGTTTACAGTAGATGAGCTTAAAAGAGCCATCAGAAAGGCGACCATTAACAACCAGATAGTGCCTGTAACCTGTGGGTCTTCTTACAGAAATAAGGGTGTTCAGCTCTTATTGGATGCCATGGTGGACTATTTGCCGTCACCATTGGATATACCACCTATTAAAGGTGTTAAAGCGGGAACTGAGGAGGAAGATGAAAGACCTGCATCAGACGATGCTCCTTTTTCAGCTCTTGCTTTCAAGATTATGACTGACCCTTATGTTGGAAAACTGTCATTCTTCCGTGTTTATTCAGGAACATTGTCTTCAGGTTCATATGTATTGAACTCTACCAAGAATAAACGCGAAAGAATCGGACGAATTCTGCTTATGCATGCTAATCACCGTGAGGAGATCGATAAGGTATTCGCAGGTGATATAGCTGCCGCTGTAGGTTTAAAATTCACCTCAACCGGCGACACTTTATGTGATGAAGAACATCCGATTATCTTGGAATCTATGGAATTCCCTGAACCGGTAATCAATATAGCAATTGAACCTAAAACAAAAGCCGGTCAGGAAAAGATGAGTATTGCCCTGCAGAAACTGGCGGAGGAAGATCCGACATTCCGTGTCTGGACTGACAAAGAAACAGGTCAGACTATTATTGCAGGTATGGGTGAGCTTCACCTTGAAATTATCGTTGATCGACTGCTCAGGGAATTTAAGGTTGAGGCAAATGTAGGTAAACCTCAGGTATCCTATAAGGAGACTATCCGCAAGGCTGTTAAGGCAGAAGGTAAGTTTATCCGTCAGTCCGGTGGTAAAGGTCAATACGGACACTGTGTCATTGAGGTTGAACCTCTTGAACCTGGAAAGGGATACGAATTTGTTGATAAAATTGTAGGCGGTGTTATTCCTAAGGAATACATCCCTGCTGTTGACAGTGGTATCCGCGATGCCATGAACAGTGGTGTAGTTGCCGGATATCAGGTACTGGATGTAAAAGTAACCCTTGTTGATGGTTCGTATCACGAGGTTGACTCATCAGAAATGGCGTTTAAGATTGCCGGATCGATGGCTTTCAAAGAAGCCATGAGAAAGGCTGATCCTGTACTATTGGAGCCCATTATGAAGGTTGATGTCACAACCCCTGATGAATACCTTGGCGATGTTATGGGTGACCTTAACTCTCGCCGCGGAAGAATAGAAGGTATGGATGCTATAGCAGGCGGACAAACCGTACACGCGTTTGTTCCATTGTCCGAAATGTTCGGGTATGCTACAGACCTGCGTTCAAAAACTCAGGGCCGTGCAACTTATACCATGACACCTTCTCATTATGAACAGGTTCCAAAGAATATACAGGAACAGATTGTTGAAGGCAGGAAACCCAAAGCATAACTATTGCTTAAATAAATTAATAATTGTATAATTTTGAATCAATCAGTGATTCAAAAGAAGGAGGTTATTCACAAATGGCAAAGGCAAAATTTGAACGTACTAAACCACACGTAAACATTGGTACAATTGGTCACGTTGACCATGGTAAGACTACTCTTACAGCAGCTATTACAAAGGTGCTTGCTTTAGCTAACCCAAACATCCAGGCAAGGGCATATGATCAGATTGACAATGCTCCGGAAGAGAAGGAAAGAGGTATTACCATCAACACATCCCACGTTGAGTATGAAACAGAAAATCGTCACTATGCTCACGTTGACTGCCCTGGTCACGCTGACTATGTTAAGAACATGATTACAGGTGCAGCTCAGATGGACGGTGCTATCCTTGTTGTTTCAGCAGCTGATGGTCCTATGCCTCAGACTCGTGAACACATTCTTCTTTCCCGTCAGGTTGGTGTTCCCAAGATTGTTGTATTCTTGAACAAATGTGACCAGGTTGACGACGAAGAACTCATCGAGCTTGTTGAAATGGAACTCAGAGAGCTTCTCAATGAGTACGAATTCCCCGGAGATGATACTCCATTTATCAGAGGTTCTGCTTTAGAGGCTCTCGAATGTGAGTCAAACGATCCTAACGATCCGAAATATGCTCCTATTCTTGAACTGATGGCAGCTGTTGACGAGTACATTCCTACTCCAGAGCGTCCTGTAGATCAGCCATTCCTTATGCCTGTTGAGGACGTATTCACCATTACTGGTCGTGGTACAGTTGCTACCGGTAGAGTTGAAAGAGGTATGGTTAAGGTTGGTGACGAAGTAGAAATCGTAGGTCTTGCAGAAGAATCCAGAAAGACCACAGTTACCGGTGTTGAAATGTTCCGTAAGATTCTTGACCAGGCTGAAGCTGGCGACAATATCGGTGCATTGCTTCGTGGTATTCAGAGAACTGACATTCAGAGAGGTCAAGTTCTTGCTAAACCTGGTTCAATTACTCCTCATACCAAGTTTACAGCACAGGTTTACGTACTGACAGCTTCTGAAGGTGGCCGTTCCAAGCCTTTCTTCTCCGGTTACAGACCACAGTTCTACTTCAGAACTACTGACGTTACCGGAACCATTAAGCTACCTGAAGGCGTTGAAATGTGCATGCCTGGTGACCACGTAACCATGGAAATCGAGCTTATTTCACCAATCGCTATGGAAAAAGGTCTCAGACTTGCTATCCGTGAAGGCGGCAGAACCGTTGGTTCAGGTGCAGTTGTAGATATTATCGAGTAATTTTAATTCATAATATATTGCATGGAATGATTTTAGTTTGCAAGTCCTAATAGGGCTTGCAAACTTTATCTTTATCAAAAATAAGTCTTTGACAAAAAAAGATCACTTTTTTGTGATCTTTTTTCTTTGTGAAATATTTGAATAATTTACTGGTGTTGTGAAATGGCAAAAGAATCAATTGAAATGATGCCAGTATGTATTTATAATTATACATACCGTGACTGCTTTAGGCCTTACGGGTTTGAAAGGATGATAAGATGTCAAAGACAACTAATGATAATATAATACGTAATATGCCAATGCTTCCTTTAAGGGGTCTGGTTATTTACCCTTTTATGATATTGCACTTTGATGTTGGACGTGAAAAGTCTATAAAGGCTGTTGAAGAAGCAATGCTTAAAGACCAGAGAATATTTCTGGCCGCACAGAAAGATCCCAGTATTGAAAATCCTGATTTTGATGAGATATATATTGTGGGTACAATAGTAAAGGTCAAACAGCTTCTGAGATTGCCGGGAAGGGCTATCCGTGTCCTTGTTGAGGGTATGGAAAGAGCTAAAATAGTAAACTTTATTCAAAGTGAACCTTATTATTCTGCAGATATCAAATGCCTGAAAAATCCGGCATTGCAGAGTAAGAGGCGCGATGTTCAGGCTTTGGCGAGACAAACAATTGAACATTTTGAAAAGTATGCGAAGCTGTCCGGAAAAATCTCATCAGATGCGACGCTTTCAATTACCAATATCGATGATTTAACCCGGCTTCCCGATTTGATAGCTTCCAATCTTGATATTTCCATAGAGATTAAGCAGGAAATTCTGGAGGAATTATCTCCGAAGAGACGGCTTGAAAAACTTTTGGATATTTTGGCGAAAGAAAATGATATTCTTAAAATTGAGAAGAGTATTACAGATAAAGTACGTAAACAAATCGACAAAAATCAGCGGGAGTATTACCTGCGTGAACAGTTGAAAGCTATACAAAAAGAACTGGGTGATACAGATCTGGTAGGTGAAGTGGAAGAATACCGGGAGAGAATACGCAATGCAGGTCTTCCTGAAGAAGCCGAGAAAAAGGCTCTCAAGGAAGTAGACCGTCTCTCACGCATGCATTCTTCTTCGGCCGAAAGCGGAGTAATCAGGACTTACCTGGACACCATACTGGAGCTTCCATGGAACAAGAAAACAGACGAGATAATTGATATCAGGCGTGCGGCTGAGATACTTGACCGGGATCATTATGGACTTGAAAAAGTCAAAGAACGGGTATTGGAGTATCTGGCTGTACGGAAAATGAACAATAGTCTGAACGGTCCTATTATATGCCTGGCAGGTCCTCCGGGTGTTGGTAAAACTTCTATTGCCAAATCAATTGCTGAAGCCCTTAACAGAAAATATGTGAGAATGTCTTTGGGTGGTGTAAGAGATGAGGCTGAAATAAGAGGTCACAGAAGAACATATGTGGGGGCTATGCCAGGAAGGATAATCAACGCTATCAGGCAGGCAGGTTCTTCAAACCCATTGATTCTCCTGGATGAGATCGACAAAATGTCCAGTGATTACAAAGGAGATCCTGCATCTGCAATGCTTGAAGTTCTGGATCCGGAACAGAATAAGGAATTCAGGGATCACTACCTTGACGTTCCATACGATTTGTCAGATGTATTGTTTCTGACCACCGCAAACTACATTGGTGCTATACCAAGGCCGCTTCTTGACCGTATGGAAGTTATTGATATAACCGGCTATACAGAAGACGAGAAGATGAGCATTGCATCTAAATATCTTGTGCCAAAACAGCTTGAGCTTCATGGTGTAACGCGTTCACAAGTGAGGATTGATACTTCGGCTCTGCGTGAAATAATAGTTCACTATACCAGAGAGGCAGGAGTCAGAAATCTTGAGCGCAACATTGCTGCAACCATACGTAAGGCTACAAAGCTGATTGTCTCAGGTGAAAGAAAGATAGTACGCGTTACAGGCAATAATATCAGCAAGTTTTTAGGTGCCAGAAAATATCTGTATGATAAAGCCAATGAAAAGGACGAAGTAGGTATTGCAAGAGGATTGGCATGGACATCAGTCGGTGGCGATACAATGCCTGTTGAGGTTAATATTATGCCGGGTGACGGCAGCCTTGAACTTACAGGACAATTAGGCGATGTAATGAAGGAATCGGCAAGGATAGCAAGGAGTTATATACGCTCCCAGGCTATTCGTTATGGAATAGAAGCTGATTTCCATAAAAAATATGATATTCATATACATGTGCCGGAGGGAGCTGTTCCAAAGGACGGACCTTCTGCAGGTATTACCCTTGCAACTGCAATGGTATCGGCTTTGACCCAAAATCCTGTAAGAAGAAATGTTGCCATGACGGGTGAGATTACTCTGAGGGGCAGGGTTCTGGCTATCGGCGGCTTGAAAGAGAAGGTTCTCGCAGCGCACCGGGCAGGGATTGACACAGTATTGATTCCAATGGACAATGCCAAAGACATTGAAGACATACCTGAAAATATCAGGGAAGTAATTAATCTTGTTCCTGTTTCACACATAGATCAGGTATTGGAGCTGGCACTTGTCAATGAATTAAATGAGTCATCAAAACGTAATAATGAAATTGTAGTACTCAACAATGCGGCTGAGGAAGCAGCGGTAACTCTTGAAAATTAATCTCCATGATCTATGGAATGTGCTATAATATGAGCAGGTTTTTTTACCTGCTTTTATTTTTATATTTTTGAATTTTTATTTCAGGATAAAATTGCATAACGTATTGCTGGCATACATTGTGTAATTTTTGATATTGAGAACCTGTGATAGTTTAAAATATTATAGATATTAGATCTAAAAGCTGGTGGAGGCAACATGCTGTTTATAAAAAATGCAAGAATTCTTACAATGACTGGTACAAATTACAATAAAGGCTTTGTTTGCTGTGATGGCGAAAAAATCAAGACTGTGGGTGATATGAGCTCAATGCCCCCTGTGTCGGCTCAAGATGAAGTGATTGATGCAAATGGCATGTACTTATTGCCGGGGCTCATCGACAGCCATTGTCACGTGGGCATGATGGAAGACGCAGTAGGATTTGAGGGCGATGATACAAATGAAATGACCGATCCTGCTACGCCTCAGTTAAGAGCTATAGACGGTATTTACCAAGCTGACAATGCCTTTAAAGAAGCCCGGGAAAACGGAGTAACAACAGTAGTTACCGGACCTGGCAGTGCAAATGTTATAGGCGGACAGTTCGCGGCTTTAAAAACTTTTGGACGAACTGTTGATGAGATGATAATAAAAGCTCCCTGTGCAATGAAGATTGCATTTGGTGAGAATCCCAAGGTTGTTTACAATGAAAAGCATCAGTTCCCCTCAACAAGAATGGCGACAGCAGCTGTGCTGAGGGAACAGCTTTATAAGGCTAAAGAATATCTGGATGCTCTTACTGAATATGAGAGCAATAAAGAGGAAAACGAAAAACCTGATTTTGATTTTAAGCTCCACTCCCTGATACCGGTAATTAAGGGCGAGCTTGTGGTTAAGGCTCACGCCCACAGAACCGATGATATTATGACAGCAATCCGGATTGCCAGAGAATTCGACCTTGATATTACTTTGGATCACTGCACTGAAGGCTATCTTATTGCAGATGTTTTGAAGGAATATGGTTACGATATTATTTTGGGACCAATTCTGACAAACAGATCAAAAATTGAACTTAAGAGGCAATCGCTGAAGGCTGCAGGAATACTTTCAAAGGCGGGACTAAATGTTTCTATAATGACGGATCATCCTGAAGTTCCGGTCCAGCACCTTATGCTGTGTGCAGCCATAGCAGCCCGTGAGGGTATGGATGAAGAAGAGGCTTTGAAAGCCATTACTATAAATGCTGCAAAAAGTGTCAGGCTGGACAACAGAATCGGAAGTATAGAATCAGGCAAAGATGCAGACCTTGTATTATATACAGGTCATCCTTTCGATTATATGACTAAGGTAAAGATGACCTTTATAAATGGAAAATTAGTTTATAAAAATCAAGAAGGATAATGGATATGCTAATAAACAAATGGTATAAAACTTTTTCTGAAAAAGATACTTTTTTCTTGGGGAAGAAAATTGCTTCCCATTTAAAGCCGGGAGACGCTATTTGTCTTGAAGGTGATTTAGGCACGGGAAAAACAGTTTTGACAAAAGGGATAGCAGAAGGATTAGGGATTAAAGAACCTGTTACAAGTCCGAGTTTCACTATTGTCAATACCTACGAGGGCAGAACAAAACTCCATCATTTCGATGTTTACCGCATTGATGACCCTGAAGAGCTTTATGCGATAGGCTGGGATGAATATTTTTCAGATGATGCCATAACTGTGGTGGAATGGGGAGATAAGGTACTCAATATTATGCCTGCAGACACCATTTGCATAAAAATAACGAAGGATGAGAGAAATCCTGACAGAAGAATTATTAATATTGAAAGGCCGAATATAAAATGATAACCCTTGCAGTGGATACAGCAACTTCTTGCGCTTCCGGCGCTATAGCTGAAAATGGAAAAATACTTGTTGAACTGAATATGCAGCATGGGAAAACCCATTCGCAAAAAATTGTGCCAATGATTATGACCATGCTCGATATGATAGGCAGGGATGTAGATGATATTGACTTGTACGCTGCGTCTGTCGGGCCCGGTTCCTTTACAGGTTTAAGAATAGGTGTAGTTACCGTCAAAGGGTTTGCCTATGCACATAAAAAGCCTGTCTGCGGTATAATGACCCTTGATGCCCTGGCGTATTCAATGCCGGATTTTAAGGGTATTATCTCACCCATGTTGGATGCACGGAATAATCAGGTATTTACAGCCCTTTACCGCAAAGAGAATAATTCACTTGAAAAGATACTGCCCGAAACAGGAATTCACATAGATGAATGGGCAGACACTTTGGACAGTTACAAAGAGGATATTCTGATTTTAGGTGATGCAGTTCCACTTCATTTTGAAAGGTTAAAGGATATATGTAACGAAAAAATAGTGTGCGCAAATAATGCTGTATCCTATACCAGGGCTGCAGCGGTGGCTTTACTTGCAGAACAGGCATATAAAAACAATCAATATGAAAGTGCTTTTGACCTGAAACCCATGTACCTTAGAAAATCCCAGGCAGAAAGAATGAAAGAGCTCGGAAGTAAAGAATAAACCTTTTACTTGAGGTATTGTATGTCTGAAAATCTGAATATACGCTCTATGGAATACAATGATCTGGACGCAGTTTTGGATCTTGAGCAGAAATGCTTTGATATTCCCTGGACCCGGGGTATGTTTGAGGATGAACTTTTTAATCCCAATGCCATATATTTTGTGGCTGAAGACCGGGGAAAAGTCTGTGGTTATGCAGGTATGTGGAAAATAATTGACGAGGGACATGTAACAAATCTGGCCGTTCATCCCGATCACAGAGGCAAAGGCTTTGGAAAAAAGTTAATTCAAAGTCTGATATCTTATTCAAAAGAAAATGGCATTAATGCCATAACGCTGGAGGTCAGGGTAAGCAACATAGCTGCCATTTCACTGTATGAAAGTTTCGGGTTTGCCAGAGCAGGCATAAGAAGGCAGTATTATGCTGATAACAATGAAGATGCGCTTATAATGTGGTTATATTTGAACTGATATTGTTTCAGTAAAACAGCCGCACTTTTTACAGTTACTTCATATATAATTATAGGATTGTAAAAAGTGAGGCTGTTTTTTATGTCTGTCTCTCCACTTAGTGCCGATTTTCTAAGAAGGCTATGCGATCCTTCAATTTTTAATTTTCAGGATACATCTTCATTAACTCCTTCGATTGGCCTAATTAATCAGGAAAGAGCTGTAAGGGCTGTAAAGTTTGCAATGTCAATTCACCAGGAAGGTTTTAATATTTATATGGCTGGAAGGCCGGGCTTGGGCAAAACAAGATATGCCATGGAAATAGCACACAAATATGCAAATTCAATGCCGGTTCCGGATGATTGGTGTTATGTATATAACTTTGAAAATCCCATGCATCCGAAGACAATAAATTTACCTGCCGGGAAAGGCAAAGAGTTCAAAAAGGACATGGAGATCTTTGTGAAAAATATTCAGCAGGAAATAAAGAAAGCTTTTGAAGGTGAGGAATATGAGATTGAACGGTCAAAAATTCTGGAAGAGTTTCGTGTCCAAAAGGAGCAGTATTCCATTGACTTGAGCAATGCAGCCCAGGAGCGGGGGTTCAAAGTAAAGATTACAAGCTCCGGAATTTACTTCATACCTATTATAAACGGATCACCAATCAGCGAAGAAGACTATAATTTATTGGATGAAGAAATAAAAATTGAGCTATCTAATTCATCTGAAGAACTTCAAAGAGAGACTCAGGATATTATTAGAAAAATACGTCAGATCGAAATGCAGGCCGAATCGGCTATAAGAGAGTGGGAAAAGCAAATTGCCCACTATACTGTAAGTCTGTATATTGATGATCTTAATAAAAAATATAAGGAGTTCCCAAAAGTCGTTAGCTATCTTGACAGTGTCAAAAAAGATATACTTGAAAATATCAGTCATTTGGCAGGAATCGAACTTGATGACAGTCAGCATAATATGATTTATCAGATTATGCTTAAAAAAAGCGGTGAAGAAAATCATTACGACAAATACCGGATAAACCTGCTTGTAGATAACAGCAGATTAAAAGGGGCGCCCGTTGTAATAGACTATAATCCTACCTACTACAATTTGATGGGCAGGTGCGATTACGAAAACGAACATGGCACTGTAATAACGGACTATACCATGATAAAGCCCGGATTATTTCATCAGGCCAATGGCGGCTTTTTAATTCTGCATATTAATGATGTTCTGTCAAATCCCCAGTCCATGGATGCAATTAAACGGACTTTAAAAACAAGACAAATAATAATTGAAAACATCAAAGAACAAATGGGGCTGATAGCTGTTTCATCATTAAAACCTGAACCCATACCGGTAAATGTAAAGGTAATCCTGATAGGCAGCAGTGAGGCTTATCATTTTTTATACAATTATGACCGGGATTTTAAGAAATATTTCAGGATAAAAGCAGAGTTTGACAGCAGCGTAGAATATAATGAGGAGAATATTTTAAGAATAGCCCAGTATATATCGGCCTATTGCAGGAAAGAGGGGCTCAGACACTTTGACAGAACAGGAGTTGCTGAGGTAATAAATTACTGTTCATGGGTGGTTCAGGATCAATATAAGTTAACAGTCAGATTTTCTGAAATTGAGGATATCCTGATAGAATCGGAGGCCTGGGCAAAGATTGAAGGATGTCCGGTAGTTTCAGGAAAACATGTAAGAAAGGCAGTAAAGGAAAAAAAGAAGAGATCAAACAAATATGATGAAGAGCTGCTCAGGTCTATTCGGGATGGCAGTATACTCATAGATACTGACGGGTATGCAGTGGGCCAGATTAACGGGCTTGTGGTGGTAGATATGGGCGACTATATTTTTGGCAAGCCCAGGCGTATTACAGCAACCACATATATGGGCAAAACAGGGATATTAGATATTGAAAGAGAGGTTGAAACGGGCGGTGTTACCCATTCCAAAGGAGTACTTATTTTAAGCGGATATATCGGCAAAAAGTATGCTCAGAATATACCTTTATCCTTGGCTGCAAGTATTTGTTTTGAACAGTTATACAGCGGTATAGAAGGAGACAGTGCTTCATCAACTGAATTATTCGCTATTTTGTCAAGCCTTTCTGATCTGCCTATCTATCAGGGGATTGCTGTAACGGGTTCAGTAAACCAGCATGGCTTCATACAGCCAATAGGAGGGGCTACATACAAAATTGAAGGTTTTTTTGAGATTTGTAAAATAAATGGATTCAGCGGTAGGCAGGGAGTAATAATTCCTTACCAGAATATAAGAAACCTTGTGTTGTCTGATGAAGTCTGTGAAGCAGTGAGGAAAGGCTATTTTCACATCTACCCTATAAAAACAGTAGATGAGGGCATGGAAATACTCACAGGAGTTCCGGCAGGTGAGAGGCTGCCGGATGGATCTTATCCGCCGGGAACAGTAAATGGACGAGTGTATAATAAATTGAGATATTTTGCTGAGACCACTGCAAAATACAGGGATATAGAATAATGGAGCAGACGGCTGCAAGATTCCAGGTTTAAAACAAGTAAGACAGGGGACCGACCCTGTCTTACTTATCTGTCCTACCAGCCATAAAAGGGCATACTGTATTCAAGGTAATCTGTAAGATCTTCAATATCCATGCCCAATCTGTCCTCTATTTCCTTTATCTCTTTTCTGAATTCCTTATTATCAGTAATACTTTCTATCAGGTTGGTGGCTATAGTTTTGCCTATATCCATGATTTCTGCAGGATCATCCATGACCTTTTCAAGATTTTTGGCCTTTTTGGTGTTAAAGTTGGTGAACTTTGCTCCTTCCTTGGTGATTATATTATATTCAAGCACAAGTTTTTCGTTTGTATAGTCATCTGCAGCACTAACAGTAAAGTTAGCGGTAACTTTGTTTAACTTGTTAAATAATCCATAATGGAGTGTGATATTGATTTCAGGCATTAAGTTGTCAAAGTAGTAAAGTATATTATTAAGCTGGTACTGCAATGATTCTATAACAAAGCTGAAAGAATCTTCAAAACCTTCTTTATCCTCAAAAAATTCAAGCGCTATTTCAAAACTGTCTCTGTCATAAAGAGTGGATAACTGTCCCTTTTCACCATGCTTCATTATATTTTTAATGAATTTGATACCTTCTGTTCTTACTGATTTCATCAGTTTTTTGTCTTCTTTTGCATATTCAAGGAATTCATCCAGAAGCTCTGCAATTGTATTTCCGTCAAGGGTGATTGTTACTTTCCCCAATGAGTTCTTAAGATCCTTACCAAAGACATCTTTAACAATTTTGAGATATTCTTTTTCATTAAAATCCAAAGAGATTTTTCTGAATGCATTCCTGTATATATCTATTTCTTTTGATGAAGCTACGGCTGTTTTGTTGTCAAACTCATAATAGAATTTGTCTTTATGCAGATCCAAAGGATCAATCCATACTAATTTATCATTTATTCCAGCTTTAAGCTCGGTCACTTTTTTCTTGTTATACAAAAGCTTTACAGAGGACTCTACAAGTAATTTCTCCATATCAGTGCTGATTGTTCCGGCAACTCCAATATTGTCCAACAAATCCAAAGTTTTATCAGACCCTTTATAGTCTAAAGTCAGAGAAACTTCAGAAGTGAATTTTGAAAACTTCCCGAAATCGTTTATACCTTTCAGTAATCTTGTAGCAGGACTGAAGGCCAGAATAATATTGGACATTAATATGTAAAGTATAAATACAGCAGCAACAGCCAGTATTATTTTTTTGACACTTTTCTTCTTCTTTTTCGGTCCCTCAGGCAGGTAAGAGGGGGCGGATGAAGATGCATTGTTTTGAGTGGTGCGTTCCTGCGGAATATTATTTTCAGATGTCTGATTTTCAGATACCTGTTTTTCAGGTACCTTATTTTCAGTGGAAGAGACATTTTTCAGGTTGTTTCCGCATTTTTCGCAAAAATTAAAGTGGTCCTGATTCGAATGACCACAATTGGAACATGTAATCATAGCTTAACCTCCATGTAATAACTTGTAATAAAATTAACATCATTTTAGCATGGTTTTGGATAAATTGAACAGAGCAGTATGTCGAAAAAAATAGTATAATGAGACATTATTATTAAACCTCAAGAAAAATTTCAAGTCTTTAAAAAAAACTGTTGCAATAGAAACAAACCTGTTATATAATATTTGCTGCTGTGACATGACAAACGATGATACTGCAGATTGCAGGTGAAACAAACTGGGAACTGCGGTGGAGAATGTCCGATTCAGAGAAACCGGGCGGCAAGTCACTGTACATCATACATTATTTGTTGTTTGTGTACTTGTATAGCTCCAGGTTTTTTAATCTGGGCTTTTTATATGGATAAGTATGATACACCCGGCAGAGTGTACAGGAAAAGAGCTTGTTACGCCTACAAAAATGTTTTTTAAGGAGGCTTATGTATGGCGAACAAACAGAAAATCAGAATAAGGTTAAAAGCCTTTGATCATCAGGTTATCGACCAATCTGCAGAAAAGATAGTCGAAACTGCTAAGAGAACAGGAGCCAAGGTTTCCGGACCTATTCCGCTACCTACAAAGAAGGAAATCATTACAATCCTGAGAGCTCCTCATAAGTACAAGGATTCTCGTGAGCAGTTTGAGATGAAAACTCACAAAAGGCTTATTGATATTCTTATGCCTACACCTAAGACAGTTGACGCGCTGATGAGATTGGATCTTCCTGCAGGTGTGGATATTGAAATTAAATTGTAATACTTAAATAAATGTTAAGTTCGGTTTTTAATGATTTATAAAAACTGAACCAATGACAGGAGGTTATTAATACATGAAAAAATGCATGTTGGGCAGAAAATTGGGAATGACACAAATTTTTAATGAAGATGGAGTTGTAATTCCAGTAACAGTTATTTCAGCAGGACCTTTAACAGTTATTCGGAAGAAAACTGAAGAAGTAGATGGCTATAATGCTATTCAGGTAGGTTTTGAGGATATTCCCGAAAGAAAAGTAAATAAACCCCTGAAAGGTTTGTTTGAAAAAGCAAAAGTTTCTCCCAAGAGACATCTTAAAGAATTCAGACTGGATGATATTTCAGCATACAACCCTGGTGATGAAATCAAGGTTGAAGATATGTTCCAAAGTGGAGATAAGGTCGATATTACCGGTATTTCAAAAGGTAAAGGATTTGCAGGTACTACAAAGAGATATGGAACAGCTCGTGGTCCTATGTCCCACGGTTCAGGTTACCACAGGGGTATAGGTTCAATGGGTGCAGTTTCGGATCCAAGCCGTATTTTCAAGGGCAAAAAAATGCCTGGGCACATGGGAGCTGAAAGAGTAACAGTTCAAAATCTTTCAGTTGTCAGAGTAGATGCTGAGAGAGGTCTTCTTCTGGTAAAAGGTGCAGTTCCTGGTCCTAAGGGCGGCCTCCTTATAATAAAAGACTCTGTAAAGGCTTAATGAAAAACCGGTTTGGAAGGAGGAAGAAAGATGCCAAAAGTAGATGTTTACAATATTGAAGGTCAAAAAGTTGGCGACATTAATTTAAGTGATGAGATATTTGCAGCTAAAGTAAATGACGTTGCAATGCACAGTGCAGTTGTCAATATTCTTGCCAATGCAAGACAGGGTACACAGTCTACCAAGACGAGGGCCGAGGTAAGAGGCGGCGGCAGAAAACCCTGGAGGCAAAAAGGTACTGGTCGTGCCCGCCATGGAAGTATAAGATCACCCTTGTGGGTCGGCGGTGGTGTAGCACATGGTCCTAAGCCCAGAAATTACAGCTATAAATTGCCTAAAAAAGTAAAGCGGCTTGCGCTTAAAAGTGCACTTACAACCAAAGTTCTTGATAACAATATTATCGTACTTGATGAATTGAAGCTCGATGAAATCAAAACCAAGAAAATGGCAAATATTCTTAAGAATTTGAATGTTGATACATCAGCTTTGATTGTAACTCCTGAAGTAGACAGAAATATTGTTTTATCGGCAAGAAACATTGAAAAGGTTAAAACTACTACTTCAGACAGTATCAATACCTATGACATCTTAAGGTTTGAAAAGTTTATCGTTACGAAAGAAGCAGTAGCAAAGATTGAGGAGGTGTTCGCATAATGAAGTTTGCAGAAGATATTATAATCAGCCCTTATATTACTGAAAAAAGTAATATGGAAATTGCAGAGGGAAAGTACACCTTCATTGTAGATAAAAGAGCTACTAAAACCCAGATTAAACAGGCGGTAGAGAAGCTTTTCAACGTTAAGGTCCTGAAAGTTAATACAGCCAATTACGAGGGAAAAGAAAAGCGCATGGGCGTACATGTTGGAAAAACAGCTTCTTTCAAAAAAGCGGTAGTACAGATTGATACAGATCCTCAACCAGTTACCTACCTCACTGAAGGTGGTAAGGAAGTTACTGCTTCGAAGAAATACAAGACTACTATTGATGAATTTGGTATAGCACACTAACTATTAGCAACAATCTATGACCGTACAAGCCGGAAATATAGGCTTTACAGTCAGCCTGAGAACGGCAGTACGGAGTAAATAAAGGAGTGGAAACAATGTCAATCAGAAAGTATAAACCGACATCTCCTGGAAGAAGATTCATGACTGTATCTACATTTGAGGAGATTACTAAGAAGG
>JAAYMA010000080.1 GCA_012521615.1 Clostridiaceae bacterium | reverse complement strand
TCCAAATAATGAAATAAGGTATAAATACAGCAAAGAGGCTGTATGTGTTTTGGTCGCAGAACTGACCTCTGTTCCGACTTTTAGATCAATTAACACTGTAGCAGATCTTCCAAGTGTAGATTCGGGCTCGTTTGTAATGCCGCAAAAAGGTATATCATTTTCTTTAAGAATGCTGCAAAGTTGTTTAGTTTCGTAACTTTCGCCGGATTGAGAAAGCACAATAACAAAACTGTTTTTATCAATTAACGGAAGGTAAACTTGGGTTTCAGCAGCAGGAAATATTATAGGATACATGCCCATCAATTTTATAAAAGGATGGATTGAACCATAACAGGCATTTAAAGACGCTCCAGTCCCTGTCAAAAACAATCTTGTCTTGTTTTTCAGCTTGCTTTTAAGTACTTGGCTGATATTTGTAAAGTTATTGAGGACTTGCCTTAAAACTTCAGGCTGCTCTAAGATTTCTTGATACATCTTTGAACTCATATTTCTTCATCCTTTGCTTGTTGTAATTCCATAAATTCCACCAGCTGATCCCTGGTCGGACTGTAGCCATATCTTACATAGAAACCCGAAACAGCATTAGCCGTAACAAGAACCTGTTCCATCGGCATCTCTGCCAAAAGGCCAAGGCACAGCCCGGCATTAAAATTGTCTCCTGCACCTGTAGACAATTTCGGGTGTTCAGTATAATAACTTTTTGCATAATAATATCCGTCAACATCCCATCCATGTGCATCTTTTATTGGATGAATAACAAGTTTGTAGGGTTTCAGTTTTTCATACAGCTTATCTCCGATATCTTTCACAGAATCAGGTATCACATCCCCAAACACAACTCTGTATAACAGGCGAGATTCATTTTCATTAATGCTAATTACCGTTTTGCAGCTATTGAGATATAGATATATGGTATCCAGCAATTCCAGAACTTCTGATTTCATTCTGTAAGAAAAATCAGTTATATCAATACAGACTAGTTTCTTTTTTTTGTCAGGAAGTTTATCAATTATTTCTTTATAAAGTGAATGCCATATTTGTGTAGCGTTTTTAAGCTCACTCCAATTTACTAAACCGATTATATCTGCCCCCATATATAATTCAGTAATTTTATCTATGCTTAATACGTCTTTTATTTTCTCCCATGTAATATTGTCGGCTGCAGTCATGTCTGCGAGCATAATTTTACCGTCATCAAATTCCAAGGCAGTACAAATATTGGTTTCACCAATGCTGTGAAGTTTGCAGTTTTTCATGGAGTTAAAAATAGGATTAATGAATGCAGTTCCGAACGTCCCTATACAATCGGTCCGAATGCCAATTGAACCAAGGCTGTTTGACAGAATTGCCATATTCCCCCCTATTTTTTCACTTTCTCTTTTTATTGAAATCACACCGCTTAATCCTTTTTTTGATGAAATGTAATCTCCAAACTCTTCGATCGTTCTGAAATATTCATTTTCATTTCTGGTCTTGTGTTTGATCGGTCTGGAAATATAGTCAATAACAGCATCGAAGCCTACAACAGCCCTATAATTTTTAAGATCTATATGTCTGATTTTTTCAATTGCACTATTAATGATATCCAAAATATTCCCCCTAAATATACTTATTTTGCCTTGTTTAATAGTTCTTATATTCGATCAGTATATTTATTCAGTTTTTGTTTAATATTTATTTCAATAATTATTTTAATATTTAAAATAATTATTGTCAATATTATCATCAGTTTTTTATCAGTTTAAATCATACGATAAACACTTATATTTTTTACCGGGACTTTTCACGAATTATGAATGCCGCAGCGAGCATTCGTTCCCTGCCCGCTGAAGGACTGTTGACTATCTCACCTTCTATAATCATTTCGGAGGAAGCACCGCCATCCAAAAAAGCCGCATCCCTTACATTAAGAGCCAGAAGCTCATTTGCAAGCTCTTTGCCTGTAAGCCCGTCGCTCAAGCCTTTTTGGCGGCCATCGGCCACAACAAAAATCAATTTCCCGTCATCTTTTATGCCCACTGCTGTGCGCGGCGTCCTTATCTTAAGAGTGCCCACCCATCCATCGGCATCAGGTACCACTATTTCCCCATTCCTTAATATCCAGCTTCCGCACTCATATGCCCAGTCAATTCCTTCAATGACTTCATGACCTGCAATGATCTCATAAAATATTTCCAGATTCATCTCCGGTTCAACTGCTTCAAGACGTTTCTGCGCATACTCACCAATTCCACTTATTAAAAACCCGTCCTTCGGTATATCAAAAGAATCGCTGCTCATAGTAAGACCCCGGACCTCGCCCGAAGATACAACTGCATTTAAATGGGGCTGACGTATTCTGTTTTGAGAACCATAGGAAGGAGTAAAGACATATAGCCCCTCGATTTTTGGATATTGATTAAAATAAAAGCTGTCCAGCTTCACAGAGCCATCTATCCAAATCCGGGTTTCAGCATCTTCAAAGAAAAACTCTTCTCCCCTTTTAAAAAGTACCGGATACTGTCCTGTTCCCGGAACAAAAAGCTCATCATCAATGTAATACATACCGCCCAAAAGACCGTTGGAATGCGAAAAACCTCCATTAACAGCAACTCTTGCTTCCCATTTTTCACTTATTTCACTTAAAAAAGCATAACCGAATAAAGTAGCATGGGAACTTACCGGTCGTACTTCAACCCGGGGATTGGCAGGATCAATCTCCAGTACATGCATTGAAAGATCAAAGCCCGGTTCATTTTTTACGACGGTATAGTATTTATACAAAGGCTCTTGAATATCCGGAGATGGAGAAGGAGTTAAAGTCTCCAAATCCGGAGCCTTATTTTCCTCGTCAGAAGACAAATGCCCGTCAGCAGGCGTTTTTTCAACTGCGTCAGGGCATAATATCAGCACAATTATCGAACTAATAAATAAAATCAGTAACAGCCATTTACTCTTCAACCGGGTCAACTCCGTCCGTTTCCCCATCAAAATTATTAGTATTTTCAGTTTCTGTTATCTCACCTGATTGGGTATTATACATTCTGTCCAATTTTGAGCTTAAATGTTTATACATCATATCGGACAGTCCCACACCCCTGTTACTGGCTTGTTGCATCAAGGTTTCATCCAGCATATCCTCGAATATGGACCGGGCATTGCTTTTTTCTATCAGCCCGCCTTCGGGGACGGTTGCCTTCATCTGCTTAAAAAGCATCTGGAGCATTAAAGCTTCAAACTGATCACAAGCCTCTTTGAGCTTTTTCTTGTCATTTTCATCATAAGCCTTTTTTAAAACACTTTCAAATGATGTTTCATCTATTTTTGCCTTTGAACTGGAAATGGTATCCAAGGGATTGATGTAACCCAGACCATTTACTGTCATGTCCTATCTTTCCTTTTATATTATACTATTACCGTCTGATATTATTCGCAATCTGCAACATCTCATCAGATGTCACTATGGCCTTTGAGTTGAGCTCATAAGCCCGCTGTGCAGTTATTAGCCTTACCATCTCTTCAACTATCTGCACGTTTGAAGATTCCAAAAATCCTGTTCTGACTATACTGGGATTTTCGGTATCTATATTTAAAATCGGCTCGCCTGTGGCAGTATTGCTTCTGTATAAGTTACCTCCCACAGCTTCCAAACCCATGGGGTTATCAAACTTGAATATTCCTATAGACTGGCCTGTAGGAAGTGAAATATCAGTTTCAGGATCCCTGTATGTAATTTCTCCCGATGGCTGGATGTCATAGTCCTCCATATCACCGTCAAAGAAAATTTCAAAGCCGTCCTGATCCAGAACAGGATATCCCTTTGAAGTCGCCAGCATTTTACCAAATTCAGTCATGGATACTTTAAAGCTTCCGTCACGGGTATAGTATATATTTCCGTCAGGACCTCTGACTGCGAAAAATCCATCTCCCTGTATAGCCATATCCAGCTTGTTTCCGGTCTGTTCCAGATTACCCGCAGTAAAATCCCGTGAAGTTGCTCTGGCCACGACACCATGCCCTACCTGCAGATTGACAGGTCTTTGTGCATCCACTCCTGAATATGCGTTCTGCATGGTTACATACAAAAGGTCCTCGAACTCGGCCTTTTCTTTTTTATATGCAGTTGTCGAAACATTCGCCAGATTGTTGGATATTGTGTCAATGTTAAATTGCATTGCTTTCATTCCTGAAGCTGCAGTCCACATTGATCTCATCATAATTTACTCGCCCTCTTTTATATTTTTTTATTGGATTTCAGCTATATTTAAAGTCTTCCTACCTCATTTACTGCCTTTTCAAGGGTTGAATCCTGGTATTGAATCATTTTCTGGTTGGACTCATATGCCCTTAAAACATTAATCATATCCACCATTTCATAAACTGAATTAACATTCGAACGTTCTACAAATCCCTGCTGTAAAGTACCCTCAAATACGCCGTCAACACTTGCCTCTGTGGCAGTAAGCAGATTATAGCCAAATTTTCTGAGAGATTCAGGGTTTTCAAACTTACGTATTCTAAGTACATCAACGGTAACACCGTTTTGAATAACCTCTCCATTCTCGCTGATTACAAATTCTGAGCCTTCCAGAACAATGGCACCGTTAATACCCATAACAGTATGCCCATCCCTGGTCACAAGCCTTCCTGCCGCATCCAGTTTAAAAGAACCATCCCGGGTATAATACTCACGAAAGACATTGTTCTCATCAGGAACTGCAACACAGAAAAACGCGCCGTCATCGCCGTTTATAGCCACGTCTGTACTTAAACCCGTATTCTCAAGAGTTCCCTGGGTATAATCAGTGTGGATTTGTGCTATATCATTGTAAAGAGCCATTTCTCCGACGTTGGCCGGTCTGCCTGAAGGGACATTGCCAGCATCAAAAAAGCGTTTTACCAGTACTTCCGAAAACTCTTCGAATACCACTGTATCTTTTTTAAAGCCATTTGTATTGACATTTGCCATATTATTTGCAACGACATCCATCTTCCGGTTCAGTGTCAGCATACTGTATCCTGATGTGTAAAGACCTCTGATCATAAATACGGCTCCTTTTTATTCTGAGTTCTCAAACTATATATCGGCTTCAATTTATACAAACATTAGAGTTTATTTAAGCACAAAAAAAATAAAGGTCGATGCCTCAATAAAGTTCAGACATGCTGTCAGATC
Source organism: Clostridiaceae bacterium (assembly GCA_012521615.1). GTDB lineage: Bacteria > Bacillota > Clostridia > DSM-8532 > DSM-8532 > DTU059. The sequence continues at coordinate 3,969 of JAAYMA010000080.1, read as the reverse complement.
TTCTTGCTGTCATCGCAGTAAGTTGCAAATACCGGACATACAACATTCAACTGCACTTGCGGGAAAATCAGGATCTGAACACCATGTTTAGAGACAGTACCTTTATTTGTTTAATTCCGACTGGACAGGGAACCGAATCCTATAATTTCCCTGTCACATGTTAATCTTTATACCATATATCGTGAATCTTCCGTGAAGTAGCTTGATTTCAGCAAATCAAGATGATCCAGGGTTTTACCCGTGCCTATTGCCACACAGGAGACCGCATCGTCAGCAATTATGACATTTATACCTGTTTTTTGTTCAATAAGCTTGTCCATACCATAAACAAGGCTTCCACCGCCGGTCATCACTATACCCCTGTCACTTATATCTGCTGCAAGCTCAGGCGGAGTTCTTTCAAGTACCGAATGAACAGCCTCTATAATACTTGAAACAGGCTCTTCTAAAGCTTCCATGCATTCTGAGGACGTAATGGTTATTGTTTTGGGAAGTCCTGAGACCAGGTTCCTTCCTCTTACATCCATGCTTACTTCCTCTTTTCTTGGGTATACAGTTCCTATATTTATCTTTAAATCCTCAGCAGTTCTTTCACCAATCATCACATTATGCTTTTTGCGCATATAGCGGATAATCGCTTCATCGAATTTATCACCGGCAACTTTGATAGATGAGCTTACTACAATGCCGCCTAAAGAAATAACAGCAATATCGGTAGTGCCACCGCCAATATCCACTACCATGCTTCCACAGGCCTTGGTTATGTCAATACCGGCACCAATAGCTGCGGCAATGGGCTCTTCAATGAGATATGTCTTCCTTGCACCAGCCTGGATTGCTGCATCTTCCACAGCTCTTTTCTCAACTTCGGTTACGCCTGACGGAACACAAATCATAACCCGAGGTTTAAACAGCTTAAAGAAGCTCTTGGAATATACCTTGTTTATAAAATGCTTGAGCATCTTTTCTGTAAAATGGTAATCTGAAATTACTCCATCTTTTAATGGACGAATAGCAACAATATTCCCCGGGGTTCTCCCAAGCATCCTGCGGGCTTCTTCGCCTACGGCCAGTATTCTCTCAGTATTTTTGTCAATAGCCACCACTGATGGCTCCTGAAGCACAATCCCCTTGCCTTTTACATATACAAGAACTGATGCTGTTCCCAGGTCAATACCAATATCCAATCCAAGACCCAATATCTACAACTCCTTTATACATTTATCAATTGTATACATTTTTAATCTTATCAATATATTTCCCATATATCAATAGGAAATAAGGAATATTAAGGTATTTTATCCATATGCAAAAAGTCGGTGCTACCCGACTTTTCTGCTATTTTCCTTACAATATTTCATCCTCGTTGCTTCGCCACCGCGGATATGACGTTCCGCTTTGTTCTGTTCCAGTATTCTCTTTACCTGAAGTGCCATTGACGGATCAAGTTTTGCCAGTCTTTCGGTTACATCTTTGTGCACGGTACTTTTACTTATTCCAAAAGTCTGCGCAGCCGCTCTTACAGTAGACCTGTTCTCAATAATGAAGCTCCCAAGCTCCAAGGCGCGTTCCTGAATGTAATGCCTCATACGCCAGCCTCCCGCACAGCGCCTTTAAAGGCTTGATGTCCCGATATTATCTATATGTAAGAATCCGGAAGGCTATTACCCTTGAAGCAAAGTTTTATTTCCTGCTTCAAATTTCGCTTTATATTACAGGTTTCAACTTTTATCGGCAGCAATCAGACCTATATACTACTTACTGTATCTTAAACTTCTTAATGGCTTCCTGAAGCTCCTGAGCAGCTGCATTAAGCTGCTGTGCATAGGCTGAAAGCTCTTCTATACTTGAAAGCTGTTCTTGTGTTGAAGCTGAAACTTCCTCGGTTGAAGCGGCAATCTCCTCAGATACTGCTGAAATATTCTGGATTGATATAACCGCGTCATCCTTGTAGTTGTTCATATCTTCAACGCCTGCGGTAACCTCTCCGACCTTTTCAACAAGAGCTTCCATAGAAGCAGATATCTTTTTAAATGCTTCCATAGTGTTTGCAACCGCAGCATTCTGCGATTTAATAATATCCTCAGTGGATAACGCTCTTTCAACAGCAACCTTGGTCTGGTTCTGATTGGCCTGAATAATTTTGCTTATTTCTTTTGTAGCCATTGCAGACTGCTCTGCAAGTTTTCTGATTTCATCAGCAACAACGGCAAAACCGCGACCTGAATCCCCTGCCCTTGCAGCCTCTATTGCGGCATTTAATGCCAGCAGGTTTGTTTGGTCTGCTATGCCATCTATAACTTTTACGATGTTGCCAATATCCTTTGAGTTTTTGTCAAGGGACTGAATATCCTCAATAATTGATCTGGTGGTCTGGGTTGTCTCCATGGCCTTACTTTCAAGATCGGCTATCAGGTCAACCCCTTGCTTGGTCTGATTAATAGTCTCACCGGTATAGACTTTTATAGATTCTACAAATTCAGAAACTGCGTTTATCTTGGTTGCAAGATCCCTCATTTTGGTGGAGCCCTGTTCGGCATCAGAAGCCTGGGCTGTAGCACCCTTTGAAATCTCCTCAACAGCCCTTGCAACTTCATGCGAGACAAGTGCTACATCTTTTGAAGTAGCAGCAACCGTACCAGCGGAAGTTATTACAGATTGTGCAGTTCCTGCTGCGCCTACAATAAGCTCACGCATTTTTTCAATCATCATATTGAAATTTTGAGCAAGAATTCCCAGCTCGTCCTTTCTTTTGGCTTCTAACTGTACTGTAAAGTCGCCTTCAGCAGCTTGCTGGAGTATTTTGATGATTCTTGAAATAGCCTTGCCCATGCTGATTGCCAAAAACAGTCCCATGGTCACAGCAAATACGGCCGCTACAACAGTGGCAGCTACAGTTATGCCATGTATTCTGGCAGCGCGCTCTGTAAAGTTAGCTGTGGGTACAAGACCGACAAGCGAAAGACCTGTCTTTCCTATATCTGAATATAATATAAGATGTTCGGAATCTTTGAATGTGTCAATGAAAGATCCTTCGGCTTCTTCACTTTCGAAGATACTGGAGGAGAAAGACGCATTAACCAGCTTGCTTTCCTCGTCTGCTTCGTCCAATGGAACACTGTCTCCATCTGTCATTTCGTAGCCAATATCCCGCATATCAGGAGTAATCAGATGAAGCTGACTTCCGTTGCCGAGATCTATTCCTTCAAGGGCTTCAGCGATGAAGGAATTTTTAAGATCAATAATCAAAAGACCGACAACTTCGCTTCCATACATGCTTTTTAATCCGCGGACATGCGAAAGCCTGTATGTTTCTGCATTCTTGTAGGCATTATTTGTAAGCTCATCTATATCGGTATGGTAACCTACCCAAAAGCCTTCTCCGCCTTTTGCCACTGCCTTTTTAAATGTGTCTGTCTTGGTGATCTCTTCAAAAGCATCAAGTCCCAAGGAACTGTTTCCTGTAAAAAATGATCTGTTATTGTCGAGTATTACAGATATCTGATCTATGTCGTCGTAACTGAATGCATAATTGTTAAAATTGGTGCTTATTTTATTTCTCAGTTCAATAGTTTCAATGGTATATTCTTTACCAACATTGGTCAGATAGCTCTGAAAATCCTTATCAATCATCAATTGGAGAGCTAAATCATTTATCCTGCCCAAAGAAGCACCCAGGTATTTATTTACCTGTTTTACTATTTCTAATGTAGCTTCTGAGGCTGTTTCGGTAATCGAGTTGGCAGCACTGTTATAAGATAGATAACCCAATAATACTATCGGTATTACGGTAGCTATAAATCCGCATACAAGCTTTGTACGGATACTATGAAATGACTTGGAAAATCCTTTTAGTTGCCCTTTTTTCTTAATTTTTAGTCTTTTTTGTGGTTTTTCTTTCTTTTTCATTAATAGCCTGCTAAAATCCAGCTTTCTCACATGAAATGCCCCCTTATGCCAACAATCCTA
>JAAYMA010000079.1 GCA_012521615.1 Clostridiaceae bacterium | reverse complement strand
TGGCAACAACACCTATTACTTTCAAACTATCAGCTCGCTATAAATGATTTTAATACTATTATACATTTTTATTGTATATTAATGCAATGGTATCTGATTTTGAAAAGGGTGTATAAAACAACATGTTCAGCGGAAAACTCAGAATATGAATTATTTAATTTAAGGGGTTTTAGTATGTACGAAAGAACAATTGACAGTTTAAATCAGTTAATTTTAAATCAGGAAGAAATGATTGAATCTTACGGTCGATTGATTAAGGATTTAGAAGACCATGAACTTAAAGGAATCCTTAAGAAAGTTCAGGAATCCCATTTTGCTCAAATGATGGTTATGTCAGACAGAATCATTGAGCTTGGCGGTGAGCCAAAGTTTGATATGGGACTGATAGGCACCATAGACGATATGCGTTATAACCATGACAGAAAAAAGGATCTGACCGATCTTGAAAATGCACGTATCTGTCTTGATGCTGAGAAGTTCTTTGTTGAAAAACTCTCTCTTTTTGAAACTGACGAGATAGATACTACAAGTCTGGAGCTTATTCAAAAATCCGTAAATATGCAGCAGGAAAATATAAAACAGCTTGAAGAGTACATTAATAAAAAGGAAGTGATGCAATAAGTACTAAGCTCTCTCTCTGAATTGCTTGGGTGACATTCCGGTTACCGATCTGAAAACTTTGGAAAAATAGGCAATATCACTATACCCTACCCTATGGGATATCTCATACACCTTCAGATTTGTTTCTTTAAGGAATTTCTTTGCATATTCTATTCTTATGTTGTTGAGTATATCAACAAAATTCATATTGGTGGATTTTTTCAATACCCGGCAAAGATGCCATGTGCTCACATAAAGGTAATCTGCAAGCTGCTGCAGGGTGAGTTTTTCGGAGTAGTGCTCATGTATATATTTAATGGCCCTTGAAACAATGAAGTTGCCTTCGGTTTCCTCTTCCTCCTCCTGAATATCCTGGTTCGGGTCCTGGGGCACGCCTGAAAGTTTCAGCATTGCAGCGTTCAATGCTTCATATATTTCACTCATCTTGGAAGGCTTAAGCAAATACCTGAGTACCCCTAATCTTATTGCTGACTGGGCATAAGAAAAGTCACGGTAACCTGAAAGTACAATTACCTTCATGTTGGGATATTCCCCGATTATCTCCTTCAGCATCTCCAGACCATTTAAATAGGGCATCTTTATATCTGTCAGCACAATATCGGGTTTATGTTTATGTATTAATTCAAGACCGTCTTTTCCGTTTGTGGCTGTACCAACCACTTTACATTTAAACCGCTCCCAGGGCACAGTGGCCTTAAGACCTTCAATGATGGCTTCCTCATCATCCAATAATATTACTTTGAAATAGATTTTTCATTCCCCCTTTAAATTTCTGAATTCTAACCTTTTATTGCACCTGCTGTCAGCCCTTTAACGATATTTTTCTGCAAGAACAGATATACTATTAAGACCGGCAGAACAACTATTGTTACAGCTGATGCCATAAGTCCAAAATCTGTACCAAACTGTGAACTGATTTCATTCAACAATGTGCATATGGGATAGGTTTCCCGTTTCCTTAAAATTACCATCTGCATGAACAAATCATTATATGACCAAAGGAATGTAAAAATGGCAACAGTTGCAAACGCAGGCTTCGAAATGGGCAATATTATCCTGAAGAATATATCAAATACATTGCAGCCTTCCATAAAAGCAGCTTCCTCAAGTTCAAGGGGAAGGTTACTCATAAACCCCATCAGAACTATTATAGCAAAAGACAGATTGCTTGCTGTCTGAGGTATGATAACCCCCAGCGGATGGGATACAAGATTTAATTGGAGCACCATTCTGAAAATGGGTACTATTGTGGAGAAAGCAGGAAACAGCAAGCTTCCGGCAAACATAAGATAAAGTGTGTTTTTGAGCCTGAATGTGTAACGTGTCATAGCATAGGCTGTGAGCCCTGAAAACACCATCACCAAAACAACTGTGGAACCAGAAATAATGAAGCTGTTAAGATAGGCCCTTCCTATATTGAGCTTATTAAAAGCAGTCTCATAGTTATCAAGTATGGGTTTTACGGCCAGTGAGAATGAATCTGTAAGAATAACGGTTTTATCCTTAAAAGAATTGTTTACGACCCAAAAGAGTGTATATACAGTGGTAAAGGCCCATATACACAACACAAAATATATTATAATTTTTGAAATTACCGTTGTAAATCTGGTTTTACGAATCTGCTTTTCAAATGCTATCGATGACTTATTCATATGTCCTCCCACATTATTAATATACGATAGTATCACGTTTAAAAACCTTATTTACAGTAAAGGAAACAACAAGCCCCAAAACAACTATCAGTACTGATATTGCTGCACCATATCCCACGCTCTGGGAAATGAATGTCTTGAAATACATGTAAGTTCCAAGGAAATGTGTAAGGCCTTTCGGTGCACCATTTGGAGCAACCACCCACGGAAGGTCAAACACTTTGAGTGATCCGGTTATTGCCAGTATTAAACACACCTTTATAACATCCCAAATAAGAGGCAATGAAATATACCATGTTTTTTTAACACCGGTTACACCATCCAGTAAAGCGTATTCAAATATATCCTGGGGAATTCCGTTCAACCCGGTAAGTATAATAACAAAATAGAACCCGACATACTGCCAGATGACCGGCAGGGATACCATATAAATGGCCAATTCATCCGAAAGCCAAAGTACCCGTTCCAGTCCCAGTTTAAGAAGTATCTGATTAAATAAACCCCCGTTATATGAATAGAACAGATTGAACATCAAACCTATAGCTGTAGCTGAAATTACAACAGGGAAAAAGAATACTGTCCTGAAAAATTGGGCACCCCTTGTGATGGAATCCACCATAAGAGCTAAAACAAGGGCGATTCCTACCTGAAAAAACACCGCAAAAAACATCATGTACAGCGTATTTTTCAAGGATTGATGAATACCCGGATCTGCAAACATTCTTTTATAATTTTCGATCCCGATATATTTACCACCGCCAAGTGCGGCTAGACCGCTTATTTCATAAAAGCTGTTAATTATATTTTGTATGAACGGATAATAAAGAAATATGCCCAATATAATCAGTGACGGTACTATAAAAACTATGAGCGGACGTTTATCTTTATAAAGCATTTATATGACCCCCAATTGTTATATAGGCACGGATAGTTCTGCCCGTGCCTATATAACTCATGTATAAATCTGCTTCCTCGAAGTAAAAATGAATAGATTGATTATTTATTCTTGTTAACAACCTCTTGAAGTACTTCTTCAGGAGTTACCTGACCGTCTGCAATGGAACCTATCATAGATACCAGATATGTCCATGCTTCTTTGCTCAGGCGTGAGTCTATAGGCATATCGATATTCTTGGCCTGGCCACCCATCTTGATTCCGGCTTCCATAACAGCTGTCAGACCTTCAGGTGTAGGAACATCTGCAGCAGGGGCACCGGCTACTTTAGCAAACATCGCTATGGCTTCATTTGATGTCATGTACTGTACAAACTTAACTGCAGCATCGCGTCTTGCCGGATCGTCCCAGGCTTTTTTGGAGATATAGAAGCCCGATGAGAAGCCGCCTATTATGTCAGAAGGATCTTTCTTGCCGCCGGGTGCACATGGAACAGGAAGAACTGTTGTTGTATCAGGATCCTTGATACCGCCTACTATCCATGACCCATCAAGTATCATAGCTGCCTGTTTGTCGTAGAACATATTTGTTGTGATATCATTTTTGGTAGCATTTACGTCTACAGGGAATGCGCCCATGTCTTTAAAAGTCTTGAATAATTTGAGTCCTTCAGCCCAGCTTTCAGGATATGTATCTTTCGGATTGATCTTATGATCTTCATATCCGCCTACTGCAAGGATGAAATGTTCAATCCAGTAATGTGGTACGTCAGAGAAGCTTGCTGCAATAGGAACTATTCCTTCAGCGCTGAACTTCTTAACGGCTGCCTCCAGTTTTTCCCAATCCGTTGGCAGGTCAAGACCGTATTTTTCAAAAAGGTCGGTATTACAGAATAATCCTTCATAGAAACCTCTGATGGGCACTGCATAGTGTTTTCCGTCAAATTCTTTCATAAAGCTCATAGCAGCATCTGTAATATTGCTTGCATAGTCCGGATACTCTTCTCTGATTTCTTCGATTGATACTACTTTACCTGTTTCAATCAGCTGTACTGCATCTGCACCTGTAAAATAAAATACTACATCCGGATCGTTTCCTGATGAAAAGTCAGTTGTTACACGAGCTTTCCATGTCTCATCAGCTGTAGCTGATTCGTCGGTAATCAAAATATGAGGATTCTCTTTCATGAAATTGGATATTAATTGCTGGTAATCTGCGGCAGAAGGATCAGTTCCACCGAACATGCTGACTGTTCTAAGCACTACTGTTTCTTTTTCAGGTTCTGTCTCTTGCTGCGGGGTGGAAATGTCTGGTGTTGGAGAATCGTCAACAGTTTTTGCCTTGTTGCATGCTGAGAAGATTGAGATACTCATTGCGATTACAAGCAGGATGGCAAGCAATTTTCTCATTGGAAATCCTCCTTTAAGTTTACTTTACAATTTAATCTTAACCCCCGCTGCAAAATTCAGAAAGATGTGTACCTTGTTAGATTTTGCACAAAATTGCTATGTTGAAAATAAACAAATTTTTATTCTAAATTATGAATGGAATTGTAATAGTAGCTATAGTGCCTGCTTTCTCCCCTTTTTCCACAGTTAAACCATATTCCTTGCCGTAAAGTATTTGAATGCGATTGTGCACATTTTTTATCCCTATCCCCGTTGAATTTTTGATATTGCTTGGTTCTCCTCTGAAAAATTTTCTGAATTCTTCGAGATTTTCATCAGGTATGCCCGCCCCGTCATCTTCAACTATTATCCTCAGTTTTCTTTTGTTTTCCAGCTTAACTGTTAAAGTAATGGTACCCTCTCCAACAGGTTCGATACCATGTATAACTGCATTTTCAAGAAGGGGCTGTATCAGAAGCATTGGTATTGTTCCGTCAAGAACCTCTTCATCTATATGTCTTACAAATTTCAACCTGCTTCCGAACCGTTTGTTCATGATAAACATGTAGGCATCTACAAGTTTTAATTCATCTTTGACCTTGCCTACTTTTTTGCCGCCCTTGTTCATTCCGGCATCCATCAGAACTCCAAGGGCTTCAATCATTTCTGACAATTCTGTGTTTTCAGCAATCCTTGCTTTCCAATTCATAATCTCCAGAGTATTGTATAAAAAGTGGGGATTTATCCGTGCCTGAAGAGCCGCAAGCTGAGCCTCTTTCCGTGCAAGTTCCTCTTTATATGCAACATCGAACAGGTATTTTATCTCATATGACATCTTGTTGAATGTATCAAATATAAATTTGAACTCATCATTTTTGGTCCTGTCGGATTGAACGCCCAAATTCCCCTGTTTAAGTTCATTCATGAGCTCCACCAGCTCACCTATGGGCGACCACATGGCCCGGGAAAGCGGGATTGCAACAAGTACCATGGACAAGGCCACAAGACCGGTCAGCAAAATCAAAATTTTAAGTGCATTATAATACTTGTCCATCATTAACCTGGCAGGCATAATAACCCCGTATTTAACAGAGAAAGTATCATCAAGTTCCACATAACTTGTCAATACTTCATGGGATTTGGTTTTAATACTTGAATTGGGCTCATTTTCAGCAATTATTCTTAAAATCAGATCCTCCTGTTCCTTATCATTCAGCATGCCATTCCTGAATATTATTTTATTGTTGTATGTAAGTATGAGGTTGGATTCTTCCGGAAATTCGGTCTTAAAATATTTCAGCATATAATTTTTATCTATTTTAATAACAAATGTGCCGTATTGTTTAAAGCTGAACCTGTCGAACATTTTGCGTATTATATAAATTTCGCCCTCATCAGAAATGTAATACCCGAACTGTTCTTCGAGCTGATCTGCAAAACTGACTACCACAGGATGAATGTAATTCATGTATTTGTGATAAGAACCATCGGAATGTACCATATACACAAGCGAGGGTTTGTCGGTAAAGAAAAAAGAAACAGCCATTATTTCCTGCTTTGAATAGAATTTCGAGTACAGATAGTTGGTCAGATCCTTATAAAGATTGTTTTCTGTTATTTCACCATCTTTTCTTTTTAAAAACAGCTGATTTAATGTACCATCGTATGGTATCATCATTGCAAATTGTCTGGTCTGGCCAAATCTTTCTTTAGTCAGTTCATTAACTCTTTCTATATTTTGAGACAATGACTTTATAATCTCGCTTCTTATATCCTGCGCATACTTGAAATATCCGAACAGAGTGACAACAATTACAGGATATATCACAAAAACAATGAATAAAGCTGTAAGCTTTTGTCTTATGGTGGAGTTAATGATGACTTTTTTTATCTTACCTATCATTTATCTCCCCTCTTGAGTATTCATTCCACTTTCTTGAAAATTCTAAACACTTTTGAGATTTTATTTTGCCTTTGACCAAAAAAATGCAACATATGACAATCCTGCTATGTTTTATATGTTTGTATATAAATATATTATGAATATAGGCTGACATTTTATTGTAAAGGGGTAAAGGTATATGAGGTACGGATATTTTGACAACGTGAACAGGGAATATGTAATCGAGCGACCTGATATTCCCGTATCATGGACCAACTATCTTGGTGTTAAAGACCTTTGCACAGTAATTTCCCATAATGCAGGCGGCTACACTTTCTATAAATCACCACAGCACCGCAGGCTTACACGCTTCAGACCCAATGCCGTTCCAATGGACAGGCCGGGTCATTATGTCTATTTAAGAGACGATGAAACCGGTGATTACTGGACAATTTCCTGGCAGCCTGTGGGCAAAAGTCTCGACAATGCCAAATATCAATGCCGGCATGGTCTTTCCTATTCACGCTTTATATGCGACTATTCGGATATACATGCTGAACAGACTTTATTCATTCCGGTTAATGATGATGTGGAGCTATGGGATATAAAAATAAAGAATAACAGTTCAAAAGTCAGGAACCTGAGTGTGTTTTCCTATGTGGAGTTTTCATTCAATCATGTGGAAATAGATAATCAAAACTTTCAGATGAGCCTGTACTGCAGCGGAAGCCACTATGAAGACGGGATAATTGAATTTGACCTATTCTACGATCCGGGTTCTTTTACATATATTACATGCAATCTTACGCCCGACAGTTTCGATGCAGTAAGGGACAAGTTTATTGGTCCTTACCGGACAGAGACAAACCCGATAGGCGTTGAACGGGGACTGCTCAGCCGAAGCACTGAACTTGGCAACAACCACTGCGGAGCTCTGCATAAAGAACTTAAAATAGAACCCGGACAAGAGGTGCGTTTGCATTTTCTCCTGGGACCGGGAGACAGAAATACTGCTAAATCAATGCGGGAAAAATATAAAACATCTGATAAAGTGGATGAAGCATTTCAGGAGCTTAAAGAATACTGGAACTACAAACTTGAGGCTTTCCAGTGCGAAACTCCCCACCAGGGCATGAACACAATGCTGAACACCTGGAATCTCTATCAGGCTGAAACCAATGTGGTATGGTCGCGCTTTGCTTCCTTTATAGAAGTTGGAGGCCGTACAGGACTTGGATACAGAGACACTGCCCAGGATGTGCTTTCAGTATCCCACACCAATCCTGAAAAATGCCGTCAGCGGATAATTGAGCTTCTGCGGGGACAGGTAAGTCAAGGATATGGTCTGCATCTTTTTGATCCGGCCTGGTTTGACCCTGAAAGACCTCATGATGAATTCAAATCTCCGACAGTTGTGCCCACCCCGTCTGAAAAGGAAATTATCCATGGCATAGAAGATGCCTGTTCAGATGATGCGCTCTGGCTTATACATTCCATACTGGAATACATAGCTGAAACCGGGGAAACAGAAATTCTGAATGAAGTTGTTTCTTTTGCAGATGGCGGTGAAGCTACAGTATATGAACATATGAGAAGAGTTATAGAATTTTCAGCAGAACAAGTGGGTTCTAACGGAATCTGCAAGGGACTTCGGGCCGACTGGAATGACTGCCTGAACCTGGGTGGCGGGGAAAGCGCTATGGTTTCATTCCTTCACTATTGGGCCCTTCAGGCCATGATAGAAATCTCCCAATATTTCGGAAAGACAGAGGATACAGACCGCTACATAAAAATGGCCGAAAATGTAAGAGAAACATGTGAAAAAGTTCTTTGGGACGGTGAATGGTATATTAGAGGAATTACGGCCAAAGGTAAAAAAATTGGTACAAGAGAAGATGAAGAAGGCAAGGTCCATCTGGAATCCAATACCTGGGCGGTGGTTTCAGGATGCGCAAGCCGCGAAAGAGCACTCTCCTGCATGGATGCTGTGGATAAATACCTGTATTCCAAATATGGTCTGCACCTGAATGCTCCATCCTATACCAGTCCTGATGACGATATAGGTTTTGTAACAAGGGTTTACCCGGGCATTAAAGAAAACGGTGCTATTTTCAGTCATCCCAATCCCTGGGCATGGATAGCAGAATGCAAACTGGGCCGTGGCGACAGGGCCATGAAATTCTATGATGCACTTCTTCCATACAACCAAAATGATATAATTGAAATACGGGAAGCCGAACCCTATTCATACTGCCAGTTTATCATGGGCAGAGACCATAAGGCTCATGGCCGGGCAAGACATCCATGGATGACAGGCAGTGCCGGCTGGGCTTATTATGCAGCAACACATTATATGCTGGGCGTAAGAGTGACTTTGAAAGGTTTAGTGATTGATCCCTGCATACCATCTGAATGGGACGGTTTTGAAGTAAGAAGAAGATGGCGCGGTGCCACCTACAATATTACAGTCAAAAATCCTGACAGAGTATCAAAAGGTGTAAAAGAAATATATCTTAACGGTTCATTGGTGGACGGTCCCATTCCTCCGCAACCGGAAGGCAGTATGAATGAAATTAAAGTAATAATGGGATAAAAGGGGGAAATTATATGATCAAATTCGGAACGGGTGGCTGGCGTGCCCTGATTGGTGAAGATTTCACCAAAGCCAATGTCCAGCTTCTTACCCAGGCACTGGTTGTATTGATGAAGGAACAAAAAGTCGATGACAAGGGTTTTGTAATAGGCTACGACAGAAGATTTCTGTCTGACAAAGCCGCCCGGTGGATGGCTGAGGTATTGGCAGGCAACGGAATAAAGGTTTATTTTATAAAAAAAGTTGCTCCTACTCCCCTTGTCATGTTTACTGTCAATCGGATGAAAGTCAGTTATGGTGCTTCAGTAACAGCAAGTCATAACCCGGCAGACTATAACGGCATTAAAGTATTCACATCGGGCGGAAGGGATGCCAGTGAAAAAGTTACCTCGCTGATTGAAGAAAAAATTAAGGCTGTTGACCCGGGCAATATAAAACAAATTGATTTTGATAAAGGTGTCCAACAGGGCATTATCAGTATAATTGACCCGTTTAATCAATATATAGATACCATTCTTTCTCTGATAGACGTTGAGGCTATAAAAAGAGCCAACCTGAAAATACTTCTTGACCCCATGTATGGAGTGTCCAAGACATCCCTTTCCACAATACTGATAACAGCCCGCTGTGAAGTTGACACCATACATGACAGGCATGATACCTTGTTTGGCGGCCGTCTTCCCTCCCCTAACTCTCATACGCTTCAGCGGCTTAAAGGAATGGTTATAGAGAATAATTATGATTTGGGTATAGGAACCGACGGGGATGCGGATCGTATCGGCATCATTGACAGCAATGGCAGGTTCATTCATCCCAATGAGATCCTGGTTCTTCTCTACTATTATCTTTTAAAATACAAAGGCTGGAAGGGCGGAGTTGTACGCAATGTCGCCACCACTCATCTTCTGGACAGAATAGCTGAAGCTTTTGGTGAAGAATGCTATGAAGTGCCTGTAGGTTTTAAGCATATAAGCTCGAAAATGGAAGAGAAAAATGCCCTGATAGGCGGCGAAAGCAGCGGTGGTCTGACAATACGTGGTCATATAAAGGGCAAGGACGGAATATTTGCGGCAAGCCTTCTTATAGAGCTCGTCAGCAAAACAGGGAAAACACTCTCGGATCTTCTTGCTGAAATAAACGAAGAATTCGGTTATTTTTATACAAGCGAATGTGATTTGAAATTTGCTGCAGATGATAAGCCGGGATTGATAAAAAAACTTCTGGAAGACAAAGAACTTCCATCCTACTACTATGACATTGAGCGTGTAAGCTATATGGATGGTTTAAAGATCTATTTCAAAAACGGCGGATGGGTAGTGGCAAGATTTTCGGGAACTGAACCCCTGCTTCGTATAGTGGCTGAAATGAATACTCAGCAGGAAGCAGATGCTGTTGTTGAAAAGATGAAACAATTCCTTGAAATTTAACATATTTTTAATTGACGGGCATAATTGTTAAATGTATAATAAGTGTACTATTTCATATAGTACACTTATTATATTGCCTTGAATTAACAATCCTAAAAAGGGAGTGATAACTATCATAGCTGTTGACTTCAGAAGCTCCAAACCTATCTATGAGCAAATCCGCGATAATATCAAGCACCTCATTATTACCGGTGCTATTAAACAGGACGAGAAACTCCCTTCAATCAGGGAACTTGCCCAATCTACATCCATTAACCCCAATACTATCCAGAAAGCTATGAGGGAGCTTGAAACCGAAGGGTTTATATATACTGTTCCCGGCAAAGGAAGTTTCGTTGCTCCCCGGCCGGAAAATATTAATTCTGAACGTATTGGCGAACTATATAAAGTAGTCAAAGATACTATATCGGAGCTTATTTTCCTGGGTGCAGAAGAAAACGAAATTATTGAATTTATCCGCTCAGAGTGCTTTAAAGGAGAGAACACGCCATGATAAAAATCAGAGACATTAAAAAATCTTTTGATGGTTTTTATGCATTGAACGGGGTAGATATAAATGTCAACAAAGGCTCTGTATACGGTCTTGTCGGGCCCAACGGCGCCGGAAAAACCACATTGATCAAGCTGATGACAGGAATTTTCATCCCTGATACAGGAGAAATAACCATAGACAAACAGCCCGTGTTTGAGAATCCTGAAATAAAATCAAGGATAGCATATATTCCGGATGATTTGTATTTTTTCCCTCAAGCAACTATATTGGACATGAAAAAATATTATAAATCCATATATCCTCAGTTTGATGAAGACAGATTTGAAAAACTCAAAGAGGCTTTTCCCCTGGATCCTAAAAAAAGGATCATGAGATTTTCACGGGGTATGCAGAAACAGGCAGCCTTTTGGCTGAGTATATGTCTTAAGCCTGATATTATGATACTTGACGAACCTGTGGACGGGCTTGATCCTGTAATGCGAAGAAAAGTCTGGGGAATTCTTCTGCAGGATGTGGCAGAACGGGAAATGACGGTATTTGTCTCTTCCCACAATTTGAGAGAACTTGAGGATGTATGCGATCATGTAGGAATTATGCACGAGGGAAAAGTTCTGATAGAGCGGAGTCTCACCGAAATTCAAAACAATATCCTGAAGCTGCAGATAGCTTTTGAAGGTGATCTTCCTGAAGAAATCAACAGGTTGGATATATTAAACAGACAGTCAAGCGGAAGGGTCTGGATTTTAATTGTCCGCGGCGAGCGTAAAAATATACTGGAATATGTAAACAGACTCAACCCTCTGCTGGTAGATGCCCTGCCACTTTCACTGGAGGAAATATTCATCTATGAACTTGGAGGTATGGACTATGCGGTCAAAAACATCATACTTTAATAAGGGAGTTTTCCTTAATAATATAAAACGTTTCTGGCTTATTACCTTTGCTTTTTCATTCCTGCTGTTTCTTTTTATGATGGATTATACAAATTCTGTTTCTGCCAGAATAAACAGCATTTACGACAATGACCCTGTTAATATTGCCGCAAGTATTTTTCCTCAGAGCACTGATATCATGATGTTACTTCCGGGCTTTTTCTGCCTTATTGCTGCATTGGCCGTCTTTTCCTACATGCATTTTCCCCGTAATACCGCCATGATTCATTCACTGCCTTTAAAAAGGGAAACCCTTTATATCACCAACTATCTTTCGGGGCTCTTACTTGTAACTTTCCCCATTGTGTTAAATGGGGCTATCATGATTCTCGCCAAAGTTTATTTGGGTATTCCGCTTACTTACGCCTTCCAGTGGCTTGGGGTTAATTTAGTCCTTACCTTCCTGCTTTATACATTTGCAGTATTTGCGGGCATGTTTACAGGTCACATGGCGGCCCAGGTCTTCTATTATTTAATCTTCAACTTCCTGGCAGTTTTCCTGGAGAATGTGATAAATAATGTGCTTTATGATTTGCTGTTCGGATTTTACAGGACGTCTTCCAAATTTGATGTGTGGTCCCCCCTTTATCATATACCTGGACTGTTTAACGGATTTTATAATAATGAAGGTAGCATTGGCACAGTCCTGGTTTATTTTATTGCTGGTGTATTCTTTCTTGTGACCGGACTTTTGCTCTACAAAAGAAGGCATATGGAAATTGCGACAGATGTTGTAAGTTTCAATATAGTCAAGCCCATCTTCAAATATAGTGCCACATTCTGTTCATCAGCATTACTGGGCACAATAATAGTAGAAATACTTAATTTGAATCAGAACCTTACAGGTTATATAGCCGCCTACCTTACAGGTGGTTTTATAGGCTATTTTGTATGTGAAATGCTGCTTCGCAAAACCTTCAGAGTTTTTAAAGCATATAAGGGTTTTGTGGTATATGGATTAATTTTAATCATACTTTTTTACAGCATAGGTTTCGACTTTTTCGGCTATGGAAGCTATGCACCTGATGTATCAGAAATAGAAATCATGTATATTTACAGCGTTCACGAAATCAGAAGGGACCTTGCTCTAAATCCTGAAGAATACGACCCTGCAGAGCACAGGTACCTTTTCAGTCACAAATATCATTATGACGACTATCCCATGCAGCTTGATGAGGAATTTGTCAGGGAGCTGAGGAAACTTCCTGGTGTGACCGATAGCGAAGAATCCATTGCAAAAGCTCATAAAATACATCAGTATATCATTCAAAACGAAAAATTGTTCAAGGCCAATGACTCACTTTACGGGAACAGTTGGGATGATCAGGAATTCAAAACCCGCAGCCTGTATTTCAGATACAAACTCAAAAACGGTGATATTATAGAAAGATATTATCGGAGACTTGTAACTTATAAGGATAATACTGAACTGGATAATCTGCTCAGGGAATACATTTCTCTTCCTGAAATAAGGTTAAAGTATGAACCTATACTCTCGAAGAGTGCAGATGATATTCTCTCTGTTGCACTTAATTACTACCCTGTGGAAGGCGGGTATGTGAGAAAAGAAATACCGGATGTTGAAGGTATTCTTGAAGCATATAAAAAAGATCTTGAGAATATGGATCCATTATTCAGCATGGACGGCTCTTATGAGGCATCGCTTCCTTTTAATATAAGCTTTGAGTTTAAAGAGAGTGATGATCTATATTTTGAATTCAATCACTATCAGCCTCATATTACCGACAAGCATCAAAATGTTATTGAATACCTGGTGGAAAACGAAATTATAGATATTGAAAGGATGGACAGCGAGTACGGAATACATCTAAAGCCTGTTCCAGCACAATAATATATCCGACACATACACAAAGGGGACGACTCCTGCGTCCCCTTCTTTTTTATTACAGCATTTTATTTATTCTGCCTTTTACATCATCATAGAATCTGGAAATAAAGCCTGTTACATATTCAACAATATCCAAACTGTCATCTTCAATAAGCGGGGTAAGATCCATTGCATAAGTAGCCGCTCCAATCTGATCAACATTATGGGATTCGGCATAAGTGGCATTTGCCAGACGGCGTCCCTGTGTTGCAAGGTCATAGCGTTTTCCGCCGCATATCTGTGAATCGTGCACAGCCAGAACTGCATTTCCAATATTCTCATGCCCGGATACATCCAAAACAATTTTTTCGCTGTCCAGCATCCAGTCAAGCCCTCTCCAAACTTCACATCCATACACCTTCCCGGGACGGATGTAACAGGGCAGGCTTCTGATTGCCTTTATTACTTTTACAGCAGTACCCACATGGGTGTCATGCTTGTCAGCAAAATTGTGGGTATAAATTACCCGGGGTTTAGCAAGCCTGATCAATTCCGCAAGTTCCATAACCGGCTCCTGATTGTTGGGGTCTTTGATCTCACTGCTTTTATAATTGAGCATGCAAACGGCCGAGTACTCCCCTATGTATGCAGATTTTTTCTGCTCCTTTTTGCGGATCTTCTTCATATCCTCATCGGAATAATTTTTGTAAATACCGTTTCTGGGGCTTCCCGCTCCGTCTGTTGCCACAACACCAAAGAACCATTGGTCATCCCTGCCGAAACATTCAATAATCCCATGACAGGACATTATTTCAATGTCATCATGGTGTGCTGCTATGGACATGACTGTTGTCCTTTTCAATGCAGTCTCAAAATCTGCATTGTCAGGGATGTATAATTCTGCACCTTCTTTCTTAAACTTAAGCATATACATCTTCCCCCTGATAAATATATTTTCCGGATTTGTCGGATACCTGTAATATCAACATGAAGCTGGCAAGACAAGAAAGACAGGGGTCAGACCCCTGTCCTTCCTGTCAGCGGGTAATTGTAACTTTATTCAGACCCCTTGGCGCATCCGGATTAATACCCCTCAGTACTGAGAGCTTGCATGCAAAAATCTGACTTATTACTGCATTGGCAAAAGGTGAGATGAAATCACTCATTCCATCGGGGAGAGGAATGTAACAGTGGCCAAGTTTCTGTGTATCCTGATTGTTTGAGACCACTAAAACATCAGCCCCTGCATCCTTTAGTTTATTTATCATTTCAATTGCGCTTTCAAGGGTTGGACCTTCAGGTGCGAAAACTAATACAGGCATATTTTGTTCAATCATTGCAAAGGGACCATGATGAAATTCAGATATGGAATATGCCCTTGCACGTATATAAGTTGTCTCCTGTATTTTCAAAGCAGCTTCCAATACTATGGAGTAATTGACGCCCCTGCCCAGTATAAAGCATTCAGTCATAAACCTGTAGCGTTTAACCAACTGTTCAATATAATCTGAATCGTCAATTATTTTCTTTAATATACCCGGAACCGATGATAATTCTTTCTTGAATTCTTCATCTCCTGCCCATTCGGCAACTAACCATGCCAGAAGGTGCATTTGAGTTGTAAAGGTTTTTGTTGCAGCCACACTTTTTTCCTCACCTGCAGAACAGTTCAGATGAAATTCAGCTTCTTTTGCCAAAGGTGAATCATCAAAATTGGTGATGGCTATAGTAGGAGCTCCCTGAGTTTTAGCAGCTTTCAGGACTTCCAGAACATCCTGCGCACGTCCTGACTGGGAAATACCTATAAATAAAGCACCATCATAATTAAGAGGTTTATTATAAAGTGTAGTTACTGATGGTGCTGCAATGCTGACGGGTATCCCTAATTTAATTTCCATAAGATATTTTGCATATATTCCCGCATGATGAGAAGTTCCGCGTGCGGCAATAATTACATGGTTAATGTTTTTTTCTTTTAAAGATTTAACAATGAAGTTTATATTTTTACTGTTATTTTCAAGACTTCTTTTAAGAATCTCAGGTTGTTCAAGTATTTCAATCCACATTTGTGCCATAATGACATCTCCCTTAACAAAAATAAGATTTGAAAACTCCAGATTAATTATAATTTTTTAAGAAAAGGAATACAATAATTCCGGACATTAATGCCAAAATTCCTAATAAATTAAGCAAGATTATGCAAACTAAGCCTTTTATTTTTCAACTTCCTGCCTCTTAATAAGTACATTCTCATAATCAACTTCATACGACGAAAAAACATCTATACTGCTCGAATATCTGTCTTCCAATTCCGATATAGTTTTTCTTTTATTGTCAAGCAAAAACTTCTGTATTTCAGGATTCACATATATTTCAACACAACCCGGACCTGAGTTTTCAAAATGGGTTTCAAGTCTTTTTCTGATGTCTTTAACAATCATATGGGGCGAAAGCCTGTATCCGGTTCCATTACAGGCCTTACAATCAACTGTAAAATTTTTGTACAGCGGCATGCGTATTTTTTTCCTGGTCATTTCAACCAAACCCAGACCTGTCATGCCCACAACCACAGTATGGGTTTTATCAGTCTTCACAAGTTCGCGCAGGGTGTCCACTACCCGTTGCTGATGCTCTTTTAAGCGCATATCTATAAAATCCACTATGATTATTCCGCTTAAATTCCTGAGCCTGATCTGATGAGCTATTTTATGAGCTGCTTCAAGATTTATTTTTAGGGCTGTATCTTCTAAATTTATTTTTCCGGTATATTTTCCGCTATTAACATCTATAACGGTCAGAGCCTCTGTTCTGTCGAATATAAGATATGCCCCGCTTTTAAGGTATACTTTTCTTGAAAGTGCTTCATTTATAGCACTTTTCACATGATAATACTCAAACATATCATATTCTTTGGAATATAACTGTATCTTGTTTTTAAGGTCCGGTCTTCTTTCATTTATATAAGACTGTATTCTTTCAAATTCAGCAGGACTGTTTATAATAAACCTTCGGATATCGCTTTTCAAAAACTCTCTGACAGCATGATCCACAATACCGGGTTCTTTATACAATAATCTTGGTACATTACCCTTTTCTTCCTTTTGTTTAATGTCATGATACAACTCTGTCAGCTCTGATATATCTTCAGCCAGAACCTCTTCGGGCATCCCTTCTGCTGCCGTCCTTATTATAAGCCCTGCATTGTCAGGTCTGTACTTTTGGGCGATATCCTTTAAACGTGCCCTTTCTTCCTCATCTTCTATTTTATGAGATACACCTGTTATTGATGAATTAAATACAAGAGCAGAGTATCTTCCGGGCAAAGAAATGCGTGTGGTTACCCGCGCACCTTTACTTTCAACAGCATCTTTCATAACCTGGACAGTAATTTCCTGACCGGGGGTAAGAAGCCTTGAAATATCCCCTGTCTTTCCGGCAGCCTGACCTGTGCCGCCGGCAGAGACAGGGGCAATATCTTTTACATACAAAAACGCGTTTTTTTCAAGACCGATATCCACAAAGGCAGCCTGTATACCTTTAAGGATGCGTTTAACTTTTCCCCTGTAGATATTCCCTACAAGGCTTTTATTATCAGTCTTTTCAAAATATACCTCGACCGGCTGGTCATCTTCAAGTAAAGCAAGCTTTATTTCATCTGAGCCTACATCAATTATTACATCTTTCTCCATCAGATACCTCAAACGGGTCTTTCCATCCATTGCTGTCTTTCGTGTAAAGAGCTTTCCGATGAATGGAGAGAATTTTCACATTAAAGTCATATTTTTCAATAATAGCTTCCATCAGTAAGTCTGCTCTTAAATTATTGTCCAAACCTGCACTCACAAACGCAATTAACTCAAAAACATTATTGCCTTTCTCAACTGCTTCCAGTTTATAAATAAGTGGTCTTATGTTAACAGGGCGGACCCCTCTTTTTGTTCTTTTCATAACCTTAAGTTCGTCCTGTGAAAATATCTCAGAAATCATGCTGTTAATTTCGTCTTCACTTTTGTCTGTTTCAATTATAATACTGTATAAAGCAGCTTCTATCTGTTTCATTATATTATCCTGCCCTGTAAGCTCAACAGCTTCCAGGATCTCCATTCCGGCAGGCATATTTTCATTGAGTATTGAAACAAAATCATCACAGGTTACATCCTTCTGAAGCACTATATCAGCATATTCAGCTTCACTTGTAAGACCTGTGGACATAGGAAGCCCGAAAACAATCCTCATCCTTGGATTGAAGCCCTGGGTATATTCAACGGGAAGCTGGGATCTTCTTAAGGCTCTTTCAAAAACCCTGAGCACATCCAAATGGGACAGATATTTAAGCTGCGGACCCCTGGTAAAACGAAATCTTAATACTTTAGCCATTTTTTTGATCACTCCGTTGTTCACTAAAACATATACCGGTTTTATAACCCTGAGCACCGCAGAAAGAACAATTTTCGGAACAATTCCGGGTAACTTCGCCCTTATATGCCTTTTCACATTCTTTCTGCAAAAATCTCTTTGTTACCCCAATATTTATATGATCCCAGGGCAGTACCTCACTGAAACTGCGTCTTCTGTTGGCATAGAATTCAGGATCAAGTCCGCATTCTTCAAAAGCCTCCATCCACTTATTGAAATCAAAAAACTCTGCCCAGCCATCAAATTTGCAGCCCTTCTTCCATGCTGTATAAAGAACCTGTCCGGTCCTTCTGTCGCCCCTTGCAAGTACAGCTTCAAGCATGCTCAGTTTGGCGTCATGATAGTTATATGTTATTTTGCGATGTTTTCTTATTGTATTTTTTAAATGCAATTGTTTTTCCATAAGTTTCTCCATTTCATCCATAGGCTCCCACTGAAACGGAGTAAATGGTTTGGGTACGAAACATGATGTGGAAAGCGTGATTTTAAGGGATTTTCCATTGGGTATATCCCGGCACTGATCAAGCAGCTTTATACCAAGCTCACCTATAGCCTCCACATCTTCCATTGTCTCTGTAGGAAGCCCCATCATGAAATAAAGTTTTACCGAGTTCCAGCCGCCGGCAACAGCTATTTTTACAGAATTGAACAGGTCTTCTTCAGTAATACCTTTATTAATAACATCCCTGAGCCTTTGTGATCCCGCCTCCGGAGCAAAGGTCAAACCGCTTTTCCTCACCTTCGAGGCTTTCTCCATAAGCTGCAGTGAAAAATTGTCCAGTCTGAGGGAGGGCAACGACAAATTAACCTTCTCCTCTTCGGTGTATTCAATAAGGTTATTGCAAAGTTCAGGCAGTTTTGAATAATCGCTGGTGCTTAATGAAACAAGAGAAATCTCCTCATATCCTGTTTTTTCTACAGATTTCTTTGCAATGTCGAGCAATTTTTCATAACTTCTTTCCCTTAAAGGCCGGTAGATGAAACCAGCCTGACAGAATCTGCAGCCCCTGATACAACCGCGGAATATTTCCAGCATTATACGGTCGTGAACAGTACCGACATAGGGCACTATAATATCTTCAGGAAAGTCAACTTTATCAAGATCCTCAATTATCCGTCTTTTAACCCTGGATGGTACTCCCTCCCTGTTTGGGGTAATGCTTTTTACAGTACCATCTTCGTTATAGTCAACATCGTAAAATCCGGGGACATATATCCCCTCTATTTTTGCTATTCTGATCAGAAATTCCTCACGGCTCTCCCCTGAACTCTTCCAGACTTTGTATTCATCAATTATTTCATTGGTTACTTCTTCTCCTTCGCCTATAACAAAGAAATCAATAAAATCTGCCAGAGGCTCAGGATTTACCGCACAGGGTCCCCCTGCCAGAACGAAGGGCATTTTATCTTTCCTGTCTTTTGCCAAAACAGGAATACCGCCCAGATCAAGCATATTCAAAATATTGGTATAGCTCATTTCATACTGCAGGGTAAAGCCCACCATATCAAACTCAGAAAGAGGTGTATAGGTCTCCAGTGAAAAAAGAGGAATATTATTTTTCCGGAGTTTTTCCTCCATATCGGTCCATGGCGCAAAAACCCGTTCACAATAAGTATCCTCACGTTTATTAAGAATATGGTACAGAATTTTCATTCCCAAATGGGACATGCCTATCTCATAGTCATCGGGGAAACAGAAGGCAAAGCGCACATCCACATCTTCCGGATTTTTTCTGACCATATTCCATTCATTACCTGTATATTTGGCTGGTTTTTTAACATTCAGCAATATATCATCACTTAAATTTATTCTCATTTCAACCCGCTTTCTAAACCTGTATTCAATACCTGTTTTAAATACTATTTTATTTTAATATTAAAAGCAGCCGCTGTAATATGCTGCTGTATTGATAATTAAAGTACCAGTATAATCTAAAAAACGATATACTTTCATCACGAAACACACTATAAATAATATCTTAAGACTTACCAAAAGGCAATGTGTATTTTTTATTATATCCTTTATTTGTAAAGTTGTGGAAATAGCGAGTGTCAGTTTCTTCTCCCCTGGAATCCGGTAGTTGAAATGTTTGATTAACAGACAACTGGCAGGTAATCTATGACTACCTGCCAGCAAATTATGTTATAATCCGTATCTTATGTCTGGATCAAGATGTCAGGAATTCCTGGATTCAAATTCTTTCATGAATTCAACAAGCGCTTTTACACCTTCAACAGGCATTGCATTGTATATACTTGCTCTCATTCCGCCGACAGTCCTGTATCCTTTGAGATTTACAAGACCGTTTTCTGCAGCTTCTTTGATAAACTTTTTGTCCAGTTCCTCGTTTCCTGTCTTAAAGTTTACGTTCATTATGGAGCGGTCATATTTTTCAACTGTGCCTTTGAAAAGGTTCGAGC
The DNA here is from genome assembly GCA_012521615.1 of Clostridiaceae bacterium. Lineage (GTDB taxonomy): Bacteria > Bacillota > Clostridia > DSM-8532 > DSM-8532 > DTU059. Next base: position 14,943 of record JAAYMA010000079.1, on the reverse strand, counting down.
TGTCTATGTAGTCATACAGCAGCTTTGCCTTTTCTTCATTAATCTTCTGAATTGCTGCAACTCCGCCTTTTTTCTTTATCCATTCAAAGACCAGTCCGCACATATAAATGCTGTAGCATGGCGGTGTATTGTAGAGGGAATCTTTATCGGCATGAATCTTGTACTGAAGCATTGTCGGGATATCTTCAACTTCTTTTATCAGGTCTTCACGGATAATAACTATCGTCACACCTGCAGGCCCCATATTCTTCTGGGCACCGGCATAAATAATTCCAAACCTGGACACATCATAAACTTCTGAAAGAATATTTGATGACATGTCCGCAACCAGCGGCACATTGTCAAGACAGACTATATCCTTGTCACGAAGACGTGTGCCATAGACGGTATTATTGGTGGTGATATGAAAATAGTCTGCATTGGGGTCAAGCATTGATTTATCAATTTTTGGCACATAGCTGAATGTCTTGTCTTCTGATGAAGCTACTACATTGACAGAAACAAATTTCCTGGCTTCACCTGCCGCCTTCTTTCCCCATTGACCTGCAACAAGATAATCAGCCCTGCCATTCTTCTTCAGATTGAGCGGCACCATGGCAAACTGCATATGGGCTCCGCCCTGCAGGAAAAGAACTTTATAATTGTCGGGTATGTTCATTATCTCACGAAGAGTTTCTGCTGCTTTTTTATGGATCTCGTCGTACCAGGAGGAGCGATGGCTCATTTCCATGACTGACATGCCGGAACCTTTATAATCCAGCATCTCCTCTGCTGCCTGCTTTAACACTTCCTCAGGAAGAGTACTAGGACCTGCTGAAAAATTAAACACTCTTGCCATATATAATCCACTCCATTCATTATTGCTACCTGTAAATTAATTCAGTAGTCATAATTTGTTATTATTTTAACACTTTATTATGTTAAAGTCCATATAAGCGCAATAATTTTTATCAAAATATTTAGAAAACAGTATCTGGAAAGAGGCCAAACATAGGTGTTTATGATATGTTCAGTGTTTAATGTATTTTTTTGACAACTGCTTTTCAGCCGGATATAATTGTAATAAATGTTTATTTTTATTGGGGTGTGATCGGGATGGTATCCAATAATGCAATATGGCTGGCACAAAACGAAAATCCAATATTTCTTCTGCCTGAAATGGCCTGCCGCCACGGTTTAATTGCCGGTGCCACCGGAACCGGAAAAACAGTAACCCTCAAAGTTTTAGCCGAAGGCTTCAGCGATATGGGGGTACCCGTTTTCCTGGCGGACATCAAGGGGGATCTTGCAAGTCTGGCTGTAAATGGGACTGCTTCTGCCAGCATAAAAGACAGATTGGAAATGCTGGGCATTCAGGAATTTGAATTTAAATCTTTTCCGGTAAGATTTTGGGATTTATTTGGTGAATACGGACACCCTGTCCGGACAACCATTTCGGAAATGGGACCACTGCTTCTTTCAAGACTGCTTGGTCTGAACGACACCCAATCAGGTATATTAAATATTGTTTTTCGTATTGCAGATGAACAGGGCTTACTTCTGCTGGACCTTAAAGATTTAAGGGAAATGATCAGGTATGTGGGCGAAAATGCCAAAAGCCTCACCCTGAGATACGGACATATTTCACCTCAAAGTGTCGGCGCCATAATGAGAAGACTTATTGCGCTGGAGGATCAGGGCGGGGAGGTATTTTTCGGTGAACCCGCACTGGATATTCAGGACTGGATACAGACAACCCAGGACGGGCGTGGATATATTAATATTTTACATAGTGTCCGCCTCTTTAATTCACCTTTGCTTTATTCCACTTTTTTACTGTGGATGCTCTCTGAACTGTTTGAAACACTCCCTGAAGCTGGCGATTTGGAAAAACCGAAAATTGTCTTTTTCTTCGACGAGGCACACCTGCTTTTCGAGGATATTCCAAAGGTTCTGCTTCAAAAAATAGAACAGGTAGTACGGTTAATACGCTCAAAAGGTGTTGGTATATTCTTCATTACTCAAAATCCGGCAGATTTGCCCCAAAATGTTTTAGGTCAATTGGGAAACAAAATCCAGCACGCTTTGAGAGCCTACACTCCTTCAGAGCAGAAGAAAATCAAGGCTGCGGCAGACGCATTCAGACCAAATCCCAAATTCAGGACCGAGGAAGTAATATCGACCCTTGCCACCGGCGAGGCGTTAATATCATGCCTTGATGCCGGAGGACGGCCGTCAGTGGTAGAGAAAGCCTGGATACTACCTCCTCAAAGCTCATTGGGCACTTTGGACGAACTTACGAGAACAGGGATAATAAATAAGTCTCCCATGGGAGCTAAATATGATACTGCAATAGACCGTGAATCGGCTTATGAGATATTGCATAAACGCGCCTTGCAGGAGCAGGAAAAAAAACAAAAAGAACAGGAGAATAAAAAAGCAAGTCAAAAGAAACCCGGAAGACCAAAAACCTCATTTGTCGAAAAAGCGGCAAACTCGTTAGTTTCAACAATCGGACGGGAATTGGGACGCAGCATTGCAAGAGGTATATTGGGCTCATTCAGCAAAAAATAGAGTTTTATATTAACATGACAACATATATTTGATACGATGGTACTTTAAAATCAAATAAATAATGAATTATTGAAAGGAGATATCTTATGGGTCTGATTAAAGCAGCAATCGGTGCAGGACAGAGCGTACTTGCCGATCAATGGAAAGAATTTTTCTACTGCGATGCACTACCAAATCATGTACTTGTAAGAAAGGGTCAAAAACGCACCACTGGCCGTTCCGCAAATAAAGGCAGTGACAATATTATTTCAAACGGTTCCGGCATTGCAGTGGCAGACGGTCAGTGCATGATTATTGTGGAGCAGGGAAAAATCGTCGAGTTCTGTGCTGAACCGGGCGAGTTCATATATGATACTTCAACCGAACCAAGTATTTTTACCGGTAATCTCAACGAAAGCATAATTGACACTTTTAAATCCGCCCTCAGACGATTCACCTATGGTGGTGACACCGGAAAGGACCAACGGGTATATTACTTTAATACCAAGGAAATACTCGACAATAAATTCGGTACACCAACTCCCATTCCTTTCCGTGTGGTTCACAGCAAATATAACCTGGACATAGATGTAAGGCTTCGCTGTTCAGGAATTTACTCATACAGAATTGAAAATCCTATTTTATTCTATACCAATGTATGCGGAAATATAGAAAGTGAATTCACCAGGGATCAGATAGACGCACAGCTCAAAAGCGAGTTTATATCAGCACTCAGACCTGCTTTGGCCAAAATATCCAATCTACAGATCAGACCTACCGATTTGGGGCTTTATACAGAAGAACTTGCTGAAGCAATGAACGAGGCTTTAACAAAAAAATGGCTGGACCTGAGAGGTATTGCAGTTGTGTCGGTCGCTATTGGCAATGTGGACCTGCCTGAAGAGGATCTGGAAAGGATAAACAGGTTCCAGGAGATGGGCGCACTTCAGGCTCCCGGCATGGCGGCAGCCAAGCTGGTCGAGGCTCAGGCTGAAGCTATGAAAGCAGCGGCCTCAAATAAAGGTGGAGCCATGATGGGGTTCCTTGGTATGAATTTGGCTCAGAAAGCCGGCGGCATAGATGCGAACAACCTTTTTACAATGGCTCAGCAACAGGCTCAGGCTCAACAACCCGGCACAATCCAGACTTCCGGCGGGGCTAATTTGGAAAATACATGGATGTGCAAGTGCGGCACTCAAAACAAAGGAAAATTCTGTTCCGACTGTGGCAGCCCCAGACCGGTCTCTGCTTCGACATGGACCTGCTCCTGCGGAACGGTCAACAAAGGCAAATTCTGTCATGAATGTGGAAAGCCCGGTCCCGCCAATTTCAGATACCGCTGCGATAAATGCGGATGGATACCTGATAATCCTTCACAACCACCCAAGTTCTGTCCTGAGTGCGGGGATGCTTTTAATGAAGAGGACAAAATTTAAGTTTAATATAGTATGAATCAGAAGTAAATGGAGATGATGTTTGTGCCCGAACTTCTTGAATACAAGTGTCCTGCATGCGGTGGAGCCATTAATTTTGACAGCAGTATCCAGAAAATGAAATGCCCCTACTGTGAGACCGAGTTTGAAATGGAGACACTCAAAGCCCTGGATGAATGTTTAAATGATGACTTTACCGATGAAATGGTATGGGAAACCCAGGGCGGGACTGAATGGAATGAAGACGAAACAGCTCATATAAATTCTTACATATGCAAATCCTGCGCCGGTGAAATTGTGGCTGATGAAAATACTGCCGCTACAAGCTGCCCCTTTTGCGATAATCCGGTTGTAATGACAGGGAAACTCTCCGGAGCTTTGCGGCCGGATTATGTAATCCCTTTCAAACTGGATAAAAAAGCAGCCAAAGAAGGGCTTATGAAACATTTAAAGGGTAAAATCCTTCTCCCCAAAATATTTAAGGATGAAAACCGGATAGAGGAAATAAAAGGGATTTACGTACCCTTCTGGCTGTTCAATGCCGATGCAGATGCTAATATACGTTACAGGGCAACCAAAGTAAGATATTGGAGCGACAGCAACTATAATTACACCGAGACCAGACATTATCTGATTATGCGAAGTGGCAGCATAGGCTATGAGAGAGTACCGGTGGATGGTTCCAAAAAAATTCCTGATGATTTGTTGGAATCCATTGAACCCTATAATTTCGACGATGCGGTGGATTTCCAGACAGCATACCTGGCCGGATACCTGGCTGACAAATATGATGTTAAGGCAGTTGATTGTGTTGACCGCGCCAACAGGCGTATCAGACACAGTACCGAAAAAATCTTTGCCTCCACTGTAAGAGGCTATACAACAGTTACACCTGAGAAAACTAGTATACGCCTCAGAAACAGCATAACAAAATATGCATTATATCCGGTTTGGATACTCAATACCGTATGGAACAACAAAAGGTATACTTTTGCCATGAACGGGCAAACAGGAAAATTTGTAGGTGATTTACCTCTGGACAAAGCTGCATACTGGAAATGGTTTGCCGGTCTTACTGCAGTTTTCAGCATCATTACATTTTTAATTACATTATTAATCTACAGGTTTTAAGGAGGCGGCGGAATATGAAAAAAAGATCCATAATTTTAATACTTACCTTTATCCTCCTTACAACCTCATATTCGGCTGTGTTTGCCGGAAGCGACCGTGAACTTTTACTGATAGTAGATAACGCTGACCTTCTTTCTGACTACGAAGAAGAATTACTGGATATGCAGCTCGAAAGTATCAGCGAAAAGCACCGTTGTGAAATTATTATTGTAACGGTGAACTCTCTTGACGGGAAGACTGCCACTGAATATGCAGATGACTTTTTCGATTACAATGGCTATGGCTACGGTGAAAATGATGACGGTATCCTGCTTCTCATCAGCATGGAATACCGTGACTGGGCCATTTCAACACATGGTTTTGCAATTACGGCTTTTCCTGATGCCGTCATAGATTATATGGCCGACGAAATAGTCTCCAGCTTAAGCGAAGGAAATTTTAAACGTGCTTTTTCACGTTTCTCCATACTTTGTGATGAATTCCTGACCGAAGCGAGAGCCAGTAAAACCGGTTCGTCATCTTACGATAGCAGAAAAACTTTAGGAATGACACCCCGTATACTTATTTCTCTTGGAATTGGTATAGTGATTGCTTTTATAATAACCAGTATTATGAAAGCGCAGCTTAAAAGCGTCCGTTTTCAACCTGCCGCTGACAGTTACATAAGGAAAAACAGTCTTAATATCAGACAGAGCAGGGACCTTTACCTGTATTCAAGTATTACCAAACGCGCAAAACCGAAAAACACTTCAAGTTCAGGCTCTCATAGTTCACGTTCAAGTACGCACAGGTCATCGTCAGGCCGCACCCACGGCGGCAGAAGCGGGAAGTTTTAATCACGCCCGTATTCAACTGCCGCGACAGACAAAACCACAGAACAACAATAAATTCTAAGTTCTGTGGTTTTATTTCACTATTTTTTATCATTTACTTGTTATTATCTGCATTGTTTAGTATAATATTGTATAAATTAACATCTAATGCTATTCACTGTTCTTTTCGCGAATTTCTAAGGGGGTCTTCAAGTGCATCTGATTATTGAGTTTACTTCACAGGAACCTATAACTCTTCCTCTGCCATATAACCATATTCTGCAAGGTTTTATTTACAACACTATGGATGAAGAGCTTGCAGAATTTCTCCATGAAAAAGGCTATGGAACCGGTCGCAAATTCAAACTTTTCGCCTGTTCCAATATAACGAATCTGATTGGCAGGACAAAAGTTAATAAAGGAATGATACAATTCGGCAATAAAATAAAAATAGAAATTTCTTCACCGGTTATTGAACTTTGTGAATCTTTTGCAAACGGTCTTTTCAAAAAGCAATTAAATCTTGGTTCAAACTCAGTGGAAGTAAGCGGCATAAAAATAGAGAAACAGGAAGTAAAAGAAAACAGTATTCAAGTCAGAACCCTCTCCCCTGTTGTCGCATACAGCACCCTCAACAGACCTGACGGTAGCAAATACACTTGTTATTTTCATCCCCGTGAAGCTGACTTTCAGAGAATCACTTCTGAAAACCTCAGAAAAAAATTTACTGCCTTTACAAAAACAGAGCCTCCTAAAGATAACATTGAAATAAAACCTCTAAATGAGCCGAAACTCAACATTATAAATTATAAAAACACCATCATTAAAGGCTACAGCGGCATATTTGAGCTGACAGGACCTCAGGAGCTTCTGCAAATGGCATTGGACGCAGGCCTCGGCAGCAAGAACTCACAGTGTTTTGGGCTGATTCGGTTAAATTAATCAAGGAAGGTGATTTTATGCTGGAAGCTATGATAGAGATAGGTGAAATTCTGCTTAAAGATAGTGACATAGTTAAAGAAAGCATAAAAAAAGTTCCAATCAGAACCAGAAAAAATGAAGTACGATATGTTATAAAGATGAATTTTGATTTAAAAAATGAAGTCATTTCTTTCGACATTGAAGAAATGGACGATAACTCAGTGGAAAAATATCTGTATTTTGGACATCAAGGCGGAGCAAATCAATTACAATGGAATTTAACATATGATAAATGCAATAATATAGTATCACATGTATTCCCTACGCTATATGAAAAATTAGAAGATAATGAATTAAAACACTTAACTGAGAAAGTTATAAAAACATTTTTTCTCGACCAAGGTGAAGATATATCTGCTCGATATAGATATGTACTAAATGTAGACCGCTTTTTCAACTTTGAATGGAACCTTTATGAAGTCAGAGAAGAAAAAATACGGGAAAACCCAAAAAATGCAGACAAAAATCTTCTACAATTTGTTTCAAATGAAATAACAAAGTTTTCAGCAAAAAAATTTGAAATAAAAACAGAGCAAATCGGCCTATTTACAGTCTGTATAAATAATCAGGTTATAACCGAAACAGAAGAATATCTCGAAACAGTCAGGAAGTCTTTCCAATCAGAAGAAAAAAAGGAAACAACAAAAACTAAAAAATCTACAGACCGAATATTAGCATGCTCTGTTTGCGGATCCACAGAGAATTGCATAAGCAAAATTGATATTGTTACCAAGTTTTACACAACCAATCTTAGCATTTTCGCACACAAAATGATCAAAAAGAATTATGATAAAAACTTAGTTTTATGCGAAGAGTGCCACAACAAATTTAAAGCTGCTTCTAGGTTTATGGAAAATGATCTTAAAACTAAAATCGCTGGATATGACGCGTATATATTACCCCACGTAATATATGGTGAAAACCTCAATGCTAAGAAGATTAAACAAATGGCTGAAACAATAGAACCCATCTCAGGAACTGGGGAAGCTTTAAATACAGTTGCAAAATACAGAAGTGAGATTGAAAGAAAACTCAGTCTTTTAAACGAAGAAAATTATATATTCCTTTTAAACATTATGTTTTTCAGAAAAGTACAAGCTTCCACCAAAATTCATAAACTGATACAGGATGTTGAACCTTCAGTTTTCAAAGCTTTATCTGATGCCTTTTATGATTCACTTGATGTGTTTTATAAATATTATCCTGATGCAGTTGTAGATAACCTTAGCAAAAGGGCAAACTTAAAATTCATATACTTTATGCACCCCATTAAACTGAAAGACGGCGGACCTGCTCAATTTCAGAATGTCCTTTCCACATATGAAAATATTCTGACTCAAAAATCTTTAAACATGGAAGTGGTATTTTCAAATATTTCAGAAATATTAACAGTCATATGGAGAGAAAAGGAAGGCTATAATGTTTCATTCAACAAAACGCAAACTAACAGACAAAATGCTTTTGATTACAAAGTATTAGATAGCATGTTTTATATAAATTTCTTAGAAAGATATGGCTCTTTGAAAGGAGGTGCAAAAATGAGTATTGAGATGCTAAATCTTAAGGATGACATTTCAACCTATATTAAAGAAATGGGCTACGATGAGCAGCAAACCTCGCTGTTTTTGCTCGGTGTCTTAATTGGCGCTATTGGCCGAGAACAGAGCAAAAGGCAGTATGAAAGACAGCAGGAAGGAACATACAAACCCATTCTTAACAAAATCAACTTCAATGGTATGGACAAATATAGAATCATGAAACTATCAAATCAAATACCTGAAAAATTGCGTCACGAAAAAATCTTGCAGTATTACGAAGGAATTTACAGTGCTCATCAATATTTGCTTGATAAAAACAAACAAAACTGGAAACTTAACAAAGATGAAAATCTCTTCTATTTATTATCCGGTTACGGATATCAAACAATGAAAAGAAAATCTGAAAAAGTAAGTGATGAAAGGGAGGTTTAAATTATGGTCAAAAAAAACAGTGCAATTTTATATCTTTACGATGCAAGATTATGCAACCCAAATGGTGATCCGGACGAAGAAAACAGACCAAGGATGGACTATGAAAGAGATATTAATCTGGTGTCAGATTTAAGACTTAAACGATATATTAGAGATTATCTTTTGCAAAAAGGTCATGAGCTCTATGTACAAAAAATAGATGGCACACCTGTAACATCGGAAAATAGAATAGAAGCTCTTGGCAATAAAGATGATATTGTATCCGCTGCCAAAAAGGCATTTATAGACATCCGCTTATTTGGAGCGACTATCGCAAAGAAGAACGATAACCATTCTATAACCGGTCCCGTTCAGTTCAATTGGGGCTACTCTCTTAATCCTGTCAAATTGCTGGAAAGCAGTATTACGTCTCATTTTGCGAGCGATGCAAAAAATGTTCAAGGGGCAATAGGCAAAGATTATCGCGTGCAATATTCATTTATAGCATTTTCAGGTGTAATTAGCGGAAAACGTGCAGAAGAGACAGGACTTTCAAAAGAAGATCTGGATTTATTGGATGAAGCAATGGTAAAAGCCATACCATTACTTGCGACAAGAAGTAAGATAGGTCAAACTCCAAGACTGTATATGCGTTTTGAATTAAAAGATTCTGAAACAGTATTAAAAGATTTAAGAAACTATCTCTCAATTGCAAAAAAAGAAGGAATAGAAGATTTAAGAGATATCAGAAACATAAATGAATTCAGTCTTGAAATTAGCGATTTAGTTAATTACATAAATACTCAAACCCAAAATATTGATAACGTGATATATTTCCACGATGAAGATCTCTGCATCACATTAAACGGCGAGAAGAAATCAATTGAAGACATTTTCAGCGGCATAAGATTAACAAAACTATAAGGATGTGATGTTGTGAGAGGTGTAATATTTGACATAGAGGGGAAATACGCTCACTTTAGAAAAACATATACAAACTCTTCATCCTTATCCTACACCGTACCTCCTCGAACTACTATCCAGGGAATTATCGCTGCTATTTTAGGATATGAAAGAGATTCCTATTATACCTATATGGATGAAAGTTTACATATCTCTGTCAGGAAAAATACTCCTACATATAAAATGACTCAAACTTTAAACTATTTGAGAATAGAGAAGAGTTCAGAGTTTACAAAACCCACTAAACACACTCAGATTCCTTTTGAAATTATAGCATCAAGCAAAAACGTTTCTTACAGAGTATATGTTGGAGGAGATACTTTTAAGGACATGGATGTTTTAATAACACGCTTAAAAAACACACAATATGTGTTTCCTCCAACACTGGGGACAGCCTTTTTCCTGGCAGATATTGAGTTTGTATCCGAAGTTCATTTTGAAAAATATGTTTCCGAAACATTTACTCCAATCTCTTCAGTTATAAAGGCAGATGCTGTCGAAAAAATAAAACTTGAAGAGATTGCACTTCTAAAAGAAAAAATGCCACGGTCTTTCGGTCAAAACAGAACCTTAAAGCCTTTAGAGTCGTATTTTATTGAAAATAGCTGTAAAAGAATTACTGCCCGGCTCAAAGACGGTTTTGCATGCTGGAAAGTGGATTATGAAGGTTGCGAAGAATTTATTGTGTTTATGTAATGACGGGAGCTGAAACCATGGTTTTTTACTCTCATAATACCCCGCAAAAAGAGCTCATAAAACATTTGCAGGAAGTAGCCGAATATAGCGTAAGGTATGGCGACGACAGATTTGAAGAGGTACATAGAATTATCGCTTATGCACATGATTTCGGCAAATATACAACCTATTTTCAGGAAGATCGCCTGCAAGGTATTAAATCCTGGGGGGATAAAGCTAATCATGCCTACCTTTCAGCTATATTCGGTGCATTCCTGTGTATACAAAACCTGAACCTGGCAAATACCTTGTTCCCTCTTTGGACTTTTAGCGTAATACTTTCTCATCATGGTGATATCAAACAATTTTCGAGTACAGATTACTTACCTGATGTATCCGTGCGCTCATCTTCATATAGAAAGACCCAGGAAAAATTAAAAATTCTGGACATACAAATTGAAGACATGGTTAAAAATCAAAAAATAATACTGGATGACTACAGTAAAATAGGATTACAAAATGAAGTGAAGAAATTCCTTTCACAGAAAGATATAGTTAAAGAGGTAATTAAAAAGCTGAACCGTATTTTATTTGAATATGAAGATGAACCAGATCAAGACCAGTATTGGATACATCAAATACTCTATTCAGCATTGATATCAGCCGACAAAATCAGTGCTGCTGGACTTAAGCCGGTAGATGAGAAAAATTTAAATTTTTCAGTTTTAGCCTGTAACAAAAATGAAATAATTGCACGATATGAGCCTTGTAAATTAGATAAAATGAGAAATGAAATATTTAGTTCCGTCTTGAATAATTTGCAAAACGCTTATTCAAATAATTCTATCTTCTCAATTACAGCGCCTACTGGAACAGGAAAAACATATACAGGTTTTTTTACTGCTAAAAAGTTACAGGAACTACTAGGATATAATCACAAAATTATCTATGCTCTGCCCTTTACGTCCATCATAGATCAGAATTATCTAAAAATCGAGGAACTTCATCAATCACACGAAGATTTTAATTGTAACAAAAGTATGTATCTTATTAAACATCATCATCTAACCAATCAGGAATATATTAATGAAACCGAAGATTATAGAAAAGATCAGTCAGGATTGTTCATTGAAAACTGGGAAAGCGGAATTATAGTAACAACCTTTGTACAACTTCTTCAAACCCTTATCGGTAATAGAAACAGAATGTTAAAGAAATTTCATGTCATAACAAAAAGTATTGTTTTATTGGATGAAGTGCAGGCTATACCAATAAAATATTACGAACTAATAGATTACGCCATTAAGAAATTAGTAGAATTATACGATTGCAAAGTTATTCTAATGACCGCAACAAAGCCTCTAATTTTTTCAAAAACTGTAGAACTACTTGAAAATTACAATTACTATTTCTCGCAGCTTCAAAGAACTACACTACTTCCTAAATTAGACAAAATTACTATAGAAGAATTTTGCGATGAATTTCAAAAAAATATGCATCCTGAAAATTCATACCTTATCGTGTGCAATACCATTGCCCAATCACTTCAAGTTTACAATATATTATCAGAAAACGGCACAAAAGAAGAATACAGATATCTTTCAACCAACCTACTGCCCATTCACAGAAGAGAAACTCTAAAAGAATTAGAAAACTTATTAAACAAAGACAGGGTAATCCTTGTTTCTACCCAGGTCGTAGAAGCAGGGGTGGATTTGGATTTTGATGAAGTTATTCGCGACATTGGTCCATTGGATTCAATTATTCAGTGTGCCGGAAGGTGTAACAGAAGATGGGACAGGGATAATGGAAACGTTACCGTTGTGAATATGGTTGATGATAGAGGCTACAGTTATGCTGCCAGAGTATATGGAGCTGTTATTGTGGATATAACAAAAAAATTATTGTCGGATAAATTAGAAATACCTGAAAAAGACTTTGAGCAGCTAATCCAGAATTATTACCGTTTAATACTGTCGGGCAAAGTGTCTATGCAGGAATCAAAGGATTTAATAAAAGCATTAAAAACTCTCGACTTTAGTCAAGAACGTGGCATAGGGACTTTTTCACTGATTGAAGCAAACCAAAACTATGTAGATTTATTTATTGAATACGATGAGTATGCTGTTTCACTTTTTGAAGAATTTAAAAAAAGCTTTAAAATTATAAATGAAAGAAGAAACAGGCTGAAAGAGATAAGACGTGAAATGAAAAATTATATGATTTCAGTTCCTTTAAAGTTTGCAAAGCGATATCAGCCTGTATTTTCAGAAAGCAATGATTTATTTGTTATATACAAGGACGATGTAAAACGACATTACAATAAAAGAACAGGACTTAAAAGAGAAGAAGATTTCGATATGTTTTGTTTTTAGTTTATTGATTATCAGGTGGATAAACTATGTTTTTTAATATTGATGAATTTAGAATTACCGGTACATACGTATGGTACTATTGCATATGCAAACGCGAAGTATGGCTGCTGTCCAGAGGTATTACACCGGACCAGTCTGATGAAAATATGGAAATAGGTCGTTTTCTTCATGAAAAGGCCTATGCACGGGAGAAAAAAGAAATAGACTTTTACGGGATGAAGCTTGATATTCTGAAAAATGAATCCGGACAGATAGTCATAGGTGAAATCAAAAAAAGTTCAAAATACCTGGAAAGTGCAGAAATGCAATTACTATATTACTTACACGAACTCGAACAGATGGGAATTAATGCAGAAGGCATTTTACTAATTCCGGAAGAAAAGAAAAGATACCCTATCATCCTTGATAAAGAAGGAAAACGAAAATTAAATGAGATATTTGAAGGCATTTTAGAAGTGGTTACTTCTGAAATGCCGCCCAGACCTGTAAGGATAACCTTCTGTAAAAACTGCGCTTACAATGAATTATGCTGGTCTTAATGGTGAGTTGATATGAAAAAAAGTGCTTATATCTTCAACGATGGTAATTTAATAAGAAAAGATAATACGGTCTGTTTTGAAACAGAGGATAGAAAAAATTATCTGCCTATAGAGGATATAAATGACATCTATATCTTCGGCGAGGTCAATGTAAGCAAGAAATTCATGGAATATGCTACTCAAAAACATGTGCTCCTTCATTTCTTCAACTACCATGAATATTATGTTGGCACCTTTTATCCAAGAGAACACTATAATTCCGGTTATATGATTTTAAAACAGGCAGAATATTATCTGGACTCTGAAAAAAGAAAGTTAATTGCATATAAAATTGTTGAAGGAAGCATAAAAAATATACTTCAGGTACTTAAGTATTATATTTCAAGAGGAAAAACAGAGTTAAGTACTATTTTTGAGAAAATTCAGGAACTTCTCAACGCACTTGATTCAAGCATGGATATAGCAGCAATGATGGCAATAGAAGGCAATGTCAGAGAGATATATTACCGTGCATTTGATCTAATATTAGAAAATGATGATTTTATTTTCAATAAAAGGACCAGAAGACCACCACAGAATAATCTGAATACTCTGATAAGTTTCGGCAATTCCATATTATATACAATTGTATTAAGCGAAATTTACAACACTCATTTAGACCCTCGGATAGGATTTTTACATACATCTAATCATAGAAGATTTACATTAAACCTTGATATAGCTGAAATATTCAAACCACTGCTCGTTGACAGAGTAATATTCACGCTTGTAGGAAAAAGAATGTTGACAGCAAAACATTTTGATAAAAAAACCGGCGGTATTTATTTAAAGGATGAAGGAAGAAAAATTTTTATTCAGGAAATGGATACTAGATTAAAAAGAACCATCAACCATAAACGACTTGGTAGACAAGTTTCATATAGACGATTGATCCGAATGGAACTCTATAAACTTGAAAAACATCTTATAGGCGAACAGGTATATGAACCTTTTGTGACTATGTGGTAATTCAATATTATAGAGCGAGGAGTTATTGAAATGTTTGTTATAATGGTTTATGATATTGGTGAAAAGAGAGTTCAAAAAGTCCTCAAGACAGCTAGAAAATATCTATATTGGGTTCAGAATTCAGTTTTTGAAGGTGAGATTACAAACGCAAACTATATAAAATTAAAAGCAGAACTGAGAAAAATAATAGATGAAGATTACGACTCAATACTTTTTTACACATTCAGAACGACAAAATATTCTAAACGGGAAAACTTAGGCATTATTAAAGGAGGTCAAGACCTATTTTTATAATCCGTCGATGTCCGATAGTGCAAAAATCCCGGGAGATCGACGGAAAAAGATTTGGCTGTTTTAAACGCTTTGCAGAATTTCTACATAAAACTCATTATAAACTGCATTTTTGAAATCCTCTTTTTATGCGTGCTCTACGGGTTTAGATCCTACCTATAAGGAATTGAAACCTTTTTTCTTTGCTTGGTTCAGGTACGTACCCGCAACCGTTTAGATCCTACCTATAAGGAATTGAAACTCGGGGAACTCTA
>JAAYMA010000078.1 GCA_012521615.1 Clostridiaceae bacterium | reverse complement strand
TCCTCTGGCATAAAGAGATATTACTTTTTCTTCGATCCCCGATACATCTCTTTTGTGTTTTGGTACAATTTTAGGTTCGAATTCACCTTTGCGGTCACGCGGAATATTTAATTCTATAGGTCCAAGTCTCGATTATTTATCAAGTCCACTTACTATACCTTTTAAATAATCCGCAAACTCATTCCTTAAATCATCACGTTTAAGGGCAAACTCGACAGTCGCCTGGAGAAAACCCAGCTTATTGCCTACGTCATATCTTTTTCCGATAAAATCATAGGCGTACATAGGTTCAACTTTGGCAAGTTCACACAGAGAATCTGTCAGTTGAATCTCCCCGTTTATACCCGGTCTTGCTTTTTCAAGGAATTTAAAAATCCTTGGGGTTACTATATACCTTCCCAGTATGGCGATGTTTGACGGAGCCTTTTCTTTTTCAGGTTTTTCAACCAGATCTTTTACTTTATAAATCCTGTCGTCAATTTGTTTTCCTGCAACTATCCCGTATTTTGAGACATCATCCATGCTTACATGTTGAACGCCTAAAACAGATGTTTTATATTCATCAAATATTTCAAGCATTTGCTTCAGGCAGGGTTTTTCTGCATCTACAATATCATCCCCCAGGAGTATTGCAAAAGGTTCATCGCCAATAAAATTTCTGGCGCAATATATGGCATGTCCAAGACCTTTTGCCTCTTTCTGCCGGATATAATGTATATCTATCAGATTGGCTATCTCCCGTACCTGTGCAAGGAGTTTTTCCTTGCCTTTTTTTCTGAGCTCTTCCTCAAGCTCAAAAGCCCTGTCGAAATGGTCTTCAATGGCGCGTTTCCCTCTTCCGGTGATTATAAGTATGCTTTCTATGCCGGAAGCAATGGCTTCTTCTATAATATACTGTATTGTAGGTTTATCCACTATGGGCAGCATTTCTTTTGGCTGTGCCTTAGTGGCAGGCAAAAATCGGGTGCCAAGACCGGCTGCGGGAATAATAGCCTTGCGAACTTTCATATTAACAACTCCTCTTTTCAGTAGTACATTTATTAGTATATCATGTTGGAACTAAATACATAGTCTTCAGGCATCAAAAATTCAGATACGGGTATCCCTCCCGAATGTAAGAATATATTACATTACCAACTGAAGCCAGTCAATAAACCCATGCGAGTGTAATGTTTCATTGCCCGTAAAGACACAGGAAGGCTCCTGTTTTTTCCGCGGTTAACAAGAGCCTTCCTGCTTATAACAATCCTGAAAGGTAGTGTTTTAATAAGATAATGCTAAAAATCTGCGAAGAATGATATGGCATCATTTTCTAAAATAACTTTGCCGTATTCATTCAAGTAGGCCTCAAAGAAATCCACATTTGGCATTTTATCTGCATATTCGCTCATAATGCTGTCGAACAGGTTCTGGTCAGTAATATTACCATCAATAGAAGTTAGAATAAGATAATATGTGTCTTCATGGAACATTACCCTGCTACTGCCTTTGAACAAGGATTTGATGGAGGAGCACAGCTTGCACAGTTCATCAAAATCATCAATCGCGTAAATAAGCATTGTAGAATAAATGGAAGTCTGCTTCCTCTTTGAAACAAGGTCCCTGCTCCTATATCTGTTTTTTATGAATTTATGGAATGACTCAAAGTCATTTTCCTCGTCAACACGGGTTATTGTAATAACAAAACCATGCTCGACATCAGAAACAGCCTCAATGCAAAGCTGTGATTCCTGGGCTTCGAAGCCTAATTCAAGCTCGGCCTGCTCCATAAGGTCCCAGAACAATTCCTGGGTTTCAGGAGAGTTGTAGTTGAAAGCATCCAGATCAATATCCCGCTCTTCGAGATCATCATAGGATACAAATATTCTTATTTTATTTTCACCAATTCTTTCTATTCTCATTTTTCGTTTCCTTTTCTATGGTCCGTTTTTTCCGGGCCTTACATACCATTAAGTGAAAAATTAACCAGCCCTTTCTGGACATACTTATTCTATCTTGATATATATTATACTTATAGTATCGTCAAAAGAGAAGTAACAAATAATGCTTTATATTATATTCATTTAACAAAATAATTTGTGCATATTTACAAACTTATAATATTGCAGTATTCCAAACAGCATTCTGTATGTGTATAATTTAAGTATATTTATTTAAATATATACCCAATTTCCTGGTGGAAATAAATGAGGTGATTATGTTAAAAATTATATTGGCTTCAGGATCGCCCCGCAGATCAGAGTTGTTAAAGCTTTTGAGACTTAATTTTGAAGTGATGCCGGCAGATATTGACGAAGAAGCAAATGGTTTTGATGATGCCGGGAAATATGCAATGGAAATGTCCAGAAAAAAAGCGCTGTGGATAGCCGAAAAAGTCCACTTGACAGCAGATGATGATACAATAGTCATTGGTGCTGACACAGTTGTAGGTATAGATGGACATATTCTGGGAAAACCGGCTGATAAAAAGGAAGCCCAAGACATGCTCAATATGCTGGAAAACCGCTGGCATGAAGTGACAACTGGAGTAACGCTGGTCCATGCCAAGAGCATGAAAGCAATAACTGAGAAGGAAGTAACCCGGGTAAAGATGTCTGAATATCCCGGGGAGTTTCTTGAACGGTACATCTTATCAGGCGAGCCCTTCGACAAGGCGGGGGGTTATGGGGTGCAGGGCCTTGCAAGTCTGATAGTTGAACGGATAGAGGGATGCTACTTTAATGTTGTAGGTCTTCCTCTTTTAAGAGTTTCCAGAATGTTGGAAAATATGGGATATGAGATTTTATCCTGGATATAAGGTTTAGTTGTAAAAAATCAAAGAAATAATAATGAACGAAAGAAAACAATGAAGGAGAGAAACGATAAAATGGGACTTTTTAGTAAAGAGGTTGGGATTGATCTTGGCACAGCAAATACACTGGTTTATCTTAAAGGCAAGGGTGTAATTCTTCGTGAGCCGTCAGTAGTTGCTGTGAACAATCATACAGGACAGATTTTGGCAGTAGGGCTGGATGCAAAGCAGATGATAGGCAGAACACCGGGAAATATAACTGCCATTCGCCCTCTTAAGGACGGTGTCATAGCTGATTTTGAAACAACTCAGGGTATGCTCAAATATTTCATCAAAAAAGCTGTAGGCAATAATCCGCTTACAAGACCAAGAGTTATAATTTGCGTGCCCTCAGGCGTGACCGAAGTGGAAAAAAGAGCAGTGGTGGATTCTGCAATCACATCAGGTGCAAAAGAGGCTTTCCTCATAGAAGAGCCAATGGCCGCAGCCATAGGTGGCGGGCTTCCGGTTGCCGAACCTTCGGGCAGCATGGTAGTGGATATTGGCGGCGGTACTTGTGAGGTTGCCGTTATATCATTGGGCGGAATTGTTGTTAGCCGTTCCTTGAGAATTGGCGGGGATGATTTTGACGATTCAATTATTTCGTACATCAAAAAAGAATATAACCTTATGATAGGTGAAAGAACCGCCGAGGATATAAAACTCAAAATCGGATCGGCCTATCCACCTGAACAGGAAGAGACTCATACTGTAAGTGGAAGGGATCTGGTTACAGGTCTTCCTAAAGAACTTACCATATCAAGCATGGAGATAAGGGAGGCCTTAAAAGAGCCCATCAATTCAGTAATAGATTCAATAAAGCTTACATTGGAAAAAACTCCGCCGGAACTTGCTGCTGATATAATGGAAAGAGGTATTATGCTGTCCGGTGGCGGAGCAATGTTAAAAGGTCTCGACCAGCTTATTTATGAAGAAACAGGAATACCTGTATTTATAGCAGAAAATCCTTTGGACTGTGTGGCATTGGGCACAGGCAAAGTTCTGGAAGAAATAGATAATTTGAGCACGGTTCTTTTATCTGCAAGGAGAAGATAAGAGGGGGATTCCTTATTTGAAAAGGATCTTTACAAACAAGATAATCATATTTGTGCTGATTGTTGTACTCCTGCTGACTTTAGCCGCCGTTTCACACAATGAAAGAAGCAGGGTCAACATTATCAGCAATATTGTAAGCATACCTGCCGTACCAATGCAGAAGGCGGTTAGCTTCATTGACGAAAAAATAAGCTCTTTCTTCAGTTATTTTGAGGATGTTAAAGCCACCAAAGAAGAAAACGAACAGTTAAAGCAGAGGCTCAGCGAACTTGAACAGGATGTAAGGGACATTGAAAAGCTCCGCAAGGAAAACAGGGAGCTTCGCGACGCATTGAATTTTAAAAACCGGTATGAAGAATATGATTTCGTAGGCGCAGATATAATTGCAAAGGATCCTGGAAACTGGTTTGATGTATTTACCATAGACAGGGGAAGCAAGGACGGAATAGAGGTAAACTCCCCTGTTATTACAGCATACGGGCTTGTAGGCCGGGTATCGAAAATTGATGCTTTTACATCAAAAGTGGTTTCAATAATTGACATGGACAGTACTGTAAGTGCCCGTCTTTCAAAATCCCGGGATCTTATTGTGGTAAGGGGAGACTTAGAGCTCAGGAATAAAGGACAGTGCAGGGCAGACTATATTCCTCCTGATGCAGACGTGCTTCCGGGCGATACCATAGAAACCTCGGGGATGGGCGGTATCTTTCCCAAAGGTATAATTATCGGTAAGGTGGTCAAAGTTGTGCAGAATGAAGGCCAGTATGATTCCTATGCAATTATAGAACCGGTAGTAGATTTCAAGCGTCTGGAGGATGTAATAGTACTTAAAAAGAAATGACCTAATAAATGATTTAAATAAAAGAGGGGAAAAATGAAATACCGTATATCTGCAGCTGTTCTTCTTGTAATGGTTGCAGCGTTTATTCAGGGTTCTGTTTTTGAATACATAGAGATATTATCAGTAAGGCCCAACTTTTTCATTGTTATAACTGTCATTATCGCTCTTTTAAGAGGTGTTTATGAAAGTGCTGCCATGGGTCTGTTTTTTGGACTGACAATGGATATTATGATGGGGAAAACATTGGGCTGGTATGCACTATTACTTTTTCTTGTATCCATACCTATTTCAATGGTCAATGAAAAACTGTACAAGGAAAAATTTCTGGTGTTATTCTCTTTTACTTTTTTAAGTACACTGGCCGTGGAAACATTGTTTTATTTGATAATATTCTTGTTCAAGGATTATTCGATATTACATCATATTTTCGCAAGAACAATCCTGCCTGAAGCATTATATAACAGTATCCTCATTTTACCTTTGTTTAAGCCCATTTCCAAAGTCTATACTATACTTGATAATGTGGACAGAAGGAGGAACAGGCTATCAGCATGAACCGCAACCATAAAGAAAACAGGCATAAAGGCTTGGACCGTTATATAATACTGGCAGTTTTCATTATGTTAGCTTCAGTGGCTATTATATATAATCTTGCAAAAATTCAGATTGTAGACGGCCAGAAATACAGAGAAGAGTCCACATACAGACTTTCGGCCAAAGGAAACATTTATCCCAAAAGAGGCGATATTTTTGACCGGAATGGAATACCCATAGCCGGCAACAGAATGGGCTACTGTGTTCAATATGTAGATGTCACAATGACCAATGATGAAAAAAATAAAATGCTTCTTGAACTCATTAAAATTCTCGAAAAAGATAACAAGACTGTTAGAAGCAGGCTGGACAATTATATCGGAATAAATCCCGTACACTTCAAGGTGGAGGATCCTGAAACCTTTATAAACAGCATAGTTAAGACCAAAGAGGATGCTAAAAGCATTATTATAGCTGAACAGGCTTTCAGGTATATGAGGGAAAAGACTTTTGAGATAGATCCTTCATATACGGATGAAGAGGTTTTTAAGATAATGAGGCTGAGATATGAAATTTTGCTTACTCAGCCGCAGCTTAACAATCCCTTGATACTTGCGGAGGATATTTCGGCTGAAGTTATGTCAGAACTCGAAGAAAGAAGCAGCGAATTGAGAGGCGTAACCACTTTTGTAAAACCGTACAGGGAATATTATGAAGCAGCGGTATATCTGCCCCATATTTTGGGCTACGTAGGTTCTATCACTGCAGAGGAGCTTGAAACTTTCAACAAAGAACTCGAAAATAAGGAAGGAAGCGTAGAGTATACCCCCCATGATATTGTCGGAAAAATGGGCATTGAAAGAGCGGCCGAATCACTTTTACGGGGAGTAAGAGGTCAGACCTTCAGGGAAGTAGATGAAAACGGAAAGACAACAACTTCTTATCTTGAGCGCGAGGCTGTGCCCGGGAAGGATATTTATCTTACAATCGATCTGGAACTTCAAAAAGTAGCGGTCAGATCGCTGAAAGAGAACATTGAAAGAATAAGGAAAACACCACATAAAAAGAACTTCGGAGATGCCAATGCCGGAGCGGTAGTGGTGATGGATGTAAATACCGGCGAAATTCTGGCAATGGCGAGCTATCCGGATTTTGATCCGAGAGTTTTCCTTGAGAATAATGCTGTAGCAATCAATGCTCTTTGGAACGATCCGAATTCCCCCATATTGAACAGGGCTACATCAGGAAGATATGCGCCGGGATCTACCTACAAACCTCTTGTTGCAGTGGCTGCCCTGGAAAGCGGTGTAATTACCCCCGAAACAAAGGTATACTGTCCCTACAGGGAAGAAATCGGGGGCATGATGTTTACAAACCTTGAAGGAAACCAGAAACATATAAATCTTGAAAGGGCGCTTGCTACTTCCAGTAACATGTTTTTCTACAAGATTGGTGTTCAGACAGGTATCGATAATATAGTAAAATGGGCAAAGATATTTGGTTTTGGAAAGAAAACCGGAATTGAGATTGGAGAGCAGATCGGTTCACTTGCCTCTAAAGAATACAAAAAACTGAATTTTGGTGAGGACTGGTATCCGGCAAATACGGCCATGGCATCTATCGGTCAGCTGTATAATGCCTTTACTCCCATACAAATAGTCAATTATATCAGTACCATAGCCAATGACGGGAAAAAATTTACTCCCCATTTAATTAAGATGGCAGTAGATGAAAATGGTAAAATAGTTAGGGAGTATTCGGGCGAGTATGAAGAGATACCTGTAAGCAAAAATACTTTGCAGGCGGTAAGAAAAGGTATGATAGCTGTTGCCAATTCTCAGGATGGTACAGCGGTCAATGCTTTCAGGGATTTCCCCTTTAAGGTGGCTGCAAAAACAGGTACCACAGAGACAGGATTTGAGGCTACATCGTCTTCCCACGGCTTATTCGTTTGTTATGCTCCTTACGATAATCCGCAAATAGCAATCGCTGTCGTGGTTGAACATGGTGTATGGGGGTCATGGACAGCTCCCATTGCAAGAGATATAATGATGGAGTACTTCCGATTAAATGAGGAAAAAAATATAAAAAGTGCAGAAGTGAAAGAAGTTATTGATATTATATGGTGACCGGAGGGGAATTGTTATAAAATGGAGACAAAGGGGATTGTTTTTAAAGGCAATGCTGAGGGTCTGGTAATTGTAATTCCTGAGGATTATGCTTATGAGGATATCCTTCAGGAGATTGACAATAAAGTAAGTAAAGCCTCAAGATTCTTCAAAGGTGCAAAGATTAAGGTCACATACAGGGGCTATCAGCTTACTCCCAGTCAGGAGCAGGAAGTAAAAAAAGTATTGGACGAAAAAAGCGGTGCAATTATCGAAAGCTTTACAAGAGAAGAGGTAAAGACTCCAACTTTCCAGGAAAACAACAGGGTCAAGACTATAAGAAACTTCTTCAGCACCAGCAGTGATGAAGGAAACTGCAAATTTATCAGAAATACTGTCAGAAACGGTACTCGTATAGATTTCAACGGGCATGTTGTGGTTCTCGGCGATGTCAACCCGGGTGCTGAAATTATAGCCACAGGGAATGTGGTTGTGCTTGGCACCTTGAGAGGTATGGTTCATGCCGGAGCCAGAGGCGATAAGGACGCTTTTATATATGCGCTTAAACTGCTGCCAACTCAGATAAGAATTGCTGAAGCCATAGCAAGAATGCCCGAAGAAGATATTGCGGATGATGGTTTAGTTCGTCCGGAAATGGCAACAGCTAAAGACGGCAGAATTATTGTGGAGCAATTTTAATTTTTCCTTACGCATTTACACTTACGTTGACTTTTATGTTAAAAAAAGATATATTTACATTAAGATAAGAATCGGAGGAAAATTACATATGGGTGAGGTTATTGTTATCACATCTGGTAAAGGTGGCGTAGGTAAAACTACCACGACTGCAAATATTGGCACAGGTCTCGCTGTGCATGGGAAAAAAGTCGTTCTCATCGATACCGATATAGGACTGCGTAATCTTGATGTGGTTATGGGACTTGAAAACAGAATAGTTTATGACCTGGTAGATGTAGTGGAAGGCACTTGCCGTCTTAAACAGGCACTTATTAAGGACAAGCGTTTTGATGGTCTTTATTTGCTTCCCGCCGCACAGACAAGGGACAAGAACTCAGTTTCTCCGGAGCAGATGATGTGGCTGTGTGATGAGCTTAGAAAAGAATTTGACTATATTCTTATTGACTGCCCGGCAGGAATTGAGCAGGGATTTAAAAATGCAATTGCAGGTGCCGATAGGGCAATCGTAATAACCACTCCGGAGGTTTCAGCAGTACGTGACGCAGACAGAATTATAGGACTTCTGGAATCCCAGGAAATTAGAAATCCCCGATTGCTTATAAACCGTGTGAGACCTGATATGGTCAAACGCGGCGACATGATGAGTATGGAAGATATTGTGGATATCCTTGCCATAAAGATGATTGGTGTAGTACCTGATGATGAAAATATAATTATCTCAACTAACAGAGGTGAACCTGCAGTTATTGACAATAAATCTTTGGCGGGACAAGCCTACAGGAATATTACAAAGCGTGTCATGGGTGAAGATGTGCCGCTTCTGGATTTAAATGTATCGGACGGATTTCTGTCCAAAATGAAGAAACTTTTCGGTTTCAAATCTGCTTAAGGAGGAATTAAGATGTTGGATTTGTTCAGACTATTAACGAGAAGAAAGGAATCCTCCAAAGATGTGGCAAAAGAGCGGCTGAAACTCGTTTTAATACATGACAGAGCAAATGTTTCGCCTCAATTTTTGGAAATGGTTAAAAGTGAGATAATTAAGGTTATACAAAATTATATGGAAATTGATGAAGAGAGTTTGGATATACAACTTACCAGGACCAATAGCGATGACGGTGAACGGGTTGTTCCGGCCCTGGTAGCAAATATACCAATCAAAAATATGAAAAATGCAGGCAGATAAAACTTCTAGTGTTGGGAGGAAACTTATGAACATTGCGCTTATAGCACACGACAGAAAAAAAGAGCTTATGGAGGCTTTTTGCATAGCATACAAATTCATCCTTTCGAAGCATAAACTCTTTGCTACGGGAGGTACAGGTGCAATTGTTTCTGAGTCCACCAACCTGGATGTATTTACCCTTGATTACGGTCGTTTGGGCGAAGAACAGATAATTGCCCGGACCGCATACAATGAAATGGATTTGGTTATATACTTCCATGATCCTGATGAATTGCATTCAAGCGGATTGAATCAGCTGCTTGCTCTATGCGATGCAAATAATATTCCTATTGCGACCAATCTGGCTACAGCAGAAATACTCATAAATGGTCTTGAACGAGGAGACTTTGACTGGCGTGAACTTGTAACCAACAGGTGAGTCTGACGCTGGTACTTTATATATGTTTTAGCCGAAAATCGAATACAAGTATTCTTATATATGCAAAAAACTGTCCTTATAGCGAGGGCAGTTTTTTTATACATATCTGTTCATCCTCCCCTCATATTATTTTACAGAAGAATAAATACAGGGATGAATGCTATGAGAGGTGCGCAGGCTGAAAACCTTAGTGAATACAGAAGCTATATCCAAAGACGGAGAGTGGATGATAAGCCGGAAACCGGCTTAAAGTCTGATACTGCAGAAAAGGTATTTCAGAATGAGGACCGGAAGGATAAATCCAAAGTCAGTAGCATTACCGAAGTAAATATGGATAATATTGATGAATTCTTCGCTCAAAATACTAAAAAAGCCAGGTCTGATTTAGACAGCCTGTTTGGAGATCCTGGTTCCGGCAGTATTAATGAAAGCAGTATTGAGCGGGTAAGTCCTTTAAAAGATCTTTTTAAAGAGGACAAGTATGAAAGCGGCAAAAGCCCGATGTTCCGTGATGTCACCAAATCAGGCAGGCGATGGAGCGACAGTATATACCGCAGGAGCACAGCCTCTTATCAGAGTCCTTCCAGATATTCAGCCGAAGTAGAAGATAACAGGGCCACATTGCTGGCAATTAAGATTATAAAGCAGTGCATTGCATGTTTTGCTATTCTGGGTCTTGTTGTACTTATGCAGAAAATTAACAGTTTCTCGGGAGTACTTAATTTTTTAAGGGAACATCTGGTGGAGAATCATATTGAGTACGAAACAGTCTTTAACGGCGTGGAGGATTTGATAAAAGCATGTTCACGCTTCTTAGGAGGGACCCCCTGATAAAAATTTTACTGGCTTGCATTATAGCAGTTATATCCCATGAAATATTTCATATTATTGCTGCACTGATATTTAAAGCGAGGCTATACGATTTCAGACCCACGCCAATTGGTATCAAAGCACGCCTTAAACAAAGTCCAAAGAGCTTTAAAAAGCAGGCGGCCATATTTATTGCAGGTCCTTTGGGAAACATTCTGCTTGCAATGTTATTTATAGGCAGAAGCGGTTTTTTACACAATCTTTCGGAGGCTAATCTGGCAATAGGGATTTTTAATATGCTGCCGGTTTACCCACTTGATGGAAGCCAGATTTTTATAATTGTTTTTTATAAATTGATAGGCATCACAAGGACATTTAAACTTATAAAAAAACTTTCAATAACAGTAAAGGTAGTTTTGGCAGTGATTGGTCTGATACAGGCTGTTTTTTTGTATAATCCGAGTTTTTTGATTGCTGCCTTATTCCTTCCCACAACTAAAGTTCTTGAGGAGAAGATGAGAATTATGAAACTTGAAAATTTCCTGAACCGTAGACAAAGAATCTTGAAAAAAAGAATCTATGAGGTAAGGCATATTGTTGCCCTGGAAGACTGCACGCTTGGGGAGCTAATAAAGAAACTCGACTACGACAGGTTTCACATTATTTATGTCATCAACAATGATATGGACATAGTCGGAAGCATAAACGAGCAGCAGGTCATAATGGCTATACAAAGTTCAGGGGACATTCATACATTGTCTGACATCATTTTACAAAAGCAAACAGAATAATCTATTCTTCGATAGAGATTAAGAAAAACAATTCAAATAAAATATGTTTTAAATTTATCAGACAGGGGCAGAGTAAAATCTGCCTCTGTTTTTATGTTGCCACGCCATTAAAGAATATGTTAAAATCATACACGGGAAGAGGTGATTTTAAGCGATATGGATATATTTCTCGAAAAAATCGTAAAAAAACAAAAGAATGTACTGGACTTCCTTATTATTATCGGCATTGTTCTTGCAGCTATTATATTAAGCTATTTGCTCTTAATTCTGGTACCGGGATTTTCGACTTTTCTGGTAGTTGGGGTTATATACCTTGCGTACTGGCTCATTACAAACAGAAATATTGAATTTGAATATGCTGTTACCAATGGGGATCTTGATATTGACAAAATAATAAATCAGAGGAAGCGCAAGCGTATTTTCAGCGGTAATGTAAAAGAGTTTGAAGTAGTTGCCAGAGTAAATTCAGACAAATATACCAACCAGATTAAACAGTGCAAGAATGTAAAAGATTATTCTTCAAATAACAAAAATGCAGAAGTCTGGTTTATCTACATCAATAAAGGAGAACCTACAGTTATTTTATTCGAGCCAACTCCCAAAATGGTGGACAGCTTGTTTACCTTTGCACCAAGAGTTGTATACAGATATTAATTGTTATGTACTTAAGAGGCACATCAAGCTGATGCTGCCTCTTTTGCATTTTAGTAGAATTTTTCTCATAGGATTTATATATAAACAGAAAAATAAGCCGGCTGGTTAATAATACGTTCTGCCAGTACTACAGGCATTAATGGATATTTTATTTTAAATGGAGTGTATCTTGATGGGGAGCAGCATGAGGAGAAATAGTCTTTACATATTATCTGTAGTACTTGTTTCCTTACTGATTATTACAGGAGTATATGTCATATACAAAGCTGAGTTTGCGCCAAACACAAATGTCGTATTTCCTTTTGATACACCTGGTACAAGGCTTGTTATCGGCGGGGAAGAAGTAATTTCAACCCATCCTCCAATTCTTTCTGAAGGGCAAATTCTCCTGCCTTTTAAATCTGTTAAAGAATATATTGACCCTTACATATGGTTTGATGAAGCCCTGCAAAAAGTAATCGTAACAACAAAAGACAGGGTAATAAGAATGAAAACGGGAAGTCTCGAGGCTTTGGTAAATGAAAAGCCCATGGATCTTAATTTTCCTGCTGTTGAGCAAAATGGGGAAATTTATCTTCCTATATATTTTCTAAAAGAATTTTACCAGATCTCTGTCCGCTACTCTGCGGTAAATGATGTGGTAATTATTGATTTCCAGAACCAATCCTGTCCAATTGCATATCCTTTGGATGTAAATACTGTTGTAAGGAAAGGCATGAGTATCAAAGAGCCGATAATAAAGAAATTTGAAGCTCGTATTGAAGGGGAAACAGCGGTAGAAAAATCACCGCAGAATTGTCTTTATATATTTGACGAGACAGATGAATGGTACAGGGTAAGAACATATGATGGTGCCCTGGGATATGTAAAAAAAGAAGAGGTTGAAACAGACCGCTTTCATGCAGTGGAAGAGAAGCCAGAAGATGAAGAGCCTCCTTTACTTACGGAAGGCAGGATTAATCTTGTATGGGACATGACCTATTCAAAACATAATATAGAATTGTCCAGGGATAATACACCCGGGATTGATGTGATTTCACCGACCTGGTTTGAAATAGTGGACAGAAAGGGGACTATTAAAAACAGGGCTACACCAGACTACATAACCAATGCCCATGCCAACGGATGGCAGGTCTGGGCACTTTTCTCCAATAACTTTAATGACATAGAGGGTACGAGCATTATATTAAATAACTCCGATATACGTCAGGAAGTAATAAGAAATATTCTTGCCTATGCATCTCTCTATAATCTGGATGGTATAAACCTTGATTTTGAGAATATGTATAAAAAGGATAAAGACGCGTATACCCAGTTTGTAAGGGAGTTTTATCCGCTTGCCAAAGAGCAGGGGCTTATTGTCTCAGTGGATGTTACAGTACCTGATGGCAGTGATACATGGTCCAAATGCTATGACAGAAAAGCTTTGGCAGAGAGCGTGGATTATGTATGTCTCATGACCTATGACCAGCATTGGAGCTCCAGTCCTAAGGCCGGATCCACAGCTGAGCTTGCCTGGGTGGAAGAAAACCTTATAAAGACCTTAAGAGAAGTTCCCAATAATAAACTATTGCTCGGCATACCACTATATACAAGGCTCTGGGCTTTTAACACTACAGAGAATAAGCTCAGTTCCAGAGCACTTAATATTACAAGTGCATGGAAGGAAGTCGAAGAAAATGAGGCAGTAACTGCATGGAATGACGTGTCAGGACAGTATGAAGCGTCCTTTGACAAGGATGGGGTAAGATATCAGCTTTGGATCGAGGATGAAAATGCGGTAAATATGAAAACTTCGCTTATTCTTAAGTACGATTTGGCAGGAGCCTGTGTATGGGCTGCAAATTTTGCCGATGAAAGGGTTTTCCACATATTTGAAAGGAATTTAAAACAGGTGGAAAGTTATAATGAATGGCAAATGTATTTTAGTCGGCCCGAACAACCGAAATGATTGATAAGAATTTGTTACTGTGCTAAAATAAAGTAAAATTTATTCTTAGGGATAAGATTATGGAAAAAGTTTATGAAAACCACTTTAATCCTTGGGACATATTCCTTTTACCTGTAAGAGTCCATAAAAATATTTCTGCAAGCATTAAGGGACTTTTCCCCGCATTTTTATTTGTAGGAATTTTCAACATGGTCTTTTATGACAATATAATAAATAAAGGCTATTTTAAAGGGGATTCGGTGAATCTTGGCAGCCAGGTTCTGATGTTTCTGTTAATGTCACTGGTTATTGGTGCTATCGATATAATCTGTACGGTTGTTCCAATTGCAGAGTTTGCAGTTATCATAGGCCGAAGAAGTAAGAAATTTGTCCACAGAAAAATTCCTGTAATACTTATGAAGTCATATGCTCTTTCTCATTTACTTTTTGTTATCCCAACGGCTATTTTTATTTATTCGGGTATCGACTGGCTGGATGTAGGACCTTCGTCCCCCAATAATATAAGGGTAATTTTTTCGATTATTGTAACCCTGATGATGTTTTTACCTTATGTCCAGTACGGTATTTTCTACAGAACATTGAGCGTCAGGACAAGACTGCAGACTTTTGGAAAATTAATACTTGTCTTTGCATCATATTATTGGATGCAGATAACCGGAGAGGTAATTGTCTACTTAATAGATGTTTTTCATCGGTTCTATCAGGGGTTATTCGGATTGTAAACCTCTTTCACTGTTATTATGCGCCTCTTGATATCCGGAAGGAAAGAGGATATAATAAATTGTACCTTCAATATCGGAGGGAACGGGTCCCGTTGGTCTAATGGATAAGACAATGGATTCCGGTTCCATTAATGTGGGTTCGATTCCTGCACGGGACGCCATCTTGGAGTACAGGCTTAAATTTTAGCCTGTGCTTTTTAATATGCGGAGGTTTTTATTTAATGAATATACGCTGTGGTATAGATATAATAGAACTCGAAAGGGTTGACAAGGCTTTATCCCGATTTGGTGACAGGTTCAAGAACAAGATTTTCACTGAAGCAGAAAGGCAATACTGTGAATCCATGGGTAAAGCATCGCTTAACAGTTATGCTGCCCGTTTTTCTGCTAAGGAAGCTGTTTCAAAGGCACTTGGCACAGGCATTTCCAAAGGAGTATCCTTTTTGGATATAGAAATATTAAAGGATGATAATGGAAAACCCTTTGTAGTTCTGCATAATGAGGCAAAGAAAGTTTTCGACAAAGTAGGCGGTACAAGTATTGATATAAGTCTTAGCCATAGCAGGGACTATGCTGCAGCTCAGGCTGTTATTCTTATAAAATGAGGTGAGCCCATGCAAAAGCTTAGATTCATACACTGTGCAGATATACATCTGGACGCACCATTCAGGGATCATGGCACGCAGAAATATGCTGAAATCAGAAGACAAGATATAAAAACGGCATTTCTCAATATTTTAAACAAGGCAAAAGAGACACAGGCAGATTTTCTTATAATTTCAGGCGATTTATACGAGCATGATTATGTAACTAAAAAGACCATGGACTGGCTTAACATGGTTCTGACGGAAGCAGAAACACCTGTTTTTATTATTCCCGGAAACCACGATCCCTACATAAGAAACTCCTGGTACAAAGTATGGGATTGGCCTGAAAATGTACATATACTCTCGCCTGAAAGACCCCATGTCATTTTGGAAGAATTAAAGCTATCAGTATATGGTATAGGGTTCAGTGCTTTTAAAGAGGGAAAACCCGATTTATCCCGGATTAATCCTCCCGAAGAAGGTTATTTTAATATCCTGATTTTCCACGGTACACTTGACATGGATTTTACAGAGCAGGACTATAAACCTGTAAGCAGCGATGAACTCAAGGCTTTAAACTATGATTACTACGCATTGGGACATTTCCACACCATCAGAAATGTTGACAATATAGTTTATCCGGGAAGTCCGGAGCCTCTGGGATTCGACGAGCCCGGGGAGCATGGTGCCTTTCTTGTTACCATGACATTGGAAAACGGTCAGGTTCAGAATAATTCCCAGTTTTTCAAAACTTCCCAAAGACAGTATCATCAAAAGTATTTAGATATTACAGAAGCAGGTTCGCTTCAGGAAGTAAAGATGAGAATTCTTGAGGCAGTTGAAGGTCTTGACAAACAGAGAGATCTTGTAAGGCTGACTTTAAAAGGCAGGACTGAGCTGGCACTTGACCCCGAAGAAATATCCGATATGTTCTCAGACTGGTTGTACTTTAAAATCCGTAACGAAACCAGGAAGGCCTTTGACCTGGATTTAATTGAAAAGAGTCCCACACTTAAAGGTGCTTTTGTAAGAGAAATAAGGGAGAGGCTGAAAAGCATAGAAAAAGAAATTAAAAACCACCCTGAAAATATGCTTTTGAAGGAAGAGGCAGAAAAGTTGGAAATGGCTCTGATATTCGGTCTTGAAGCCTTAGAGACCGGAAAGATTGAATGGTGGGGGGAATAATATGAAAATCAGTTTACTGGACATAAAAGGTTTCGGGAAACTAAAAAAATTGATTATAAGACCTGATGAGGGTTTTAACATAATATATGAAGATAACGAGGCAGGAAAGTCTACTCTGCAGGCTTTTATCAAAGCTATGTTCTATGGCCTTAAAAGCGGCAGAAAATCCAGGGATGGAACTCTGC
The DNA here is from genome assembly GCA_012521615.1 of Clostridiaceae bacterium. Taxonomy (GTDB): domain Bacteria; phylum Bacillota; class Clostridia; order DSM-8532; family DSM-8532; genus DTU059. Next base: position 22,689 of record JAAYMA010000078.1, on the reverse strand, counting down.
CTCCATTAAAACATTATCAACCCTGGAACGGAGACCAATACGCAGGAGTAATGGAGTATACATTAAGTGATAATTCGGTATTCCGTGTAGGGCGGAATTTTGAAAAAGGTACTGTAAATATCTATGACGGAAATGCCAATAATGTCACCAATGAGTTTCCGCATGCAAAGGACGTAGGACCTAAATTTGCCGAAGAACACCTTGGACTTGATGAAGAAACCTTCAGCAGCAGTGTATTTATCGGTCAGATGCAGTGTGAAATAGGAAGTGACGGAAGAAAAACATTGATTGAGAAACTGTCGAATTTGACAACCACAGGTTCAGAAGAGCTCTCCCTTACCAGAGCAGTTAAATGTCTTGAAACGGAGCTCCTTGAAAGAGTGGGCACAGACAGAAGTTCTGTAAGACCATTAAACATTGTAAATAACCGGTTACGTGAGCTGGAGCAGGAAAAAGAGGAACTGGCCGGGTTAAACGAAAAATATCTTGATACTGCTTTTGAGTATCAGGAAAAAAGAAGTTTACTCGTCAGGCTTGAAGGTGACCTTAAAGAAAAGAAGGAGCTGAGGGAAAGAGCAAGATTAAACAGGCTTGCTGGCCTTAGAAATGAATATAATGCGCTTATCAATAAAACTGAAGAACTGAATGTTGAGATTGAAAAATATACAGGCACGATTGAAAAACACAGAAGTTTTGCCAATATTGATGAGGAAACTGTATCAAAAGCACAGCTTTTCCTGCACGATAAAAACCGGGCAGAAGAGGAGATATTGTCTTTAGGCGAAGAAGCCAGAAATATACGGGATAAAATCCAAAAAACAGAAGAGGTTTTGGATTCTGAAGAAGCATTTAAGCAGAAAACTGTCTCGGTTGAGGAAGCGTTAAGGGAGCGCAGCTTTCAGCAAGAAGATGCAAAACATAGAAGCGGGCTGAATAAAAATCATCAGAAATATAAAAGGATTGGAACTGTGGGAGCAGTTCTTGCTGCCATATTTTTAGTTTTATCTGTGCTTTCTCCGGTTTTTCTTGGTGCAGTTCTGATCTTTGGGGTAATCTCTTTTTTGTTTCTCCGTAATTCTTCAAAATATAAGGTAAAGGAAGAAACCAAGGTTGACAGACTGCCACAGGTACTTTCGGATAATGGATTTGATGATTTAAATGATTATCTTTCCTATAAGGAAGACCAGATAAAATATAGGAGCGAGCTTGAATTTTTAAGACAAGAGCTGATTGAAAACCAGGAACGTATTAATAAACTCAAAGAAAATCTGGAAAATATAAATCATGAACTTAGCACTATTATCGAAAAAGCTGGGGTATCTGGTCAGGATCATAGAGAAGCAGTAGAAAAAATAGTAAAAGGTTTGGAGACTTTTAAGAATGCCCGGCAGCAGAAAATTATGCTGCTGTCTGAAAAGGAAGGTATTGAGGATAAGTGTAAAGCCTGTTTAAGAGAAGCGGCCACAATTTTGGGAAAACATTTAAACAGTGTTGAAGAGCTTGATAAAATAACAGAAGATTATATAAATAAGTACGGACAAATTCAGGAGGAAATTGACGAAGCAACATTGGATGAAGAAATTAAGCTCATGGTGGAACGGATAAAAAATGTTGAACTTCAGATAGCTTCCCTTGAAGCCAAACTTGAAGATGCTCCGGGTGAAGGCGAACTTGCGAGTGTCATGGAAGAGATAGAGATATGTAAGGAAAGAAAACGGTCTTTGGAAAAACTGGGAGACAGCCTTTCACTTGCGATTGATATTTTAAATGAGACTGCTTTAAAACTTCAGCGCGATTTTACTCCTGCCCTGAATAATGAAATGAGCAGGTACATGAGCCAACTAAGTTCTGACAAATATCAGAGAGTTTTGGCAAATGACAAGCTCCAGATTAATCTGGAGGTGCCTGAAACAGATGAACTGATTTTAGTAAACCGCCTGAGCGGCGGTACAGTTGACCAGGTATATTTCAGTATGCGGATGGCTGCTGTAAACCTTATGGAAAAGGGAAGGGAAAAACTTCCGATATTTTTGGATGAGCCCTTTTCTCAATATGATGAAAAGCGTGTAAGACAGGCCTTTGAACTTTTAAAGAAAATTTCTGAAGATCGCCAGGTATTTTTCTTTACCTGCAGGAAAAGAGAGTTTGAACTGGCCAGTGAGGTTTTTGGAGACAAAATGAACCGCATCCGGTTGTCTGGTGAGAATTAAGCTTGTGCTCTATTCCGGCATTTATCACAGAACCTAAAAAGTTTCTTGTCCTAAGCATAATCTTAAGACCTTTTTGAAAGAATATTCCTTGAGGTGAAAGGTTATGAAAAGGTGGACAAGAAACTTTTTTATTTTAGCATCACTTCTTATCATTGTCTCTGTTATATTTGTACCCCAGAAAACTATGGGGCAAAATACAAGTAGGGTCAGCGATGTTCAGCTTTTGGCAAGAGCCATCAATGGCGAGGCCAGGGGTGAACCCTATGAAGGACAGGTAGCAGTGGGAGCGGTTATATTGAACCGTGTCAATTCCCCAAATTTCCCCGATACCATTGCAGGAGTAATATATCAGCCAGGGGCATTTACAGCTGTATCTGACGGACAGATCAATGTTCCGATTGATCCCAACTCAACAGTTGTGAAAGCCGCACAGGATGCACTGAATGGATGGGATCCCACATACGGCTGTCTTTATTATTGGAATCCTGAGACAGCCACAAGTAAATGGATATGGTCAAGAGAAATTGTCGTAAAGATTGGAAAACACAACTTTGGAAAATAATACAGAAATGAACAGGGTGTAAGCAAAAATATTCTTATAGAAAGGACAGGAATGTAATGGAAAACGACAATAGATTACGCCATCATATGAAAACTTTTTACAGGATCTTGGCAAGAAACAGAGCGAAAAATTTCGTAATTGCTATTCTGCTTCTTACAACTATATTTGGAGCTTACCAGTATGACAGGGCAAGGCGGCTTCAAAATCACCTGAACAATACTTATAACAGGGCTTTTCATGAGCTGGTGGACTATGTCAACAACGTTGAGATAAAGCTTTTGAAAACCTTGATGACCTCATCTCCCGAGCTCACCGTCGCTACTTTAAGGGATGTATGCCAGGATGCCTATAATGCGGCAAACAATTTGTCGCGACTCCCTGTCTCATTTGGAACTCTTTCCAATACTGAAAAGTTTTTATCCCAGGTGTCTGACCTGAGTCAAAGTGTTGCAAAACAGACAGCCCGGGGAGTTCCCATGACAGATGAGCAGTATAATACTTTTTTGAGTCTGCACAGCTACGCACTCGAATTGGAGAAAAGCTTGAATGATCTTAAAAACGACCTTAACAACGGGAATTTTAAATGGGAGAATGTCGCCAGAGAGAAAGAGGAGGATTTGGGCGAAGCATCAGAACATATGCCGGTCACATTCTCATCCCTTGATGAAAATTTCTCTGAAATGCCGACTTTAATTTATGACGGACCGTTTTCCGAGCATATGCTGAATCGTAAGGCGCTGGGTCTTACCGGTAAGGAAGTAACCGAGAACCAGGCCATAGAAAGCATAGGGAGATTTTTAGGGAAAAAGAATATAAACAATGTAACGAAGGTTGCTGACAACAATAACGGAGTTATAGACACGTATAATTTCAGGATTGAGCTTGCCAACAGGAAAGACCACAGCGTGGTAGAAGCCGATGTATCCAAAAAAGGTGGCCATATAATCTGGTATCTGTACAACAGACCGGTATCAGAGGCCAAAATAGGCATTGATGAGGCTAAAAATATAGGGAAAAAGTTTCTTGAAGACAGAGGCATTGCCAATATGAAAGATACCTATTATCTTGAAAGCAATGGCGTTGCCACTATAAACTATGCCTACACCAAAGATGGTATAACATATTATACAGATCTTATAAAGGTTAAGGTGGCACTGGATAATGGGGAAGTAGTAGGTTATGAAGCAAAGGGTTATTACATGAACCATACCGAACGCAATCTCGGGGCACCCAAAATCAGTCTTGAGGAAGCAAGGGCAAAGGTAATCCGGGGCGAGGATGTAAAAGAATCTGGTCTGGCTCTGATACCTACCAATTACGGAACAGAAATTCTCTGCTATGAGTTTATAGGAAAACTCCAGGATAAAGATTTTCTTATCTATATCAATGCCGATACAGGGGCTGAGGAAGAAGTGCTTCTGATAATCAACTCAGAGGAAGGAATACTCACCATGTGACTTTATTGTGCGCTAACCTCGTGAATGACATAAAACCACCGGCAGACTTGGCTGGTGGTTTTTGTATTCGCAAAAAAAAGCATTATAGTTAAGGAATTTGTTGAAACAGGAACAATTGATTTGCTCTCTTTTAATCAGAGATTTTCTTAATTTTTTTAACTATCCGTATATCGTCTCCAAAAAAGCGGAATGTATCAAATTCACCTACAATACGGGAAGCTATTCGCTCATTATATTCCTGGAACAGCCGTTTTATATCCAAATTTGAAGAAATTATTGTTTTGGTGGTACAGGTGCTGTCACGGTTTTTTCTAAGTTCAATGAGAGTTAAAAGTTCAGCATATCTGGCGTCACTTCTTGGCTCTGTACCCAAATCATCAAGTATTAAGAGGTTTGATGTGATAAGGTTGTTGTAGGCCTGTTCACTGCTATAATCATCAACATTAATGCGGTACCGGTGTATAATCGAGAACAATGTCGGGGCAGAAAGGTATAAAACCGAATATCCTCTCTTAATAAGTTCAAGGCCGCAGCTTTTTGCCAAAAATGTTTTCCCTGTGCCGGTGGGACCAAAAAAGTACATGTTTCTGGTATTCTGGTCATTGAGATTCTCTATGAATTTCAGACAGTGATTTTTAATGGCCATAATATTTTCTCTGGGCGAGATATCGACTTTGTACTTTTGTTTGTTTACTTTATCAGAAAAATATTCTTCATTAAAAAATTTAAACCCGGTATTCCCGTCGTCAAGTATATTCGAGAACTTGTAAAGTCTTTGCAGGTAAAGTTTCTGATAGCATGAACAGGGAACATAATTGCCGTTTTCATCAGTGATATAGCCCCGGTCTTCGCAGGATTTGCAGTCAAACCTGGGTTCAAGATAGTCTATGGGATAGTTAGCAGCAAGAAGCAACTTTTCTTTTCTCTTTTTAAGCTGGTTGATGCGCTCAGTTAAAGTCTCACTGTCATGGTAAGGTGAGTCCTCTGAAATGATGCCACGTGCAAACCTGAGTCCGGTAAGGGTGATTTCTGTTTCTATTGAACCGATCTCAGGAATTTTTTCGATTACTTCTTTTTTGCGCCTTTCAGCTTCCCATAATGCCCTGTCCCGGCGGTAAGCAAATTCATTATCAAGATTTCGCCTGATATCCGACATTTAAGCCTTGTCCTTTCAATTTATGTTTGACTGGTTAAGCTTTTCAAAAAATTCGTCGTCATATTGACGCTGCTGAAAATTGTCCCTGCGCTCAACTTTCTTTTTGCCAGATGTTTTTGACTGAGGTCCCGGAACAGCTTCCAGGTATGCCTTAAGCTGTTCAATATTTTTAATACCATCGTTGTGCCAGGCTGTTAATATGGCATGTACATACTTGAAACTGGGATTTGCTTTCCCCGCTGTTTTTCTTAAAGCTTCCTCAATTATTTGCATGCTAAATTTATATTTGTTTATCCATGTATCGATATATTCTTCTTCGAATTCGGTAAGATTTCTGTTAAGTCTTAAAATTCTGCGTATTTTGCTGCCTATCTTTTTTATTTTCTCCTGACCTAACAGGTATTTTTCCAGTTCCCAATGGGATGTTATGCCTTTTTGATGCCATGTAGCGCCTACTTTCTCTATATATTTCATGTTTAAGGCTTTGTTGTCATAACAGTACTGAAAAAGGCTCACCATAACATCCTCATCAAACCGGTAGGCCGAAAACCAGTTGTCAATTGCTGTGTACCAGCTTGGGGACATAAGACCCTGGAAAAATCTCGCGTTGATTGATTCTATACACTGAATCCTCTTTATATTGGCAGAGGTTTTTGAGTTGATATTTTCAGGATCAGAAGCAGTTTTTCTTTTATATAGTTTGTTAAGCTCTGCCTCTTTTATATCTGTGATGGTGATAACATCTGAATTAAATGTTATAAGCCCTTCCTGTTCAAGGATAACAAAAGCCGCTTTTACGGAATCAAGGGGTAGTCCAAGTTTTGCGGCCAGATCCTGAGGTTCAGCTTTTTTTTTGTATTTACACAAAAAGATACAGTACAAATAGACCTTCACTGCATCTGAAGGAAGATCGGGCATTATATCTCCTAAAAATATATCCGGGATTAATGTATCAGATAAAAGAATATCTCTACAACACTCGAATTGCATTTATGTACCTCGTTAATTTTTCGTTTTGCTTTAAAGCAAAATTATTATATCACATTGAGTTCCCCTCTTAAAGGGGAGGCATAAATTGAAAAGCACATATGCCCTGTGTAATAAAAATCTAAAAGTGAGGAAGAATACAAAAAAGTATCAGCTTTGAATTCATGAGGTGAAACATGCCCCAATTGGTTGTCAGAACACGTTCTGGAAGGGTCGAAAGTATTCATCACGGATATATATGCATAACAGATTCCGATGGAAAAATAGTTTACAGTATAGGTAACCCTCAGGCAAGAATATTTTTAAGGTCATCAGGAAAGCCAATTATAGCCAATGCCCTGGTCAACTCGGGTGCAATAGAAAAATTTAATTTAAGTCTTAAAGAGCTCGCAGTCATTGTTTCGTCCCATGATGGCACGGCTTATCACAGAAGAATAGTAAAGTCCATACTTAATAAAATTGGAGTAAGCGAAAAGTATCTGGAATGCGGAAGAAAAAACCCTGAAAGTCCTAAGGTCAAGAAGGCTCTGATGATGCTGAATATTCGTCCTGGTCCAATTTTCAGCAATTGTTCAGGCAAGCATGCCGGTGTACTTGCGTTGTGCAAATATTATGGTTATCCGGTTGAAGGCTATACAAATCCTGCTCATCCGGTTCAGCAGCTGATCAGAAGCACCATTGCTGATATTCTGAATTTAGGCACAGAGAATATTATTGTCGGCATGGACGGATGTACTATGCCCACATACAATCTGTCTCTATATCAGGTTTCATACCTGTATTCGTTACTTGCCCATGGAAAGCAGCATAAGGGAAAATACAGTGATTCTTTTGAAATTATAAAAAATGCCATGACACGTTATCCGAAGGCTGTAAAAGGTAAAGGTACATTTTGCACAGACCTTATTTATTATTCAGAGGGAAGAGCAGTCGGGAAAATCGGTGCAGAGGGAATTTACTGTATTGCAATACCTGAAAGGAAACTGGGTGTATGCATTAAAATGTTCGACGGGCATCCCCGGACAAGTTATCCCGTTGTTGTCCGTGTTTTGGAGGAACTGGGCATATTGGATGCTGAAACTGTAAGGAAACTTGATCAATGGACCTTTCCGAAAGTCAGGAATGACAAGGGCGATACGGTAGGGTATCTTCATACCAGCTTTAGCTTACTGAATAATGAGACAGGAAGTTTCGAACTTGGCGATAACTACCCAAAGGAAGGGACAAGAATATGAAAACGCTGGCTGTGGTAACAAGGGGCGGCTATGTTGAGAGTATACATCAGGGCTTCATCTGTGTAGTCGATAGTGAAGGAAGAGTTATTTACCAAAAAGGTGATATAAATACGAGTATTTTTTTCAGATCAGCTGCGAAACCTATTCAGATCATTCCTTTTATCCATTCCGGGGGAGCTCAGAAAATGGGTTACAGTTTAAAGGAAATAGCCATTGCCTGTGCGTCCCATACCGGTGAAGTCATGCATCAGGAGACGGTTTTGGGAATTTTAAGAAGATTGGGCTTAAATACCGACGATCTTCATTGCGGGATTATGAGCCCGTATAATCACGATGAAAACAAAAGGCTTATTGCAAGAAATGAAAAGCCGACTGTCCTTCATGTCAGCTGTTCAGGCAAGCATGCGGCCATGCTGGCTTATTGCAGATATAAAGGCTATGATATCAGGACTTATGAAAAACCTGATCATCCCGTACAGAAAGAAATATTAAAAACTTTAAGCTATTTCACAGGTGAAGAGGAAGACACCATAGCCACTGGCACTGATGGATGCGGGCTTCCGATTTTTATGCTGCCAATTAAAAAAATAGCCCTGTCCTATGCCAGAATAGTACAGTATGCTCAGGACCGGAACAGTGAATATTATGAAGCCTGTAAAACCATTTTTGAAGCTATGAACGAATATCCTGAAATGGTGGCAGGCACAAAGGAATTCTGTACTGAACTGATGCAGGCCACAAAGGGCAAGTTAATCGCAAAGATAGGTGCAGAATCAGTTTATTGTGTCGGTGTTAAAGATAAAAAACTGGGCATGTGTATAAAGATTGCAGATGGCGGGGAGCGGGCTGTTTTTCCCGTAGTGATGGAAATGCTTTTAGAGCTTGATGTGCTCGACAAAAGTGAATATGAAAAGCTTAAGCACTGGCACAGAGCCGAACTTTTGAATCATCGTAAAGAAAATGTGGGGGATATTATACCTGTATTCAGACAGAATGACGACATATATATCGGTCAGAAAATCAAATAAAAAGGAAGCATTTCAATAGAAAGTGTAAAGGAATTGTAATTCTGTTCGCATAATATGAAGGCTCCAGGATGCCGATAAAATAATAGTAAAGTATACCCTTTATCCAATTTATCATCCCATCGGAGGAGTGCTAATGCGAACAGGATTTAAAAGAGTTATTTCTTTATTGCTGATACTTGCTTTTATATTTACAAGCATGCCATTTATGGTGAAAAGTTTTGCCCAGCCAGATGATATAAATCTTCAGGTTTCATATAATACTTTGACAAACAAGTATGAGGTAAGCTGCTATTCACTTACCCGTCCTGCAAAAACCGAGGTTTATTATCATAATCCTGACGGAAGTCTGACATATCTGATAGGCGAAGAAAACTATGTCAATAACAGAGTTATTGTCAGTCTTGATTTGAAACCGGATCATATTTACGACATTACTATGGAATTGTATCATAATATGACTGATGAACATCCCGTAGCTGTGGGAAAGGTATATTATCTTGCAAGGCTGACTTTTACCGGCGAATCCTTCAATGTAATGGCCAAGATGGCTGATATTGAGGATAATGACCCTGTTCTTATACCTTCAGGTTCTTTGCCCGGTGAGGCTGCTGTTGTGAAAAGTGGTGAGAATCCGAAAATAAGGCTTAAGTGGAAAATACCTACCATTTACAGTGAAAGCTTAGGCAAGATCACATACCTGACTTCTTATGAAGGTGATAAAGCTGTTTTGAAAGATCTTTCCGAGCCTGATGTGCCGATAGAAAAGGCATGTTTCCAGATAAGCATGACAGTTGGACGTGGTTCAACCAGAATGCTTGTTTTTAATACCGATTATGATGGCGGGCACATGATTATTGAAGGTAATGACCAAGGCGATGATGTCATTGTTGAGGGTATAAGTTATGGTGAGCCTGATTCAGACGGAGGCGGGTTTGTCTCGGTTCTTTTGACCAGGGAACAGGGAATAGAGCCCGGCACCGAGTATGAGAATACAAACATCGGTATAATTTTTAAGAACGAAGCTTCAGATCAGATTCCTATAAGAAGGACAAAATTGCAGACAGATTCGGGCAACCGTTTTTTGGTCAGTAATATAGATAATGCTTTTTCAAATGTTGGACCAAGTCTGAGCTCCATCTTTACACCCATGCAGATAGAATTATCAAAAGTGGATACTGACAAGGTGGAGGTTAAGTTCAGAAAAATCACCAATGGTGTATATCCCCAACTGTATTATCAGGTTCAGTATGCACCCAGGATAGATGATCTGTACTCCCAATCAGATAAATGGGTAAAAATACCTGAGACGTCGCTTCCCCAGGAAGATGAGTATGGATCGGAAATTATAACTATTAATATTCCTGATATTACCCATCCTGAATATTACTTCAGGGTAGTTTATTATGACAGTTCTTCAGCTCTGCCGAGAAGTTCTTCACTGTGTATTAACCTGCAGCTCCTTGGCATTGACACGGGTAAACCGCCCATGCCGAAAGAGATAGAGGCTGAGACCATATACGCAGGCAGAAAAAAAGTAGAAGTACCATTTACAGAAATATCACAGGGCGAAGTCGAAATTCCGCTAAGTGATTTACAAATATCTTTTGAAAAGCCTTTAGCCTGGAGGGCGATTGAGGACTGGGACGACTTCAGAAACCAGCCATATACTGATGATGACATTACATTCCATATAATCCTTTCTACATATTTGCCTGATACAGAAACCGATGAAACACCAACAAAGAATATCGGTCTTGATAGGAGTTTGCCTGTTTATATGCCTGTTAAACAGAAGCGTGTACTTGTCCTCGGCAAGAAAAATTTCACAGAAACGCCGGATGGACGGTTAATGTGTACCATTCCAGGCGACAAACTCTTTTATGATTATGTAAATGATAAACCTTTGACAGCTGAAAATAATGAAGACCCCAGTGAAGACGGAACGCCGGGGGATTATCCTGACTTCCTCATACCGAATACCACATATTATATGCAAATATTTACTTCAAGGCTGAGGGACAACGCCGAGATTGACGCTGATGTGTGGGGCGATGCTGAAGGTCTGAACATCGACCTCAGAAACCGTATTTCCTTCATGTCGCCTATAATAAGCTTTACTACGTGGCCTCTGACTGAACAGCCTGTTCCAATGCCGGATATCATACTTGGTATCGAACCTGAAACCAATGTTGATCCGGCTACAGGGGATATTTTCCTTGAAGGCATATCAGTAAGTTTTGAGCGTATATTAACCGATGCCGACTGGGCGAGGTATACCAATGTCAGTGGTGGAAAAGAGATTCAGTACAGCATTTTTATCAGCCGTAACCCTTCTGAAGATTTTGTGCTTGCTGAAACGCTGACGGTTGAGTATCCTGTCCAGGAGCTGATACATCGTGTAGTTATTAAAAATTTTGAGAAACCTGATGGTTCGATCGAAGAAATTCTGCCTAATACTGTTTACTATATAAAAGCTCATGCCTCCCTTGTGGTAGATGGCGTAGTCATTGGCCGTTCGGCAGATACTGCCGTTAAAGCCATTACTACCCCGAAAATCGACTCAGGCGGGCTTGAAGATATTATCCGCTATCCAAGGACACCGTCAGAGTTCTCCATTGCGTTGGATGAAGATGGTCAGCCCATTTTAAGTGATGCGTATGTTACACTTACATGGCTGCATGCCGAGAGGGATGTTACCTATGAAATGGTATGCACTTCTGTGAGTATTTCTAAAGATGCCGATGTCGATGAGTATAAAGACGATCCTTACAATCATAATTTTTTGGAAGTTTATCATGATTTCAGGGAGCCTGAGGACAGTTATGAGATACATCTTGATGTAAACAGCAGTAAAGCAGAAAGATTAGGTATTACAGTCAATGAAAATGGTAAAGTGACGCTGCCTATTGAAAGGGATTTCTTAAGACCCAACAGGGTTTATTTCTTCAGCTTGAGAGCTGTCAGGAACAGGGACCTTACAGATGATGAAGGAAAGTCTATTGAGACAGTGAGCCGTTGGGTGACAATTCCTGTTACCACCAAAATGGTGGCACCGCCCGGATTCCTGGAAGCTGTAATTGATGTGGAAATCGGGTTTAATATAGAATGCTACTTAACGGGAGCAACGGCCGATTCCATGCAGGTCTTCATTAAAAAGACAGGTGCATCTGAAGCGGAGTATGTTCAGCTTAACCGTTCCCAGTTTACCTGTGTCAAAGACGGCTCAACCTTCTATTTCCGAATTTATAATCTGGAATCAGATCAGTGGTATGATATACGGGTCAAGAATACCTTGAACGACAGCTGGTATGACGGGAGATATGAAAGGTGGCAGAGCAGTCCCGGCTATCCTGTTCAAGCCAAGACAAGGGACAGTTTAAGTGAGATTGAAGTCAGGTGGGAGGGAAGGGACCCCTACGACTATTTTATGGAGATACGTACTGACTATGAGGTTGAATATAGAAAGCTCAATTATGCCAGCTATGGAAGAACAGATTATGGATATGATCTTCCTGACGGCAGAAGAATCAGGTTTTACAGAGAGAAAACCAATCTTTATGTTCAGGAAAATTCGCCTTATTACATTTACTATGCGAAGATTACCAATTTGAAACCCAATACCGACTACTATATCAAACTATGGGCGTATAACATGGAAGAATCTTTGCATATTGGACCTGTGACTGCACGTACCGACTTTTCCCAGGGAGATTACGATGAGGGAAGAAGACGGGATGAGGTAATAGATTGGTTTGATCAGGAGGCAGAAAATCTTACAAAGAAGCTGTACTGGCTGATTGATATTAAAGACCATGGAAAAGTCAGGGCTGTTATAAAGGATGATAAGGTTTCAGGGCTTCTTAAGGTTGCCCGGGGATCTACTATTACAGTTGATTTCAGCAATGAGGCTGTAAATCCATCCTGTTACGAGATATTAATTCCTTATAAAACTCTTGAGACCATAGAGAAATATGACAGCAGGCTCAATCTTAAATTCGCCGGTGCTGAAATCACATTGAACCGGGGAAGCATTGATCTTGAAGCATTAAAGAATGAGGCTCTTTCCGGCAGTGCCAGAGAGGCCATGCTGCTTGTGACTTTAAACAGGAAATCAACCCCTGGTACAAAGATACCCTCAGGGTTTACAGCCTTGTCAAAGTTCTTTGACCTGAATACTACAGCCATAGGTTCCAGACTTACATACCAGGAGATTAACCATATAATTTACAATATCCTTAAAAATCCTGACGAGACAGGACCATTTGAATACGGCATTCTTGACAGGGAACTTTCCAAGATACTCTCTGTTCTTGAAAGATACAGCTACAGAAGCCATGTGGAATTGAAAGATTTGATAAAGAGCGTAATAGCCGGGGTAGAGAAAGAATTATCCAGGTACTTAAAAGATGTGATTGACGGCGGAAGTGGTTATTTGCCGGACTTTGCAGTGAAAAGAACAATACGGGAGTTTCCGGCAAGAATTGGTGTTAAGCTGGAATATCAATATCAAAATGGTTATATCATTCCTTACACCAATTACGGTACCGGCTGGAAAGAAGCAACCGGAGCCAAAGCATATGTAATGCAATATGTGCTTTTCAGGGCAGAGAAACCAGGAGAGTATGCGGTTTTTGTAAGATCCGATTCAGTCATTGTCCAGCCTGGAACGCAGTTTGAAAAAGATTTTTCAAAACTGATCTCTCGTTATGATTTGAGCAAGGTATTCGGTACGGGAACCATATATCCTGACAATCCCATAAGCGGGAATCAGGCGGTTATGCTGTTTGCCGTACTTACCCATAAGGATGATGAGGTAACAGGACTTACACCTGTAAACAAAGTTACTGTACTTGGTCTGAACGATGTTATCACTCCGGCTTATTTAACCGGATATATGGACAACCAGGCCTCAATAGCCATGGCAGTGAAATTATACTGCAGCAAGGCTAATATAAACCCTGCCTATATGAATCCGTCCAGAATATTCAATATTGGCAGTAATGTAAAACCACAGCTCTACAGATATGTTATGCTGGGCTTCGATTTGGAGCTGGCAGATTTCAGCGAAGGCATGACATTTAAGGCTGAGGAACGTACAAGCATTGGTATGATGCTGGACATGGTATCCAGGGTCCTGGAAAAGTTTGGAGAAATATAGAGCAGGAGGACAGGGGGTAAAAACTGCAAATGATGCGTAGAATTGTTTCAGTTATTTTAATAGTTGTAATGATGGCAAGTATAACGGCAAATCTGGTGTTTGCAGATCCGGTAGTTCTGCAGCCTCCTCAGAGAAACCGTGTAACTGATATAGGTTATTATGACGATGCGTATGTTTCCCATTGGTATGCTCAAATCAACTGGGATCCTGTACATTTCCCGCCGGAGGCTGAAGAAAGGTACATCACTTTTGGATTGAATGAGATAGAATATGGTACCGGCAGGAAGCTGGTAGACGTTATACAGGTTCCTCTGCCGGGAAATTCGACAGGTTATGAGGTAACTGATTTTATTCCTGAAGGAATTAAGCACGGGACAATTTATGAAGCCCATGCAAGAGCCTATTATAAAACTACTACTGCTGACGGGCAGTATACTGTGACTTCTCAAAAATCCAACCATGTAAAATTCCTGACTAATCTGCATGTGTCTTTGGAATTAATACCTGGAACCAACTATATCAAAATCAAATGGGATGATGTCTGGGATACTTCGGGTAGAATAAACTATCGGATACTTATTTCTGATACAAAAGGCTTTACCCAGCCGCCGCCGATTCCTGATATTATTGCATCCGAAATAGGAACCGAAGATTCGCCTGTTACTGTCAACCGTGAGGAAAGAAAACTGGAATACATATATACATCTGCCCTTCCGGGAAGGGAGTACTCTATTAAAGTTGTGCCTCTTCCAAACAGTGATGTGGCCTGTGCCGATGTGAATGAAATCAGACCGGTTACAATAAAGACAGATATTTTGCTTAAAGCCCAAAGGGTAGGATATACAGCAGAAGGCGATGTAATTTGGAGACTTTTCTGGAACCCAATCGTTAAGGGCGAGACCTTTACCCGGGTGGATTATGAGCTTTACAGATATGTAAATGATGAGCTGCAGGGAACACTTTTCAGACTTATACCTGAAGAGGACAGCTATGAATTTATTGTAAAAAAAGATGATCCCAATACCTATAGTTTTAAAATAGACGCCAAGGCCTATCCCATTGGTCAGGAGACCCCTGTTGAGTTCAGGTCCAACAACAGGGTGATGTTAAAAGAACAAATTCCACAGCAGCCTGAAGCTCCTGAAATAGTGGATGCGTTTCCTCAGGCCGATCCCGAGCCGCTGCATTATGACGACTTTTTGACATCCAACAGCGCTTCGGTATTTTGGCGTGTTCCCTACACAGGGGAAGGAAAAGTGGACTATGATGTAACTTACGATATATACCTTGTGGAAGATATCAGAGATGTTGCAAATCCTCCCAACAACTATAAAATAGCTTCGGACCTGACCATAAGTGAAGCAAATCATATCCGGGACAAACTCACAGGTGAAGTTATCGGCTACAGGTATAACCTTATGGGGCTTAAGTCAAATTCCACTTACTATTTTGTGATATATGCAAAGAAGAGTTTTCTGGTGGAAAGTCCCGATACCGGTTTTATGATAACCAAACCCTATATTTCCAAACAGGCTGTAAAAGTCATAATAACCAAGCCTGACACTGGTACCGACAGACCCATAGCACCTTCAGTACCTCCCTTTGGCCTGGCCTCAGGTGACGAAAGTATAACTTTCGATGAAGCCCAGCTGGTGCTGAAGAAGAAGTGGCATGCTCTTTATAATAAAGACAGGAATCGCTGGGAGTATGTTACTTATGAAGAGTATATAGATAATGAACTTTTAAGAAATGATGATCCCGACAAAAAATTGAGTACCGTAGTAAATTATTTGCCGGGCTGGAGAGTTGTTCCCCATGTGGTCAGATACAACGATGCAATAAATGCCATCCGGATGAGAGGAAACCGGGATGGGGACTATATTACATACAGCGATCTTATGCAACCTGATATAAAAGCATTTGAAATTCCGCAGGATCCGGTACTTGTACCGAATATACACGAGGATGCGGAGGATCAGAGTTTTACTTTTAAAGTTGATGGTTTAACCCACAACACTACTTACATTGTTTGGGTCACTATTGAAAACCAGAATGGAAATTCATCGGATCCATCCGACCCGCTTGTTATAACTACGCCTCCAGATATTCCCGAGATTCCGGTCACACCCACTGTGCCTACAGATTTGAGAGGGATTGCGGGTGATACTTTTGTAGACCTTTTCTGGACATTTTATCTTGATATGGACTATGAAATAAGAGGCGGGCTTGTGGATGATTTATCCGCGGCAACAATAACCCGGGAGGTAAGCTATGATGAAATCAGGCGCAATACTTTTGTAAGGATTGAGAATTTAGAGCCTGACACAGTTTATTATTTCTGGATAAGAGCTATAAGCAGGGGAAGCGGCGGACAAGTTATAGAGTCAGAGTTTTCAAATCCCTTGATAATAAAGACTGAACCTTATACGCCACCTGCGCCGCCGACAGGATTTGGCATTAAATTGAACGGTATCACCGAAAGTTCAATTACATATGTCTGGAACACGCTTCCGGGTCTCACCTATTACCTTGAGTTTGCCGATAATTCTGAATTCGAGGACGCCCTGCTCTTTGAGGTGGCTGGAGGGGAATATACAGTAACCGGTCTTGTAGCCAACAGGGGGTATTATGCAAGACTTTATGCCTATGACAATACAACTCAGCTTCGAAGTCTGCCCACAAAAACCATTTTGGTATATACCAACAAAAGCAGAAGCGAGTATGACGGAAGTTTCGACCTGACAGAAAAACTTACCGGCACCGGGCTTATTATCCCTGCCGAGCTTGAAAATGGGGTCTGGGTTATTACCTCGCTGGGAGATCATGCTCATTTATTGTCTGAAAGGATTCGAGGTGTATATGGTCCTGTAGTAAAATTGGATTTGTCTGAACCTCCGGAAAGGACTTCTCAAATTCGCTTGGATATGGGTTCAATAGTTTATGATACCCTGGCGGAACTCAAAAAGGAACTGTATGTAGTCCTTCCCTGGGGCCAGTTTACTATACGGCCTGGAACTTTCCATACCGACCGCTATTTTAAGCAAAAGGGGCAGGATAATAATTTAAGTATAAGCATAAAAACCACATCGCCTGCAACCCGGTACTCGCCTTCAAAGAATATGGATATCAAAACGCCTGTAACAGATATTAATGTCTCATATTTAAGGACAAACTATACTGTAGACGAGCTGGCATATCCGATCAGGGTAGAGCTTCCAATAAGTAACTTATCAAGTTATATTCGGGATCAGATTAAAGCTTACAGCTTTAATCCAACAATGGGCTGGTACGCACTTACAAGCAGAACTGATTATCTGAGCTCGCAAATTATAGGAGAGCTGGACAGGCCGGGTCCGATTGTGGCTGCAGAGTATGGAGTGGCACCTCAAGCCGGTACGCCATCATATATAAGACAAAGTATGGAGAACATTCAAAAAGTGTATAAGCTGTCAAGTCTTGAAGGTATAGATTTTAGACCTGAAAGGCCTATTACGAAAAAAGCAATATTAAAGCTGATTTTGGATGTAGTTCCAACCCAGTATACAGAATCAGACATGAACATAAAAGCGTACAGAGCAGGTCTGACAGATTCGCTCCATGAAGCCTCTGATACACAGGCGCGAAGGGATTGGGCTGTAAAAATGCTGGTATCTTTATACAAATTCAAAACTTACGAAAACGCAGTCCCGACAAAACCTTCAGTCTGGGCGAGGTATAGTGATCTGTCGCAGGTTGATGCAAGATATGAGGACGCATTTAAGTTTGCATTGGAAAATGGCATAGTTCAAGGAAATGGCATAAATCAAGTTTTTCCGGATAAAATAATTACTTATGGAGATTTCATTGCAATGCTTGAACGAATTTTGCGTCTTTGTGGAGAAATTTGATTTGCTTCAGAATGGTTAATTAATTTTGAAAAATTTTCTTTTAAAAATTACATTTTATTTAAAGATTGTTTTACCACGTGTGAAAAAAGGCTTATCGAAGATACTAATAACAAAAGCATTACATACGATAATTGATGAAAGGTGATTTGGTATGGGAGCTTTTGTTATTCAGGGCGGTAAGCCTTTAAATGGTAATGTGCGTGTTTCAAGTTCAAAAAATGCAATACTGCCCATTATTTCTGCATGTTTATTGACAAATGAGGAGTGCCATCTTAATGAAATTCCGGGACTTGATGATGTTTCATATATGTGTGAATTAGTATCATATTTGGGCGCGAAGGTGGAAGTGGACGGAAAGAGCAGAAAAATATCCGTTAAAACCCCTGAACTTACAGGAAATACTGCAGATTATGAACTGGTAAGTAAATTAAGAGCTTCTTTTCTGGTGATGGGCTCTTTGCTGGCCCGCTCAGGCAGGGCTAAAGTGGCTCTCCCGGGAGGCTGTCCCATCGGTTCAAGACCGGTGGATTTGCATTTAAAAGGTTTTGAAGCAATGGGTGCAGTAATTGAAAATGGTCATGGCTATATTGAAGCAGTATGTCCGTCCGGTAAGTTAAAAGGCGCCAATATTTATCTTGACTTTCCGAGTGTAGGGGCCACTGAAAACCTGATCATAGCAGCAGTTCTGGCAGAGGGCAAAACAGTTATAGAAAACGCTGCATCAGAACCTGAAATAGTAGATTTAGCCTCTTTTTTAACAAAAATGGGTGCTAATATAACGGGTGCAGGCACTGATACCATTATTATTGAAGGTGTGGAAAGAGTATATGGCACCGAGCATACCATAATGCCTGATCGTATAGAAGCCGGAACTCTTATGACAGCTGCTGCAGTAACCTGTGGTGATATTACCCTTTCCAATGTGGTCCCTGAACATATTAAACCTGTTACTGCAAAGCTCAGGGAATCAGGTGTAGAAATAATCGAATACGAGTCTGAAATACGGGTAAGAAACAATAAGAGACCGGTCGCTGTTGATATAAAAACACACCCATTCCCAGGTTTCCCTACAGATATGCAGGCTCCATTATCTGCATATCTTTGTTTTGCAGAAGGGGCGAGCATGATAGTGGAAACAATTTTTGAAAACAGATTTATGCATGTAAATGAACTTAAACGAATGGGGGCTCAAATAAGGCTGGATGGCAGAACTGCCATAATCGAAGGTATAGAGGAAATGCAAGGTGCACAGGTAAGAGCAACTGATTTGCGGGCGGGTGCTGCCCTCATCATAGCGGGGCTTGCTGCCAAAGGGACTACAGAAGTACTGGATATCCATCATATTGACAGGGGTTATGAATTTATAGAAAATAAGTTACAAAGGCTTGGCGCTGATATTAGACGCGTAATGTAAATAAAATTCAAAGGAGACAGGTGGAGGTTTTCCACCTGCATCCCATGGAGGGTACATATGAGTCAACAAAAACAATATAGCTTTTTTGCTTTTTTATCACGTATGAAATATATACACAGATGGAGTCTTATGCGGAATGTTACAAATGAAAATATTCAGGAACACAGCCTGCAGGCAGCCATGATAGCGCATTGCCTTGCTCTGATCAGAAACAGGCATTTCAATGGAAATGTGAATTCAGAAAAAGTTGCCCTCTATGCAATTTTTCATGACAGTAACGAAACTATCATAGGAGATCTTCCCACACCCATAAAATATTTTAATCCTGAAATATTGGAAGCCTATAAAGGCTTGGAGAATATATCAAAAGAAAAATTGCTCACAATGCTGCCTGAATCCTTACGGGATGAATACCGCAATATATTGTTCTATGACGAAGACAGTATTGAGGGCAAAATTATTAAAGCAGCAGACCGTATCTGTGCATATATAAAATGTATTGAAGAAATCAAGGCCGGTAACAGTGAGTTTATAAAAGCTGAGCAGGCTACATTGAAAAAAATAAGGGAGATTGACCTGCCGGAAGTAAAATACTTTATGGATCATTTTATACATAGTTTCAGCCTTACACTCGATGAGCTTAATTAATCAGAAAATGCTTTCATTTCATTAAGATATTGTCACCTATGATTTTATTTTTTGCGGGAAAAATAAAATCAGGAGGTGGTAACTTGAAATTGAAAAAGTTGGCTGCGGCCACAGCTTTTGTTTTAGTTCTATTTTCACCTATATCAACGGTAACGGCAAAAAGGTCTGATATTGAGCCCGGTGCAAAGGACAAAAACATTCAGCTTGAAAAGCGGGAAAAGGTGAATGAAAAAGAAAGAGACCCTATAAAAGTACTGGAGAACAAAAAAGAAAGAGTCAAAAAACTTTTACAGGAAGGCAAAATCTCAAAAGAGAAGGCCGATGAATTAATTAAGAAACTGGACAGTAAAATTGAAGAGATTAAAGAGTTTCAGAGTTTACCTCTTGAAGAGAAAAGGAAGAGAATAATAAACAACTTTACCGTTGAGCTTGAAAGACTGGTCAAGGAAGGAAAAATGGATAAGCAGGAAGCTGAGAGACTTTTAAAAGAAGTAACTGAAAAAATAAATAGATGGGATGGGTCAGGATATCCAAAACATTTGTTGAAGCAAAAGGGTCATAAACACAAGCAATAGATTCCAGTTAAAGTAACTGCGAATTAAATCCGTAAATCTTAAACCTGTTTAGGATAAGAATAAAAGTAGGCGGATGGTTTCTCACTTATTAACCATTCCGCCTAACCTGCTACTTAAAGTAACAGGATTTTACATAGTGACTGTAGATGGGACAGGGGTCGGATCCCTGTCTTACCCTTAAAGGCATATTATAATTTTTTGTCAAAGAAGCTCTTTAAATTGTTGCATCTTATTAAAAAAGTTTGCGGGGCAATCACGCTCCTTAGTTTTTTTAGAAGTTTTCCGGTTTGATTTCTAATAAAATTTATGCAGCTGGACAATATTCTAATGACTTATAATTCATTTTAACCTTATCTTTTTTGTCGACATAATCCGATAGTTTCCGTTGCATAATTGAAATTTTTATGTATACCCGGCGTTGACTGAAACGTTATAATAATATAAATTGAATAATTATACATGGACTAAAGTTGGAGGGTTTTTGATGAAAGCAGTAATAACAGTTCTAGGGCAAGATAAGATAGGTATAACTGCAGCCATAACAAAGGTACTTGCAGAAACACAGGTAAACATTCTTGATATCTCTCAGACAATCATGCAGAACCTGTTTACAATGGTTATGCTTGTTGATCTTACAAAACTTAATTGTGAGTTCTCACGTTTAGGAGAACTTCTTGAAGAAGCAGGCAAAAAGCTTGGCGTAGAAGTCAGACTTCAGCGTGAGGAAATATTTACCAGTATGCATCGCATTTAGAGGGTGAAAGTTATGTTTAATGTAAATGATGTTCTTGAGACCATTAGTATGATAGCACAGGAAAATCTTGATATCCGTACTATAACCATGGGCATTTCGCTCAGGGATTGTGCTTCCGACAGTGCAAAGATTGCATGTCAAAAGATTTACGATAAAATTTGCCGCTATAGCCAAAACCTTGTTAAAACCGGGGAGGATATAGAGCGGGATTTCGGCATTCCCATCATTAACAAGCGCATTTCAGTTACCCCCATAGCATTAATCGCAGAAAGCAGCGACACCAAAGATTATTCTGTTTTTGCAAAGACAATGGAGGATGCGGCAAAAAGTGTAGGTGTTAATTTTATTGGAGGGTTTTCAGCTCTTGTTCACAAAGGTTATACCAAGGGTGACAGACTACTTATAAAGGCCATTCCTGAAGCTCTGTCAACAACTGAAAGGGTATGTTCGTCAGTAAACGTGGCTACTACCAGGGCTGGTATCAATATGGACGCTGTAAGAGAGATGGGCTTAGTAATAAAAGAGTGTGCCGAAAAAACGAAGGATCAGGATGCAGTTGCTTGTTCCAAATTGGTAGTGTTTGCCAATGTGCCGGAGGACAACCCGTTTATGGCCGGAGCCTTTCATGGTGTAGGGGAACCGGAATGTGTTATCAATGTTGGGGTCAGCGGTCCCGGGGTTGTTGCACATGTGCTTAAAAAACTTAAAGGCGCAGATCTGGGAACAGTTGCGGAAACTATCAAAAAAACAGCTTTTAAAATAACACGCATGGGTCAGCTCGTTGCTCAGGAAGCCTCTTCACGGCTGAATGTGCCCTTCGGCATTGTGGATTTGTCACTGGCTCCTACTCCGGCCATAGGTGACAGTGTGGCTCATATCCTGGAGGCAATGGGATTTGAAAAGTGTGGTGCTCACGGAACTACAGCAGCATTGGCACTTTTAAATGATGCTGTTAAAAAAGGTGGCGTAATGGCAAGCTCATATGTGGGAGGGCTAAGCGGCGCATTCATTCCTGTAAGCGAAGATGCAGGCATGATAGAGGCTGCTATGTGCGGGGCGTTGTCTATAGAGAAACTGGAGGCCATGACCTGCGTTTGTTCTGTTGGTCTTGATATGATAGCCATACCCGGCGATACCCCTGCTTCAACAATTTCAGCCATAATTGCAGATGAAGCTGCAATTGGAGTTGTAAACCATAAAACAACAGCTGTCCGGATTATTCCCGTTCCGGGCAAAAAAGAAGGGGATGTGGTTGAATACGGTGGTCTTTTCGGCAAGGCACCTATTATGAGGGTAAACCCGTTCTCTTCAGAAGAGTTCATAAACAGGGGCGGAAGAATCCCTGCACCTTTACAGAGCCTTAAAAACTAATCCCCGTTTTAAATCCATCCTGGAGTTTCAGGATGGATTTTTTATTTAAAAGATTCGTGTTAGCAAAGTTTTCCTCTGATTTTTTAGGTTAGTCTATTTATTATCCATATTAATTCTGTTTCACATCTGATGACATTTTCATAATGTCCTTACAAAATTAAACTTGCAGCAATAATCAATATTGACAAATAGTAACAATTGAAATATCCTGTTTATAACAATTAATATAAATCATTACATTCGTTGT
>JAAYMA010000077.1 GCA_012521615.1 Clostridiaceae bacterium | reverse complement strand
GTATAATTCATTTTGAGTCCTCCATTGGTATTTTATTAAATTCGGGGTCAATGCATTGACACCCTGTACTATACCAAGGGGGCTCTTTTTGTTCAAACCTCAAATTTCTTTAATTACAGGAATGCTCTTTTAATCTCGTTTATCTGATTTGTGGTCAGAGACTCCAGATAAAACTGATTTTTAGCGACATTCAGAACTTTAAGAGTTGGCTCCAGAACAACAATGTCATAAGTTTTCAAAATATCAACCTTTGTCTGATCCACTATACCATACCAGAAACATATTCTTGAAAATTCATTTACACCAGGTACCTTCCCGTAAAAAGTATCTGCAGCGAATACAGCAGTAATAGGAGCGATGCAGGTAAATAACAAAGTTAAAACAGTTATAATCAGAAGAACATTGATAATTTTACACTTTTCTGTTGCTCTCATTATGGATTTCACTCCTTCCTTTTAAATATCTCTTAAATGGAACATTATTCTTTTATGTATTTTTTAATTTTTATTAATCACCCCCATTTTTATAAAAATAAGATGCCTTCTTCAGTGCGTGAAAAAAGCAGATAGAGATATACAGATAGAAAGACGAAGCATAATGTGATGCATATTAAAGTGTAGTATGAGGTTATTCGGAATGTATTAAGAATCAGCTTCTTTAAGAAGGTTAATCAGAGATTGTTTTATGAGCTCCAATGAACCTTAAAGAGTGGCAATAGTAAAACGCCGTATTTTGTTTAGTAAAATTAGTCGCATTTTTTTCGAGTCGTTTCGATTCTATCATAAAATTTTATTGTTTAGAATACGATTCTTCACAAAAATTCAGTTAATATTTTATGCAATTTCTACAACTTCGCTACTTAAATTTAAAAACTAATTATATATTTTTTATATATTGAATTTACTAAACAAAACCGAATTTTCGAAACTGATTATTGAATTTTAAGAAAAGCATTTATAAAAGGTATCAGATAACACCAGAATAAGATTTAAAGAAGACATAATACAATATTATTGAAATGATAAAGTCCCCTTAGTTTATATCTAAGGGGACTTTATATGGCGTGCCAGAGATGATTCGAACACCCGACCTACGGATTAGAAGTCCGTTGCTCTATCCAGCTGAGCTACTGGCACATGCTTTGGTTTTATTGTTTGCGCTTTCGGCTTTTTTATTATACAAACGACTTTGAGGTTTGTCAAGCGATTATATAAAGAAACTTTTTTCCGATTTCATTTCCTCATTCGAAAAAGTAAATTCCACCCCTCAGAAGGTTGGTGTGGAATTTACTTTTGCAAAAAACACATTTCATGTTTCACTCTTAGTTTATCATATCCTTAAATGGGTTTAAAGGCTATTATTTTTTACTTATTTATCTTCTTTCAAGCAATACACTTACATGTTTGTTACTAATTAGTGTAAAGTAAACTATCTGAAACTACTCGAAACGCAGATGTTTTCTGATCTGACTGACTCTGTGGAATTTACTTTTACAAACCGGAGTTTACTTTTTCAATTGACCTCCGATTTCATTTAACGGATTTCATTTAAATTCCGATTCGCAAAAGTAAATTCTGTTTAAGCTAATTAATTTTAAAATTAGTCTCACGTAACATGTCCTATATACAGATCATATTATACCATATGGAAAATTCCTGAAAGGATGAAACAAGTGTACCGATATAACCCCTATTCAGCACCATACTATACATATACTCAAGTATATAACCCTTATAATTATTACTACCCTGCCTGGGCACAGCAAATTTACCCTCCTTCAAACAACAGCTATATCGAATTAAGGGATTATGGACCAAATCCATTAGTAATTAATATTGAAGATGCCACTAAACAAAATACTAATTATCGTACTGCATTGTGGACCGGTAATAATTTTCAGCTTACCCTGATGAGCATTAATACAGGTGAAGATATTGGATTAGAAATGCATCCCGATGTTGACCAGTTCATTCGTATTGAGGAAGGTCAGGGACTTGTAGTTATGGGAGACAGCCAGGACAGGCTGAATTTCCAAAGAAGAGTTTCTGATGATTATATAATTATTATTCCTGCCGGCAAATGGCATAATGTCATAAATACCGGCAACAGACCACTTAAACTATATTCCATTTACGCACCACCTGAGCATCCTCACGGTACGGTCCACAGATCAAGAATGGATTCTGGAATGCAGCACGATCGTTAGAAATGTACGTTGAATTGATTTCGGTTAAATAATATACTCTCATATTATATAACAGGTCTTAATAAACTAAAATGAACTCTCTAAAAAGGAGAGTTCATTTTATAATATCAACCCAATTTAGCCTGAACTTATGTAAAATGCTTTATTACGCCTTGTATCCTGCCATATCAGCAAGCTCCCTGTCTATGATTACAGTAACATTCGGATGTACTTTTAACACTGTTGATGGATTGCTGCAGTCCAACTCATCGCCAAGGATTAGCCCACGTATAGCTTTTGCTTTTTTCTTTCCGGTGGCCACCAGTACGATACGTTTAGCACGCAAAATATCTCCAACACCCATTGTAATAGCTTTTTTCGGAACCTCATTTTTATCATTGAAAAAACGTGAGTTGGCTTCAATTGTACTTTCATCCAGAATCTCAATGTGAACACTTAATTTCAGCGTATCTCCGGGCTCGTTAAAGCCTATATGTCCGTTTTCCCCTATGCCCAGAAGCTGTATATCAACAGGCTTCTCTAAAACTTTTTGTTGAAACTCGGCTACATTCTTTTCTAAATCCCCTACTCCGCTTACTACATAAGTGTTTTTCCTGTCAATATTGACAAAATCGAAAAAATTGTGATCCATAAAATATCGATAGCTTTGAGGATGATCAGGATTGAGCCCTACATATTCATCTAAATTAATACTGCTTACTTTTGAAAAATCCAGTTTCCCTTCTTCATAATCTCTTATCAGAAAAGGATATATAGCTGCAGCAGTACCTCCTGTAGCAAGGCCAAGCCTTGAATCAGGTTTGTTCCTCACTACATCGCCTATAATCCTGGCAGCAATTTCACAGCTTTGATCAAAACTCTCAGTTACTATGACTCGCATTTTAGACCTCCTTAACTATCAGCTAAATTTTTTTGATGAAGAACACAGAAAGCAGTGCGTGACAAAGATGAGGCCTTAAGCAGAAAACAAAGCTGTTCTCTAAAAGATGCAAGCCCATGAAGTGAAAGGTTGTTTGTTAAACCGTTTTACTATATTTCATTATAGTAAAGAATAACGAGAGTGTAAACACCTTTTTATTCTTACTTTACCAATTTCACGTAAGGCTCATTATAATTCTATGCGTTTATGCCAATCCTAATAATCTTGCAGTGTTCGCCACAATGAAACAGCATATAATTCCTGTTACAGTGGGTATCAAAAATGAAAGCACAGTCCACTTCCAGCTTTGTGTTTCCTTTCTGATAGTCCAGCATGTCGTTCCGCAAGGAAAGTGCAGTAAAGTAAACAGCATTACACAAACTGCAGTCAGCCAGGTCCAGCCGTTTGAGACCAAAACCTCATATAATTGCGAAAGATTTTCAAACTCTATAAGACTGCCTGTTGATAAATAGCTCATTATAATAATTGGTATTACTATTTCATTTGCAGGAAAACCAAGTATGAATGCCATAAGAATAATGCCGTCCATACCTATTAAATAAGCAAAAGGATCAAGAAAGTTTGCAAAATGTGTCAACAGATTTAGTCCATTAACCTGAACATTGGCCAGCACCCAGATAATCAAGCCTGCCGGAGCGGCGATACATACGGCGCGCCCCAATACAAACAATGTTCTGTCAAATATCGAACGGACAATTATCCTGCCAATTTGCGGTTTTCTATATGGTGGCAGCTCCAGAGTAAAGGACGATGGAAGCCCCCTCAGTATAGTTTTGGATAATATTTTTGATACTAAGAGCGTCATTACTACACCAAAGACAATAAAGGCAACTAATATCAAGGCTGATATCAGTGATTTAAACGGGCCTGCAACAATACCGGCAAAAAACATTGTAATAATGGCTATTAATGTTGGAAAACGTCCGTTACAAGGAACAAAATTATTTGTCAGTATTGCAATCATTCTTTCTCTTGGTGAGTCAATTATTCTGCAGCCTATTACACCTGCTGCATTGCATCCGAACCCCATACACATGGTTAGAGCCTGTTTTCCATGGCAACATGCTTTTTTGAAAAAATTATCAAGATTAAAAGCTACTCTTGGCAAATACCCCAGATCTTCAAGCAGCGTAAATAAAGGGAAAAATATGGCCATGGGTGGAAGCATTACCGATACGACCCAGGCAAGAGTCCTGTAAATCCCTGTGACCATTACTCCGTGAAGCCACTTAGGAGCTTCAAGCAGGTTAAATAAATCCGTTAAACGATCCTCTATCCAAAACAGGCCTGTAGCGATTAACTCTGAAGGATAATTAGCTCCAGTTATAGTTATCCAGAAAACTACGCCTAAAAGAGCAATCATAACTGGTATTCCATAAATCTTTGAGGTCAGAATGCGATCTATTTTTCTGTCGGTCTCATTGTATTTTTTATTTTCAATTGATACAACTTGTTTGGCTGATTTTTCCGCAATCTTGTAGATACAGGAAACTATTTTGTCCCTGAGAATATCTCTTGTAATACCATTCTCTTCGAGTATCCCTTTTGCTTCTTCGAATTTTGATAAGAATTCATCATTACTCAATATATTAAGATTCAAATATTTTTCCATGGATAAAAGTAACTTTCATCACTATCAAGCAGCTTCAATGCGACCCAGCGGCTATTAAGGTTTTCATTCAGATGTTTTTTTACTTCCGGTTCCAATACTGCAATTGCTTCTTCTATTACTCCGTCATACTCAATCTTAACAGGTTCAGGAACTATTTTTTTTGCGGTTACATCATATACAGCCTGCATCAAATCATCCAATCCTTTGCCTGACCTTGCGCTGGTTCCTATTACAGGCACTCCAAGCAATTCAGACAGCAGCTCCAGATCGATATGTATTTTCTTTCTTCTTGCCTCATCCATGAGATTGACACATACGATAATATTGCTTGTTATCTCCATCGTTTGAAGCACCAAATTCAGATTTCTCTCAAGTAAAGTCGCATCAGCTACCACAATAGTAGCATCAGGATTTCCAAAACATATAAAATCTCTTGCCACTTCCTCTTCGACTGAATTAGCCATTAGAGAATATGTACCTGGTATATCTACTAAAATGAAATTCCTGTCTTTAAATTTATATTTGCCTTGTGCATTGGTTACTGTTTTACCCGGCCAATTGCCGGTATGCTGGTTTAAACCTGTAAGACTGTTAAAGATTGTGCTTTTACCTACATTTGGGTTTCCTGCAATTGCTATTACTTTATCGTCATCTGTCATCCGTTCAATTTTTAACTCTTTTTCAAGAGCTCCAATTCCTGTTGAATTATTTGTAAGCCCCATTTTGTCTGCCCCCTTGATTAATGATATTAACTTGGTTCTACAATGATTTTCGAAGCCTCTTCAGAACGAAGAGCAATAACTGCACCTCTTATAAAATAAGCGACAGGATCACCTGACGGGCTTTTTTGTATTGCCTCCACTTCAGTTCCGTCGATAAGCCCTAAATCAAGCATTCTCCTTCTTACTATCCCGTCGGAAACAAGTTTTTTAACTCTTCCTTTTTTGCCCAGAGGAAGATAATTAAGTGGCACATAAACTCTATTCATATCCCTTCACCCGTAATAATTCATATGCATACCAAAATATATTTTAGCGGTGTGCAAAATTTTTTCCTTATACTAAGATATACAAAATAATAGGATAATGTTACGAATATAGATTAAATAAATAACTTTCATGTAAGGTGTGTGAAACTATGAAAAACAGAGAATTCCATACAGTACGGGGATATCAATTAAGAGAGCAGAGCAAAAGACTTCTGACACCGGCCATGGAAGATTATCTTGAAATGATATACAGGTATAGCCTGGAGCATGAATATATCCGCATAAATCAGCTTGCCGAAAAACTGAATGTAAGGGCTTCTTCGGCTACAAGAATGGTACAGAAACTTGGGGAATTAAAATTATTAAAGTATGAGAAGTACGGAGTTATTATTCTTACTGATGAAGGAAAGAAAATGGGCAAGTTTTTGCTGGACAGACATAACACCATAGAGACATTTTTAAAAAACATAGGTTCTAAAAATAATCTCTATGAAACAGAAATGATAGAGCACAATATAAGGATAAATACTCTCAAAAATATAGATTTATTAAATGAATTTTTTAACAGGTACCCTGAAATTATTAGGAAATTTGAAGAATATAAAGCCAAATACAAAGCCTCAAAATTCAAAGATATTTAACTCTTCATTCGCTTTCTTATAAGGCTTTTTCAAGTTCCAGAAGGCGCAATTTAATATGCAGACCTCCGCCATATCCTACGAGTTTTCCATTTGAACCTATTACACGATGGCAGGGTATAAAAATCGGAATTGGGTTCTTATTATTTGCCATGCCAACCGCCCTGCAAGCTTTATGGTTTCCAATATTTTTTGCAACCTCTTTATAGCTTAACGTCCTGCCATAGGGAATATTCTTTAACTCATTCCATACTCTTAACTGAAACTCTGTGCCTTTTGGAGCAAGTGGAAGGTCAAAGTATTTTCTTCTTGATTCCAGATACTCTGCAAGCTGTTTTCTGGCTTCCTTAATCAAAGTGGTCTCATAAATTATTGCTTCCTCCGGCATATTCTCTGGGCTAAAATATATATTTGTTATAAACGAGTTTTCTTCAGCTATCCCTATTCTGCCAAGCTCTGTATTATAAAAAAATAAATATTTCATTCTGTCTCCTTATATAAATAAATCATAAATAAAACTCTATAATAAAATGATTAAAAGTGCTTAAACTCCAACGAGGCAATTTTTAGTTCCACCAATTAAAGATATGTTAATTATAACACTCAAATATGGAAAGAAGAATAATATTGAATAATCTCTTCTGATGCCCTGCATTGAAATTTTATATCATTATGTAAGATGGAGATTATGCAGCTGATTCGTAATCAGCAGGATTTAGATCCTGTCTATAAGAAATGGGTTTTGTTGTTTCCTTATACGACTTAAAAGTATCATTTTCACCTATAAGCAGGTCTAAATGTAATTAATTTGCTTTTTCAGTTCAGGAAAGGGTTTGCGGATTTTAATTATGGTAAAAAAGGTATTGAAATATGATGAATTCTCGTTTATAATTATAAAAGTGTCGAGGGGGTGTAGCTCAGTTGGGAGAGCGCTTGAATGGCATTCAAGAGGTCAGGGGTTCGATTCCCCTCATCTCCACCAAAATTAAAAGCCTTGAAACTTATTGTTTTCAAGGCTTTTATATTTTCTGAAAGAAAGCCGTTATTGAATTATTCATAATTCCTGCGTACTCATCATGGTCGCATATTCGACTTTAAGATCAAGATATTCAAGGAGTGGATCTACTCCTGCATTAAAAAGATAAAATACAGGCCTTAAATTATTGTCCAGTATTAATAATATTGGTGCTTCCTTGTCGCTTAGAATAATGAACACGGCATCAAAGTCCTTTATGCCTGTATCGTTCAGCAGTTTAACATCTGTTGTTCTGGGAGGGTCAAAAGGAACTCTTATTACATATCCCTTTTCAGGGAAGGGCATTACTTTTGCGTAGATTTCTTTTACTGTTTTTACATAATTAAAAACTTCATTTTGTATATCCTGATTTACAGATTTGGTTAATATAACTTCACCTTTTGCGATATCAAACACTTCAATCTTCTTCTTGTTTTGAACACTTTCATCGGCAACATATGCAATAAAATGAGTATCATCAAACATTCGTGTTATACTTATAACCGATTCGTATTTGTTTTTAGTATCTGAAATAACTGAAAGACTGTATGCACAAATGGCTATAAGGCAGAGTACAATGGCAAAGACAACTAAACCGACAACTTTCTTGTTAATGCTAATAAAGAACATGACCGCTCACCTCTATAGAAATTATGATTGTTAAGCGGGATTTATACGTTGTACAAGAAAGTTGCTAATAAAATTTAGAAATACTTTTAAACTGTTAATTGATTGTATACTTAAAATCCAAGTGTACAATACAGTTTTTCACTCTACTTCTCTTGCCTTATAGCCAAGTGTTCTAAGCACATTTAGTCCTTTTTCTCTTTCTTCCTGGTCTTCAAATTCTATCCTTAAAGCACCCTCTTCAGTTTCTCTGATATTTAATATTCCAATGTTCTTGATATTAATATTCTCTTTTGCAAGAGCAGATGCAATCACAGCTATAATTCCGGGCTTGTCTTCAACATCAACAGTAATATTATATGTTTTCTGTATAAGACTTTTTCCATCAGGTAAGTTGTCTCTCAGTGATTTGGCTGAATGAAAAAATTGGACTATATTATCTTTCTGCTCATTTTTGAGGTATCCTTTAAATTCATTAAATATTTCAGAAAATTGAGACAATATTTCCAAAATTACATCCTTATTTGATAAGCAAATTCCTGCCCACAAATCAGGTGATGATGAAGCAATGCGGGTTATATCCTTAAATCCACCTGCTGCAATAGTCTTCATTAAATTATCCTCACAGTCCAGTTTTCCAACCAAATTAACAAGCAGTGCGGCTATAACATGGGGTACATGGCTTATAGCAGCAGTAACTCTGTCATGTATTTCGGGCGTCATTTCAAGGGGGATTGCTCCCATATCTGAAATAACAGCCTTTAATATCTCTATATCTTTTTTCCTGGTTTTTGAGAAAGGTGTAAGGCAATAAAAAGCATTTTCGAACAAATTGGCCTTTGAAGCCTCATAACCGTGTTTTTCAGAACCGGCCAGAGGATGTCCGCCAATAAATCTGTCATCAATACCCAATTTATATACAAGAGATGCCACATCACCCTTGGTACTGCCTACATCGGTCAGAATACAATGGGGTTTAAGAACAGGCATGATCTTTGTTAAAACCTGTTCCATTATATAAACTGGTACGCAGACAAAAACAATATCGCATGAATTTAATTCATCAATTGAACAACTTTTATCTATAATACCGTCCTTCAAAGCAGACTTTAAATATGTTTCCTGCCTGTCATAAGCATAAATAACATAATTGTTTTTTCTTTTAAGCGCCCGGGCTATTGATCCTCCAATAAGGCCCAGTCCAATTATCCCTATAACCTTTTTCTGAGTCATTAATGGTTCTCCTTTTCCATACTGCCATACTACAAGGTATCTTATTTATTAAAAAGTCTGGCCGCAAATAAAACGCCTGCGACGGTTTTAGCATCGGTAATCAAACCATCTTTTATCATATTCAGAGCTTCTTCCATAGGATAGACATTCGCAGTAATAAATTCATCCTCGTCGGGGTTTGCCTCGCCTTTAGTCAAATCTGATGCCAGATAAACATGCAGCACTTCATCGGTATAAGCCGATGCAGGATGTAAAGTCAGGATTTTTTCCAGTTTACCCGCAGTGTATCCTGTCTCTTCCTTAAGCTCCCTTGCTGCACAGATTTTTGGATCTTCACCCTTTTCAAGCTTGCCTGCAGGAACTTCCAGGGAAACCTGCTCAATGGGCTTTCTGTACTGTTTTACCAGTACCACTTCCCCTTTATCAGTTACAGGAACAATTACTGCTGCACCACTGTGTCTGACGACATCTCTCGGTGCTGTACGACCATTGGGAAGCTCCACTGTTAAAACTTCAACATCAATTATATTACCTTCATATATGGGTTTTCTGCTTACGGTTTTTTCATAATAGTCCATAAATTCCTCCGCTGTTTAATAAATTATTCTTCATTTAAGATTTCTTCTGTTACTATTATCAGATTCCATCAGCAATTTCTTTTGCCCGCCTTGTACATTCGTTCATTGCCGTAATTACAGCATTTCTGAACCCTTCTCTTTCAAGAGCAACAACCGCTTCTATGGTGGTTCCGGCAGGCGAACATACCATATCCTTCAGTTCAGCAGGGTGTCTACCCGTATCCAGAACCATTTTTGCTGAACCAAGAACAGCCTGTGAAGCAAGTTTATAGGCAAGCTGCCTTGGGATACCTGACTGTACTGCAGCATCTGCCATGGCTTCAATGAACATAAATACATAGGCAGGGCTGCTGCCGGTCAAAGCCGTGACCTCACACATCAAATTTTCATTAAGTTCTTCAATTTTTCCCACATGACTGAATAGTTTTAAAATGAGCTCTTTTTCTTTATTTTCAATAAGGTCATCAAAGCTTACCAAAGTCATACCCTCACCTACAAGAGCAGGTGTGTTGGGCATAGTCCTGACAACCTTCACTTTATCACCTAATATATTTTTATAAAAGGATATAGGAAGACCTACAATTACCGATACTAAAATCTTATTCTCATTAAAAGATTCTTTTATATCAAATAAAACCTCTTTACAGTACTGAGGTTTTACAGCCAGTATAATTATATCTGAATTTTCAACCAGACTTACAGCACTGGACTCAATATCAAAATTAATAAATTCAGAAAGCTGGTCAAGGCACTTTGAATTCACATCATAAGCAGCAAACTTTATTGTTTCGTCACCTTTGGTCATACGCTCCAAAAGAGCTCCTCCCATACTTCCTGCACCAATAAAACCTACCCTGTATGCCATACTGGTTACCTCCAAACTCTTACTCTGTCTGGTTATCAAAACTGAGTTGCTGGAAATCCGGATTTGTATAAGGAAATCCTAAATGCTCATAAGCGAGTCTCGTGGCTTTTCTGCCCCTTGGAGTTTTTTGTATGAAACCAAGCTGGATAAGATATGGCTCGTATACATCTTCGATAGTATTTGCCTCTTCTCCGGTCGAGGCAGCTAAAGTATCGAGTCCGACAGGTCCTCCGTCAAATTTCTCTATAATGGCAGATAATACTGCACGGTCAGTATTATCAAGACCCAATTCATCAATTTCCAGAGCTTTAAGTCCAAAACGTGCTACATCTCTGGTGATTTGGCCATCGGATTTAATTTGAGCAAAGTCCCTCAATCTCTTTAATAAACGATTGGCAATTCTGGGAGTGCCACGGGAACGCTTAGCTATCTCGAGAGCCGCTTCTTCTTCAATTTTTATTCCCAGAATACCGGCTGAACGCTTTACAATTGCCCTAAGCTCGTCATGGGAATATAACTCCAGACGATTAATAATACCAAATCTATCTCTTAACGGATTAGTCAAAAGTCCCGCTCTTGTAGTTGCTCCTATAAGAGTGAATTTGGGTAAGTCCAGCCTGATTGAACGGGCACTTGGCCCCTTTCCTATTATAATGTCCAGCGCATAGTCTTCCATAGCCGGATAAAGTATTTCTTCAACACTCCGGTTTAATCTGTGTATCTCGTCAATAAACAATACATCAGATTCTCCCAGGTTTGTAAGTATGGCTGCCAGGTCACCAGCTTTTTCAATGGCAGGCCCTGAGGTTATCTTTATATTGACACCAAGCTCGCTGGCAATTACACCGGCAAGTGTTGTTTTTCCAAGTCCGGGCGGACCATATAACAAAACATGATCCAAAGCCTCACCACGCTGTTTTGTGGCTTCAATGAAAATTATTAAATTTTCCTTTACTTTTGATTGACCTATGTATTCTGAAAAAGTACGTGGCCTTAAGCTTGATTCATCCAAATCACATGATTTGAACTCCTGGCTTATCAGTCTTTCTTCTTCCACGAAACATTCTCACTTCCCTATTACGTAATCATTTGTTTTAATGCATCCTTAATTAACTGCTCGACAGTGCTATTTGCATCAAAAACCTTATCCACAGCTTTTTTTGCTTCCTGAGAGGTATAACCGAGCATAATAAGTGCAGTAATGGCCTCCTGGGCTTTATTGTCATCTGTCTTAATATTAACATTAAAATTGTCTTTGGATACCGGCAAATCCTTATGTTCTTTTTTAATCTTATCCTTAAGCTCAAAAATAATTCGCTGAGCTGTTTTCTTGCCTATACCCGGAGCTTTGGTCAAATTTTCAATATTCTCAGATAAAACAGAAAGAGCAAAATCCGAAGGTGAAATAACTGAAATTAACGAAATAGCAGCCTTTGGTCCAACACCGGAGACAGTGAGTAGCTGCTCAAACATCTTTAGCTCTTCCATGGTTAAAAAACCATAAAGATCCTGGATATTTTCACGGACATAAAAATGAGTATATACCTTTATGGTCGAACCAATATCTATATCAGAACCGAGACTGTATGGCGATGTAAATACTTTGTACCCTACTCCGTTTACATCTATTATTATACTATCCTGGTTTTTATGTACTAAAATACCTTTTAAATAAGCAATCACAATCAGTCACCATTCCCCGGAAAAGGATATTTTATACCGAGTTTCTCCTGAAGTTCCTCAACAAGTTCTCTATATGCCTCAATCTCTTCACGCTGTTCTTTTAATAGTTCATCCTTAATCCTTATAACTTCAAGCAATTCTTCTTTTGTCATATCCTCAAGATTAACCATATAAATCACCCTTCAACTTTTTTATAAAAGAAAGTGCCAATGGGTTTTAAATTATATTTATGATAATTAATTATTTGTTCAGTACTTCCAATAAACAGAATACCATCTTTAGCAAGGGATTTGCTGAATTTTTCGTATACCATATCCTTAGCTTCTTCTGTGAAATAGATAAGCACATTCCTACATATTATTATATCGACATTTTGAGGATATGGATCCAACAGCAGATTAAGCTTTCTGAATTCTACACAGTTTTTTACGTCCTGGGATATCTGGTAGTTATCCTCATCTATTTTTGTAAAATGCTTGTCTAAAAACCTCTTTGGCAGTTCTTTGACGCTGCGTGACGGATAAATGCCTTCTTTGGCCTTATTTATAGCATCAAGGTCTTTATCTGTTGCAAGTACCCTGATCTGCCTTAAAGGAATAAATTCATTCAAAATCATAGCAACAGTATAGGGCTCATCACCTGTTGAGCAGGCAGAGCTCCATATTTTTAAATCTGCAAGATTTTTTACTTTTGCGATTTCCGGCAAAATCTCGTTGGATAATACCTCCCACTGTTTGGGATTTCTATAGAACTCGGAAACATTAATAGTGAGATAATTGACGAACTTGTCAAATAACTCTTTGTTTTTAATTATTTCATCTAAAAAAGAGCAATAAGTTGTAAATCCATACTTGGATGCAAAAGACGTTATACGCCTTTTCATCTGCCTTTCCTTGTATAAATTCAGGTCAATGGTTGACACAGCAAAAAATTTGGATTTAAAAAGCTCGTAATCCTGAAAAGTCTCCATCTTTGAAATTACCCCCATAAGGTAAAATCATATTATATACGACAGCAAGACCGGCCGACCGGTCTTGCTGTATAAAATTTTATATCTCTATAAATTAGATATTCTTCTCATTGATCAAATCGCCTATAGTAGTTGTCATTTCCTCACTATGCTCGGCAGGTACGTCTTCTTGATTTTCGTCCTTTACTTCCTCTTCCCTTACCGGATCTATAGGATTTACTTCCTTAATTGAAAGAGTAATCTTTTTAAGCTCAGGGTTAATCTCCAATATTTTCATTTCTTCCTTTTGACCTTCGGTAAGAACCTCTTCAGGCTTATTCAGTCTGACATTGGATATCTGGGATATATGCACAAGACCTTCAACACCTTCTTCAAGCTCCACGAATGCGCCGAAGGGCACCATTCTCAGTACTGTACCTGTAACCACATCTCCTGCCTGGTATCTTTCTTCGATTTTGTACCAGGGATTGTCTTCAGCTTTTCTGTAACCGAGAGAAACTCTTTTAGCCTCTTTATCGAAATCTATAACTCTGACAGTAACAATATCGCCTACTTTTAAAACTTCAGAGGGATTGCTGATTTTTTTCCATGATAGTTCAGTAAGATGAATTAATCCATCTACGCCGCCCAGGTCTATAAACGCTCCGAATTTAGTGAGATTCTTTACTGTTCCTGTGTATTCCTTGCCTATCTCAACATTGTTCCAGAACTCTTCTTCTTTTGCAGCTTTTTCTTTTTCTATAAGAGCGCGGCAAGAGCCTACTATACGTCTT
Organism: Clostridiaceae bacterium; assembly: GCA_012521615.1. GTDB lineage: Bacteria > Bacillota > Clostridia > DSM-8532 > DSM-8532 > DTU059. Next base: position 8,817 of record JAAYMA010000077.1, on the reverse strand, counting down.
CTGCCTGCCAGTTCCATCAGAAGAATTCTGACTTTTTTTCCTTTATAAGGAGTAAGATCCTTCACAAATCTATCGCTTATCTGGGATGCGGGAATGAATATGCGCAACCCTTTAAAATCGGCTACAGCGCCGCCTTTAACAATTTCCTTAATAACTACTTCCAGAGGCGTATTAGTTTTGAAAGCCTCTTCGGCAATTTCGTATCCACGGATTGAATCTACTCTCCTCTTGGACAGCAGAACATTGCCATCTCCGTCATTGATTTTTACCACAAGTGCTTCGATTTCTTTACCAGGAATTAATTCCTTTTCGGGATCGAACTCCGGATCATCAAGGAATTCTTCCATCGGTATAATTCCGTCAGCCTTATAGCTTAAGTCAACGAATACATCGTTAACGTTATAACCGATGATTTTCCCCTTCACAATTTCATTTGTTCTGAGCTCTGTCAGTGTCTCTTCAAGAGCTTTGTTAAAGTCGATCTCGTTAGTTTCATTTTCATGCACATTTTTTATGTCCTGCATGTAAGAAATAACCTCCTTGATTACCGTTTCCGGTGTCGATGCTCCCGCGGTAATCCCTATTGTTTTTATGTTCTTATCCAGAGGAGGCAACTCATCTTTATTTTCAATAAGATAAGTATTAGAACAGTTCTCTTTACAGATTTGATAAAGTTTCTGTGTATTCGAGCTATTCCTTCCCCCTATTACGATCATGGCATCGACTTTCCGGGACAATTCATCTGCCTCAGTCTGCCTTTGCACAGTCGCACTACATATTGTATCAAATTTTATAACGATTGCAAACTTTTTCTTAAGAAGTTCACAAATATCATCGTATTTTTTACCTTTAAATGTAGTCTGTGCAACAACAGCTATTTTTTTATCACGATATTCCAGCTTCTTAATCTCACTTTCATCGGAGATTATCAAAGCACTTTCATCGCACCATCCATTAATTCCAAGAACTTCGGGATGCCTGGGATCACCTACAATAACGATATTATACCCTTCATCATGCTTTTTCTCCACTATCCGATGTATCCTCTTTACATAAGGACAGGTCGCATCAAGAATTTTAACCCCTTTTTGGCTGAGTTCTTCATAAACTTTCTTTCCTATCCCATGAGCCCGAATAATTACATAATCATCCTCTTTCAGCTCATCAAAAGAAGATAATACTTTAATTCCCTTTTTGTCGAGCGCTTCTATAACCTGACGATTGTGAATGAGCTCCCCTATGGTATAAAGATTACCTTTTATAGCATCTATATTAAAATTAAAGGCTGTATTTACTGCCTTATCTACACCAAAACAAAACCCTGCATTTTTTGCACGTATGATCTTCATTTTTATATCCTTTATTCTTTAAAATAAAAGTACTATTGACCAATAAGAACATAAATTTTATTCAGTATCATTTTAGTTTGTTCTTTAAGATCTTTTTTAGTTAAATCATCCTTACTGCTTTCCAGAACAAAAGGTTTGCCAAAAACAACCCTGAGCTTCGAGAAAAGCCTGCCGTTCCACTCTACACCAACTGGAAGTACCGGTGCTTTGGAACGGACTGCAAGCATTGCCGCTCCCGCTTTACCTTTGCTAAGATCTTTCCTGGGCGTTCTTGTACCCTCAGGAAAAACTCCCACAACCTTATTTTTCTTAAGCAGCTTAAAAACCGTTCTGATGGAACCGATATCTCCTGTTCCCCTGTTGACGGGAAAAGCGCCAAGGCCTCTCAAAATTAGAGCTACAATGGGATTTTTAAACAGCTCAACCTTTGCCATGAAATGAATCTGTCTTTTCATGTAGCAGGCTATTAAAATCATATCCCACGCACTTGGATGGTTTGCATACATAAGAAGTGGACCATCTTTAGGTATATTTTCAGTTCCTTCTACCTTAACCCTGTAAAACAAAGTAAAATATATTCTAAAGAGAAATTTTCCAATACTATATAACATTATCAAAACCCTTCATTTTAATTATTTTTATTATTTCATCTACAGTTTCTTCTATTGAAAGTTTGCTTGTATCAAGCAAAACAGCATCATCTGCTCTTCTTAGTGGCGAAACACTTCTGTGACTGTCATTGTAGTCCCGTGTTTCTATTTCTTTCACAAGTTCATCATAAGTTTTAGTCAAAAGCCCCTTTTCTTTTAATTCGTTATATCGTCTCTTAGCCCTTTCATACACTGATGCCGTGAGAAATATTTTAACCTGGGCATTTGGAAGAACATGTGTCCCAATATCTCTTCCATCCATTACCACATTGTTGTCACTTGCAATTTCCTGCTGCATTTTTACAAGTTTCTCCCGCACCTCAGGAATGGCTGACACGTCTGATGCTCCCATTGAAACCTGTTCAGTGCGTATCTTTTCTGAAACATCCTCCCCATCCAGTAATATCACCTGATTGCCGTCTTTATATGAAATTTTTATATCCAGAGAAGGTAAAAGCTCAATTACCTTTTCCCTGTCTTTAGTGTCAATATTCATCCGTATAGCTTTCAGAGCAAGGGCACGGTACATTGCACCAGTATCGAGATACATAAAACCCAAACGTTTAGACAGTAATTTTGCCATTGTGCTCTTTCCCGCACCAGACGGGCCGTCGATAGCTATTTGAACTGATTTCATAAATTTCCTCCCAGGTTATAATCTCTGCCACTTCGCATGATATTTTTTATACCATGAAAACAATAATTAAACAACTCTATGCCCGGTTCCAATAGCTACTTCGTTCAAATGCAGAAGTCCTATACCAAAAAAAACAGCAACACTGACATGTTCCTTGTAACGAGCAACCCCAATTTTGCCTCCTACATTTAAACCAAATGCTTTTGGCATTATCTGATTTAAAGCCTCTCTGGCGGCACCTGCAACAGCCCCTTCTTCATTGTGCGACTCTGTAATAAGTCCTTCCCTCTTGGAAGACACTACTGCCCGCTCAACAATCTTCATAACCGAGGTCGAAAATTCCCCGCCATAATCTACAGCAGCTGTTTTGATGCCTTTCATTAAAAGATTTTCCTTAAGTTCTTTTTCCTCTTCCCTGTCATTGGTAAGAGCCATCATTATAGCTGCCTTCACAATTTCCTTACTTCCTAAATATTTGTCTTCCTTAGCCATGCTAATACCTCCAGAGGCTTTAATAAACATAGACCTGTTTCTTATGATTATATTTCAATTTTTAAATCTTAACAAGACATGCTTCATTTCTTAATTTCACAGGCAATAATTACAAGCATTTCATAGCAGTAAAAAGAAGCAGGTATTTCCTGGATACTGTTTCCAATAATCAGAACCTGCTATGAGTAATCTGACTGGGATTTACAGAATGCTCAGGTTGTCGAAAATTACTGCTGATTTGAGACAAGAACCTTCAATACCCGGTTTATTCCGGGGTCGACCAGAATTGTACTTGTGACAAGATCGGTTTTTATACTGCCTTTATATGAGAGCAAATAAACATAAAATGGCTTGCAGCCATGCTTCAGTTTTACCTCTACAACATCGCCATCGCATACATTTATGCTTACAGGGAAAGTACCTACTGTAGTATGTTTAGCTCCGTTTACCAGAATATCAGCGCTGTTTGCCTGATACTCCCCCAAACAGCCCAATGTTATTGTACCCCTGTAAATTAATGTCTCATAGGGTTTGAGTAATCTGCCGTTTAACTCATCATTAGTCAGTCTACTGCGGTAAGGAGTAGCCAAAAGGATCTGTACAACAATAAGGGTAGCTACAAGCACACATGAAAGTACTTTTAAAAGGCCGCCCACTTTATACACCTCATTTATAGATACACAAAAGAAAGTTTTCCCCTATTGTTGAAAAAAATACTGAATAAACTGTCCTTTTTATGCATGAGTTCCCGCAGTAAACCCGGTTGAAAAAGCAATAGTGAGATTAAAACCTCCCGTATAGGCATCCACATCTATTATTTCACCGGCAAAAAAGAGCCCTTTAATAATTTTTGACTCCATAGTGGAAGGATTAATTTCCCTGGTAGATATCCCGCCTGCTGTAACAATAGCTTCGTCTATTGGGCGTGGCTTTGATACAGTCAGTTTTAAGCCCTTCAGAAGTGAAACAAGTTCTAACCGTTCATTTCTGGTTATTTGATTTACTGGCTTTTCCCTGTCAATTCCGGAAAGATCAATTATTGCGGGTATGAGACTTTTGGGCAGCAACTCGTTAAGGGAATTTGAAAACTGTTTTCTTGAATATTTTGCAAAATCCCTTTGAATACGAAGATCAAGCTTTTCCTCTGTCAAAGCAGGTTTTAAATCTATAGACAAAACAGATCCTTTATACCCGCAATCCAGTATATGCCGGCTTGCACTTAAAATCAGCGGTCCCGATACACCAAAATGTGTAAACAGCATCTCTCCCTGTTCATAAAAAACTTTGGTTCCTTTATTGTCATACACTGTAAGCCCGACGTTTTTAAGTGCTAACCCCTGAACATCACGAACCCATTTTTCACAGGTTTCCAAAGGAACCAGTGAAGGTTTGGGATCAATGATGGTATGACCCAATTTCTCGGCCATACTATATCCGTCACCGGTGGAACCTGTCGCAGGATAAGAAAGACCTCCGGTAGAAAGAATAACCGAATCAAGTTCATAGACATGGTTGTTCTCAAGCTTAACACCGGTTACCTTCCCGTTCTCGCACAAAATATCCCTTACAGGGGAATTATACATGAATTTCGCACCACTGTCCTGAGCATAATTGACAAGTGCCTTCAAAATATCATTTGAACGGTCGGAAGCGGGAAAAACTCTTCTGCCACGTTCAGTTTTAATCGGAACATTATTTCTTTCGAAAAAATCCATGACATCTGAATTATTGAATTTGTTAAAAGAAGAATATAGAAATTTTCCGTTACCGGGAATGTTTGCAATCAATTCATCCAGCGAACAATTATTGGTTATGTTGCACCGGCCTTTCCCAGTTATTAGTATTTTTTTGCCGGCTCTGTTATTCTTTTCAAACACTATTACATCTTTATTTAGTGATGCCGCCCTTCCTGCTGCCATAAGTCCTGCCGCACCTGCACCAATAACTCCTACCCTTCCCGCCATTGCTGTAGTACCTCCATTAAATCAGACTTTAATCATGTTTTAAATCAGAATATGGTTCACCTTTATCGTAAACCTGATACTCATCCCATATTTTTTCAAGATGGGAAAGAGTTTTATACAAACTGTCTTTTCTTTTTAATCCTATAGCAACAATGAGGGCATTAATTATAGAAAGTGGTGCAACCAGTGAATCTACAAAAGATGCCATGTCGCTTCTTGCAAAAAGACTGTAATCGGCACATTTCGCCAATGGTGAATTATGATTGTCAGTTATGGCTATAACTGTCGCTCCTTGATTTTTTGCGTATTGCATTGCCTTGGATGTCCTTTTTGAGTATCGTGGAAAACTTATTCCAATTACAACATCTTTCTCTCTGGCATTTACAATCTGCTCAAACATCTCGCTGACACTCGATGTGTTGACAAGTCTGACGTTTTCAAATATGAGATTGAAGTAAAATCCAAGGAAACTTGCAAGGGGTGCAGAGCTTCTGACCCCAAGTATGTATATTCTGTTTGCACTTAGGATTTCTTCGACTATTTTATTAAATATATCAGGATCCGCTTCTTCCAATGTCAGGCGGATTTTGTTCATATCGGCCTGCAGTACACTTTTAAGAACACTTTCTGAATCTATCCGTTTTGAAGATACTTCAAGTCTCTGCACTGCTGTCAGTCGACTTTTTATAACTTCTCTCAGAACCTTCTGAAAGGCAGGATATCCGTCATAGCCCATCTCTGTAGCAAACCTGACTACAGTTGACTCACTTACACCTGCTTCTTCACCCAATTTTGCAGCCGTCATAAATGCAGCTTTGTCGTAGTGTTCAAATATATAATCAGCTATCAATTTTTGCCCTTTGCTGAAAGTAAAATATTTTTCTTTCATTTTTTTTATAATATCTTCCATTAAAGCACCTCAGAATAGTAATTACTTAACCTAAGAATATATTCTTGCAGGATAAAAATCAAGGTCTTGCATTCTCCAAGAATAATTTTAATGATTATCTGCCATCTATTGTCCATAATCAGTAGCAATCTCCTGTACTGCTGCATATATTATTTTATGGCAAGTTTGCAAGCGAGGTATAAGATGACACTACTTTACCGGGAACTGATTACAACAATCTTGTCTCAGTATATTCTGGCCGGTTTTATCACAGGCCCCCAATCTTTCCCACAGCCACTATCGCCTCAGGATGAAAAAAAATATGTAGAATTATGCAAACAAGGTGATGAAGATGCACGAAATATTCTGATAGAACATAATTTGAGGCTGGTAGCACATGTCGCCAGAAAATATACCTCCAGTAATACCGATTCCGATGATCTTATATCTATAGGCACTATTGGTTTGATTAAAGCAGTGTCAAGTTATGATCCTACAAAAGGTATACGCTTGGCAACCTATGCTGCCCGCTGCATTGAAAATGAAATTCTGATGCATCTTAGATCTTCAAAAAAATTGCAAAATGAAATCTCACTTAATGAGCCTTTAGGAACAGATAAAGAAGGAAATGAAATAGCTTTGATTGACATCCTTGGATGTGAAGATGAAGAAGTAGATGAAAAAGTAGATTTAAAACAAAGCATTAAAAAGCTATATAACCTTATAAAATCAGCTTTGGAAAGCCGTGAGCAAACCATTATCAAATTGAGATACGGGCTTAACGGAAAGAGCGGAAAAACCCAGCGAGAAGTTGCTGAAAAGCTTGGTATTTCCCGTTCATACGTATCAAGAATTGAAAAAAAAGCTCTTACTAAACTTTATGATGGACTGAAATAAGGTTATTTGCCGGAACCTGCCCTGTTTTCGGATTTTTTTTCATCAGCCTGTTCATTTATATCAGTTGAAAGAACAACTTTCCTGTTGGTATGAAAATTAGTTTCAAACCAGTTTTTAAAGCTGTCTGCTTTTGTCAGACCTACTACCACATACCTTATTATAACTACAATTATAGGACCTGCAAATAAACCCAGTACTCCAAAAATCTGAAGTCCAACATACATTCCAAAGAGGGTCAGCAAGGGATGGACACCTATTTGCTGACCTACTATTTTAGGCTCAATAAGCTGTCTGACAAATAATATGATTACATACAGCAAAAGTAAGGAAAGCCCCAGCTTTGTATTACCAAAAATAATATTTACAATTCCCCAGGGAATTAATACTGTACCGGCACCCAAAACAGGAAGTACATCAACAACAGCTATTGTAAGAGCAATCAGGAGCGGGTTTTCTATTCCTATTACAAGAAGTCCCACCAATAATTCGGAAAAGGTTATTATCATAAGGATAAACTGGGCTCTTATCCATCCGAACAATGCCGTAAAAATATTGCTCGTTATACCTCTTGTCTTTTTAAGCCAATTGGAGGGAATTTGAACATCAAGGAAATTAAGAATTTTAGTCTTGTCACTGGACATAAAATATGTCGCAAGTATGGTCACCAAAATAAAAATTATAATCTGAGGCAGATTTAATGCGAACTTAATGGACATTTGAGCTATATCAAAGACTTTATTCAATAGATCCTGAAGCTGGACCGCCAAATTCCTGGCTGCCTGATTCAAAATCTCAGTGATTTCTTCGGGAAGCTGTATAAAAATTATGTTAATTTCACTTATAAGACGATTGAAGAAACTCGTGATACCATCAACATTTATATTAATACTGTAATAAACGTTTTCAATTTCTTTTATAAGCCGGTATATCAGGAAGCCTATAATGGAAAAAAAAGTCCCCAAAACAAAAAGTATTGAAAATACCGTTCCTACTTTTCTTGGAATGCGTAGTTTTCTCTCTATAAATTTGACTATGGGCTCTATCAAAGATGCAAAAAAATATGCCAGCAGAAAAGGAACTATATATTTTACTATTCTGAAGGATAATAGAAATACAACAATTACCAATACTACTTTTAATATAGTCGACAGTGTCTTTTTAAGGGTATCCTGCATACTTCCTCCTGTTTCGTCCCAGATTTATACAGTTTATTCTATCAAATAATCATTGGTCTAATTCGGCTTAAAAGGTTCAAAAGCCCGTCTTATATAAGTGAGTTTTCCATTGATCCTCGTACTTTCCATAAGGGAGATTCCTGCAACCTCAAACTGATGGTCAAGCGCGACACCGGAAATGAAATCAACTGTTTCTCCTGAATATTTTACTTCTCTAACAAGAGTTATATGTGGCATATATTCCCGTTTGTCAATATTGGGCAGAAGATTTTCCAATTCTGTTTGAAGCTCGGAATATACTTTCAAGAGCCTGTTGCTTTTCTCCAGGCCTGACCAAATTATCATTTTGCTGCCTCTATTAAATATACCAAGTCCACTGAGTTTTAAAACAAAGAATTGATTAGAAAAAGCCACTTTTTTTATGATATGTACGACTTCATTAAAAACAGGCAAATCAATATCTCCCAAAAATTTAAGTGTAAGGTGGAAATTTTCAGGTCGGCTGTAATTTCCTTTTATTCCGTGTTGTTTGAGTTTAAGCTGGACACCGTTTAAAAGATTCTTTGTATAATCGTCCAGTTCAATGGCTATAAAACTTCTCATACTTCTATATTATCACCTTTTCAATAAAATAAAAGCCCGGCTTCTTAAATATTTTGGTTCTATAATAAATGTTGGGGTGCCGAAGAAAAATTCCGGTACTCCAACATTTTTTTATAAAAAAACAGAGCATGGAGTTGAAATCTCAAGTAAAATGAAATTGC
>JAAYMA010000076.1 GCA_012521615.1 Clostridiaceae bacterium | reverse complement strand
TAAGTTATTTAAATAACAGCAAAAATAAGTTAAGAGCGGCAGCCATTTGTTGCTCCTAAGTTAAAAACAGCAACTATAGGTTGCTTCAGTAAAAAGTTATTAAAAATCTAAGCTGTTAAGCAACAACTAATGTAATGATTTATATTAATTGTTATAAACAGGATATTCTAATTGCTACTATTTGTCAATATTGATTATTGCTGCAAGTTTACTTATTAAAACAGTGTGGAAAAAATATAGATATACAGCCAGATAAAAATATAACTGACATACAAAAAGAGCTGACAGATTTTATCCATGAAATTTAACACAATAAATATATCTTGCCATTTAAAAAAGTGTCAGGAATGCTACTGACACTTTTTTAACACATTAAAATATTTCACTTACAGTAATGTCTTAGAGTACAAAAAATTTATAGATCAATATGACATACCAGTTTTAAGAGCTTCCATTTCTTCTGGAATCATATAATGTTTATTTTCGGACAGGACACTATAAAGGGCTTTTTCAAAGTTTTGAGGCTTGACGCAACCTGTTTCCTTAATGAGTTTGCCAAGCAAATAGATATTGGAATACGGTTTGTTTTCTGCATCATTTGCAAGCTGGGTAGCCGGGATTTCAAACACACTGATATCTGTTCTTGTTGTCTTTTTATGAACCAGCGAGCTGTCAGCAATCAAAATTCCGCCCGGTTTTATCCAGCTCTCAAATTTCTCAAGAGAAGGATTATTCATAACCACCAATGCTGAACATGAATTTAGAACAGGGGAGCCAATTTCTGTATCAGATATAACAACCATGCAGTTTGCTGTTCCGCCCCTCATTTCAGGTCCATATGAAGGCAGGAAAGAAACGTTCTTATCCTCAAGCATTCCCGCATAGGCCAGCAGTCTTCCGGCGGAAAGAATTCCCTGACCGCCGAAACCAGCAATAATAAACTCATGAAGCATCATACACTAAACCTCCAACTCTGTATCGACAAAAACGCCGAGTGGATAATGTGGAATCATTTCTTTTTCAATTCGTTTAAGGGCCTCAACTGGATTTAGACCCCAGTTGGTAGGACAAGTTGAAAGTATCTCGACAAGTGAGAACCCTTTCTTTGCTATCTGGACTTGAAAGGCCTTTTTTACTGCTGCTTTTGCTTTTCTGACATGCTTTACATCATGAAGTGAAACTCGTTCTATATACGCCGGCCCTTCCAATTTTGAAAGCATTTCACAAACTCTTACAGGATAACCATTTAGTTTAGCATCCCTTCCATATGGAGTGGTAGTGGTAACCTGACCCAACAGTGTCGTTGGTGCCATCTGCCCGGATGTCATTCCGTAAATTGTGTTGTTAATAAATATTACAGTGATATTTTCCCCTCTGGTTGCAGCATGTACGATTTCTGCAGTACCTATTGCTGCAAGATCACCATCGCCTTGATATGTAAATACTATATTATCCGGCAGACTTCTCTTAATTCCTGTTGCCACAGCAGGGGCGCGACCATGTGCCGCCTGGACCATGTCGCAGTTGAAATATAAATAGTTGTTATATGCGCATCCTACTGGTGAAACACCAACTGTCCTGCCCTCTATTTCCAGTTCATCAATGGCTTCTGCTACAAGTCTGTGAGCAATTCCATGCGTACAGCCGGGACAATAATGCATGGGCACATCACATAATGCTTTCGGAGCTTTAAAAACTACTGCCATTTATTTGTTCTCCTCTCTGAATTTCACATACTCTTATAAATTAACGATGTTTCTCTCTTATCTCCATGACTTTATCCATAATATTTTTGACTGTAGGAATCATACCGCCCATTCTTCCGGTAAAGTACACGGGTTTTCTTCCGTTAACTGTAAGTTTTACATCTTCAACCATCTGACCAGAACTCATTTCCACAGTTAAAAATGCACAGGGTATGTCTATTATTTTTTCAAATCCTTCTGTTGGGAAAGGCCACAGTGTAATCGGTCTCATAAGTCCCAAGTTAATGCCCTGCTCTTTTGCCTCCTTGATAGCTCCTTTACAAATACGGGCAACAGAGCCATAGGCAACAAGAATTATTTCAGCATTCTCACAGTTATATAGTTCATATCGTTGCTCATTCCCTGAAATGGTTTGATATTTATTCTGCAGATTAATATTCCACTGCTCCAGGACAGCAGGATCTATATGTATGGATGTAACCACATTGTGCTCTCTTTTATTGTCATGACCACAAGCGGCCCAGCTTTTGTCATAGGTTTCTACCTTTTCTTCATCGCGGAACTCTACAACTTCCATCATCTGCCCCAAAACACCGTCCCCCAGGATCATTGACATAATACGGTATTTATCAGCCAGATTGAAGGCATCTATTGTAAGCTCATAGAGTTCCTGAACACTTGATGGTGCAAGCACTATCATACGGTAATCTCCATGTCCGCCTCCTTTGGTAGCCTGGAAATAGTCACTTTGTGAAGGCTGAATCCCTCCAAGACCGGGTCCGCCGCGCATAATATTAACCAAAACAGCAGGAAGCTGAGCACCTGCTATATAAGAAACACCTTCCATCTTCAGACTGATTCCCGGACTTGATGATGAGGTCATAACTCTTTTTCCGGTACTTGCAGCACCATAAACCATATTTATCGCCGCAACTTCACTCTCGGCCTGTAGGAAAACACCGCCTATCTTTGGCAACTTTTTCGCCATATAATGTGCAATTTCAGTCTGGGGTGTTATAGGGTAGCCGAAATAGTGACGACATCCTGCACGTATTGCCGCTTCGGCAATTACTTCATTGCCTTTCATCAATAGCTTCTGACCCATTTATAGCTCCTCCTTCTATTTTTCTACTGCTATTACGCAATCCGGACAAATCATAGCACAAAAAGCGCAGCCTATGCATTTATCCATTTCAACCACTTCTGCCGGAAAATAGCCTTTTGCGTTCAGTTTCTCAGGATTTTCCCTTATGATTTTCTTAGGGCAAACTTCGATACAAAGTCCGCAGCCTTTGCAACGATCATCCCTGAAAGTTACCTTTGCCATATTCGTTACTCCTTTATATACAGTAGTAATCATATCAGTTAAAATCAGCAGGTAGCCATAAAATTGAAATATATTTAAATCAGAGCAGGATTTATAAGGATTATGAATTTTACACAGCTGTCTCGCGATATTATACAACAAATCCTGAAAAATTTGTTTTTTATTAGTTTAAAACTTAAATAATTTCTTGTCAAATAGTTGACAAAAAACTGCACTGTAATTCATATCAGGATTGAAATTCCAG
>JAAYMA010000075.1 GCA_012521615.1 Clostridiaceae bacterium | reverse complement strand
AGATTCTTTATGACAATACCTGAAGCAGTACAGCTTGTTATTCAGGCAGGTGCAATGGCGGAAGGCGGAGAGATTTTTGTGCTGGATATGGGTGAACCGGTCAAAATTCTTGATTTGGCAAAGAACTTAATAAGGCTTTCTGGTTTTGAACCATATGAAGATATTGATATTGAAATAACAGGTTTAAGACCAGGGGAAAAACTGTATGAAGAGCTTCTTTTAAACGAAGAGGGGCTTAAAGCCACAAAGCATAACAAAATATTTATTGCTAAGCCTTTGCATATTGACTATGAGCTTCTTGAACGGGAATTGGAAATATTAAAGCAAAAGGTTTATAAATCTTCAGACAGTCAGGAATTGAAAGAATATGTAAAAGTAATTGTTCCGACATATAAGATGGCACAGTAGATATAAAACTCCCGAAAGGGAGTTTTTTTATGCTTAAAAGGAACTTTTTACATGAAATTTTGTCAAAATATCATATACAATATTTTCTATCATTGATATAATATTATTTGAAAATCTCGAATGCAAAGGAGAAAACGAAAGATGAAGGTAAAATCAGTATTGGCATTAATTCTCGTTGTTTGTTTACTGTTATCTTATAATTTGTCAACATATGCGTCACCAACGAGCGCGACACTTCAGGAAAAGGCAGAAATTCTGGGAACTCTGAAAATTTTAGAAGGTTCAAATGGCAATTATCTTTTGAATGAAAAGTTGACCAGAGCTGAGGCTGCCACCTTTGCAGTAAGAATTCTCGGCCAGCAGTTACATGTATTGCTTAATGCTGACACTTACAGGAAAGAATCGTCAATTTTTCCGGACGTTGATGCAAGCCTTTTGTATGCTCCATATGTCGGTTACTGTGCAAAAATGGGAATACTCTCCGGTGATACAACAGGTAAATATAGACCAAACGACCATATAACCGAGAAAAGTTTTATAAAAATCATTCTAAGCATACTCGGCTACGAAATAAACACTGACTATACGTGGAATAATATTTACAAAAAGGCTTACGAAGTGGGACTTGTAACAAACCTGCTCTATATTTCAAAAGAGGAAGACAATGTTGACTTTAAGCGTTCAGATGCTGTAGACATAATTTACAATGCGTTAACAACAAAGGAAAAATCAACGGGTAAAGAACTGTTTTATAAATTAATTGATTCTGGGGTTATTACTAAGTCAGAAGCTGTAAAGTTAGGTTTCATAGAGGATTCGGTGGAAACCGATATAGAGGAAATAATTGTGTTTGATCAGGAGACTGTATCCGTTGTATTCAATGAACCAATTGTATATTTCGATGATGTTTACATATATAAATCTTTAGACGAGGACTATGAGTTAGACTTTGAAATAGAAGAGGTTGGTGAAAACTTTATTTTGCTTAAAACAAAGAAACATGGTCCTGGTGTGGAATATACAATTGAAATTACAGGTATAGAAGACACCGAGGGCAATGTGAAGGATGTTTTATACGGAGCTTTTATCGGAGTTATTCCTGATAAGGTTGAATCAAACTTTTT
>JAAYMA010000074.1 GCA_012521615.1 Clostridiaceae bacterium | reverse complement strand
TCAATCATTGGTGTTGCGACAGCCCGTATCGGCCAGAAAGGCGATCCGACCAAAGCACTTAACAGCTCTACTTATGTTACCACTGCAATTTTTGCCATTCTTACTGCTCTTACAACTGCTGTATTTGATTTCGAATGGCGTGTATGGGGCGCTACAGCTGTAGGTCTTCTCGTAGGAACAATAATCGGAATTACCACCGATTATTTCACAAACGATGTAAAACCCCCTGTGCAAAAAGTAGCGAATGCATCCAAGAATGGTCCTGCTTTCACTATCTTGTCAGGTTTCTCCTATTCATTGTTAAGTACTTTACCCGCCCTCATTGGTATAGCGGTTTCGGCACTTTTGGCTTTCAATATCTGTGCGCCGCTGGGAGCTGAAAGCGGACTGACAGCCGAATATGGCATGTTCGGAATTTCCATGGCTGCACTTGGAATGCTTTCCATAGTCGGAATGATTGTTTCCAATGACGCCTACGGTCCTATAGTTGATAACTCCAGGGGACTGGCGGAAATGGGCGGTTTGGGCCATGATGTCATCGCAATCTGCGACGAACTTGACTCCGCTGGTAATACCGTCAAAGCAGTAACCAAGGGATTCTCCATAAGCGCCGCAGGACTGACCGTTATATCCCTGCTGGGTGCTTTCATGAGCGAAGTTAACGATGCAGCCGAAAGCCTGGGTATGTCCCTGAAATTCATTGAGAACTTTGATATCCTCAATCCGACAGTCTTCTTCGGACTTATAGTCGGTGTCGCAATACCCGCTGTTTTCTCTGCAATGCTTATGCTCGGCGTTGACAAAAACGCCCAGAGAATGATTGCTGAAATTCATCGCCAGTTTGATACCATACCGGGACTTAAAGAAGGCCGTGAAGGCGTAGTACCCGATTATGACAAATGTATTGATATTGCTACCACAGGTTCGCTGAAGGAATTAATCCCTGCAGGTCTTTTCTCAATCCTGTCAACTATAGCTGTTGGGTTCATAGGCGGACCTCAGGCTATAGGTGGTTTTCTTACAGGTAATATCGCATCCGGACTGCTTCTGGCGCTCATAATGTCAAATGCCGGCGGTCTCTGGGATAATGCCAAGAAATATATAGAAGCTGGAAACTGCGGCGGCAAAGGTTCTGTTGCCCATAAGGCAGGAGTTGTAGGAGATACTGTCGGTGATCCATTTAAGGATACTGCAGGTCCTTCAATAAATACACAAATCACCGTTGTATCATTGATTTCTTCTCTCCTTGCAACTTTGTTCCTTCAGTACTCAATTTTCTGATAATTGATTAGAACAGTAAATACGAATAAGTCCTAAGGAGACCTCAAACAGAGGTCTCCTTATAATATACACACATGGAACACCAGACTGGATTAAAAGATTTTAAACCGATAATTTTTTTAAGTGGATATATCCGTCATCCTCTTTTTCTGCTTTTAGTACAAAATCAAATCTGTTAAAGTTCATGGCCAGATGAAAATCTCCCTCGGGGCTCCAATCCGCATTCCCGGGGTCGAAAAATCTTTTTCCACTTCCCTCTTTAAGTCTGTTTTTCATTTTTTCAAGGTCAAAAGGCTGGTTTTTGATAAGGCTTACTATATATTCAGCACAAAAATTATCTTCCTCGGTTTCCTCCACTCCCGCATTTCCCATGCACACCAAAGACAGATTTGATGGTTTCTTCTGAAGAATGTATTTAACTATGGCCTTTGCGTTTACAAAGCTTCCGGTTATGATTTCATCCGCATTTACTGCATTGACAATCCCCTGTGTTCCTGCACTGGTTGTATGGATTATTGTTTTACCGGTAAAATCAACGTTTTCTATCTGAGCAGGAGAATTCCCATAATCAAATCCTTTCTGTATTCTGCCATACCTTTCTCCCATAAGTATATAATGCGGATTGTCCTCTTTAATTGAATACGCATCTTCAAGCCGGCCTACAGTTATATAATCCTCCGCCCCGTTATTGAAAGCATAACAGGCAACAGTAAAAGCTCTGAACACGTCTATTATAACCGTAAGTCCCTCAGCTTTTTTTGCTCCTTCAATCAGTTTAAGTATTTTTATATTCATGCTTAACTTCTCCTTACAACTCGTTCATACACTGCAAATAAAAATGCCGCTATATAACTTTGTATAACCATCATAAATATTTCTTCCACAAGTCTGGGTATCAGGTAAAGCACAAATCCTATTTTTTGGAGTGCGGGGAAGTAAAAAATAAGAATCCATGTATTTAGGATTGTAACTGTAAGACCTGATATGCCATATGAAAGAAGTATTTTTATATAATACTTATTGATGGCAGATTGCGGAAACTTTTTTCTCACTGCAAAGTCTATAATTAATAGTATTAAACCTGCTACAGAAGCAGCTACCAGACCCAGAGTCAAAAAACCTTCATACTTTCCTGCTTTCCTGATTAACAAAGCAACCGAAGAAACAGGAAAAAACCTGATGGTCAAAAAATTAAACAAACCTATGGCACCAATCAAAATAAAGATCAGCCATAATACCTTTTGTAGTCTGACCGTATCTTTTCCTTTTAATGCCCTCCATAAATAACCTGTTATAACTCCGCCCAATATGGCAGTGAGCGTGAGAAAGGGTATGAACGGACCTTCAGGTTTTAATAAAAATCCGATTACATCAGTAATTCCGGTGGCAATACCGCCATATAAAGGACCAAATAACAGGGCTGGCATTTTTGCAAATATTCCGGAAAAACTAATTCTCATTCCCGGGGCGCCTAAGAAGTATATCATTGTGCTGAAACTTCTGACCGCAATAGCAAGACCTATAAATAGAGAGGTTTGAACGATTTTTCTGGTAAGTGAACTCTGTGAATCGATTTTTTCTTTTTCCATACCTGTCTCCTTTCTGCTTATCCGAACTGCTACTATGAAAAAGAAGACCTAGTAACAGCGGATGGGGTATTTGCACCGCGGACATAAGTCCTTCGTTCGGAGACTCTACTCCCATTCTCCGACACTTGACGCGCAAATACCTGCTCTGTTTGGTAGGATTTTTTATATTTTTTTATTTAATTCAATTGCGACTAATTATATCCTTATACTTACCAGTAGTCAATTGGTTTATTTCCTAATTTTTCTGCTTATACCTGAGAAACATTCGTAAAACTTTTTTACAATCTCAAATGATTACAACCTTATTCACCAATTATTTTTAAGTACACTTTCCGATTCCTTGGTCCGTCAAATTCACAAAAGTATATGCCCTGCCATGTACCCAGCTTTAGTTCACCGTTCTCAACTATAACAGTACATGAAGAACCCATTAATGATGCCTTAATATGTGCACACGAATTTCCTTCAAAATGCCGGTATTCTTTAAGATCCGGAAAAACCTTGTTCAAGGTATATAAAATATCATACACCACGTCAGGATCGGCATTTTCATTTATTGTTACCCCTGCGGTCGTATGGGGAACGAAGACAGTTACAATCCCGTCTTTGACGCCCTTTTCCTTAACTTTTTCTCTTATAAGAGGTGTTATATTTATAAACTCATCCTGCTTGTTTGTCCTGACTCTTAATTCCAATATATATCACTCCATTCTTTATCAGCACAAACTTGATTTGTAGATATTGAAAATATCTTCTTTTTTGGGTTCAACTATAGTATTTTTAATATTATGCTTGGGCATAGTTATCTCTGTATACATATTTATTTCATCCAGAGTAATTTCCTCTTTTAGCCCTAACAATTCATCAAGAAGATCCTTAAATTCATCAACATTCTTCATGCCCATATATGAGAGAATCTGCTCTACTTTATCAGGAAGATGTTCTTCTATAAATCTTAAGAACTCGGCAAGCAAAACACCATTGGCACGGCCATGATCCATATTCTTAAAGTATGTCAGAGAATAACCCATGGCATGTACCGCAACCGTTCCGGTACTGCTGATAACCATTCCTGCCAGAGTCGAAGCATATAATAAATTTTCTCTGTCTTTCCTGGATAAATCAAATTTTTTCAATGCTTCAAAACAGGAAGCAATCATTCTGATACTTACCGATGCCAGTGCATCAGTAAGAGGATTTGCTCGTACTGAGAGCATACCTTCCACAGAATGGGAAAGAGCATCAATGACAGTGTTTACGGTAACATCCCTTGGTAAATCGTCCATATACTTAGCATCAAGGAAAGCAACATCAGGAAAAAGTACTGGAGATGAAATGCCGATTTTTGTCTTCTGTTTATGATGGGTAAGTACGGAAGCAGATGTTACTTCGGATCCGGTACCTGCAGTAGTGGGAACGAATATCATGGGCAAAACTTCCTTACCATAATTGCCAGAGAACAATTGGTCTTCGGTAATATCCTGACAGGCAAGCATTGCTATGGCCTTTGCTGCATCCATGGGAGAGCCGCCGCCGATACCTATTACATAATCCACTTCTTCGGCCCTTGCATGGGAAGCTCCTTCATATACACATTCAACCGTGGGGTTACTCATTACTTTATCGTATATTGACCATGATTGACCGTTTTTTGAAAGAACTTCAATAACATCATCCAAAGAACCATTTTTCTTTGCTGATGATTTGCCGGTAACTATAAGTGCTTTCTTCCCCATTTCAGAGAAAACCGAAGGGTTTTTCTTTATTGAATCCTCACCCATTATTACACGGGTGGGCATAAAGTACTGCAGCATAATATTTAACACCTCTTCATTTTCTATTACTGCTATTAAGAATATCAGTCCAAACAGAATATTTCAAGACAGCTCCAGTTTTGGAAAGTTTCAAAAAG
>JAAYMA010000073.1 GCA_012521615.1 Clostridiaceae bacterium | reverse complement strand
TAGGAAAATCCAAAAGTTTAGATTTTCTCAAAATGCTTATCTTTTGGTCTTTGGTTCGGAATAGTGTAGTGCTGGCGGTCTATCTATTGTTTTCGGTTGCTTGCTTCTTTACCGTACATGAGCATTTATTCCGGGGTTCTGTACATTTGCAGTCTGCCTTCAAATCAGCTGAATGTTTAATGTGTCTCACTGTATGCAGCTTTGGGATCAACTTCAATAATAATCGGGATAATCATAGGTCTTCGTGCAGTTTTACGGTACAAGAAGGTATTAAGCTCATCTTTAATTGCATTTTTAATATTGGACCAGTTAACACCTTTTTTGTTAACGCATTTGATTAACGCATCTTTAGCAATATTTCTGACTTCTTCAATAAGCTCTTCCGCTTCTTTTACGTACACAAAGCCGCGGGACATAACTTCTACATTTGCCAGAAGGTTGCCTTTAGAATCAATGGTAGCAACTATAATTATGAGGCCATCCTCTGAAAGAATTCTTCTGTCCCTAAGAACAATATCACCTACATCACCGACGCCAAGACCGTCAACCATAACACTGCCAGCGGGTACAGATCCATTGGTAGTTGCAGTCCTTCGTGTAAGTTCAAGCACATTACCATTTTGCATCACAAAGATGTTTTTCTCATCCATTCCGAGGCTCACAGCAAGTTTCGCATGTTTTCTCAACATTCTGTATTCGCCGTGAACAGGCATAAAATATTTTGGATTTATGAGCCTGTGCATTATTTTTAGTTCTTCCTGCTTTGCGTGCCCTGATACGTGAATATCGTCAAGCGAATCATAGATCACATAAGCACCTTGTTTAAACAGGTCATCAATGACTCTGTAAACCAGTTTTTCATTACCAGGGATAGGATTTGCCGAAATGATTACCAAATCCCCTTTCATTATCTCGACTTTTTTATGTGTCGAGCTTGCAATACGGGCTAATGCTGACATGGGCTCTCCCTGGCTTCCTGTAGTGATAATAACAATCTGTTCCGGGTTGTATCTTCCTATTTTATCAATATCAATTATTGTATCTTCAGGGTATGATAAATAGCCCAGCCTTGCGGCAGTCCTCATAACATTAAGCATGCTCCGCCCAACCAGAGCGACCTTTCTGTTGTACTTGACAGCTGAATTTATTATTTGCTGTATGCGATGAATGTTTGAAGCAAAAGTAGCAACTATGATACGTCCTGTTGCTCCCCTGAATGTGCTGTCAAATGTTTCTCCCACAGTCTTTTCTGACATTGTATAACCCGGTCTTTCGACATTGGTACTGTCTGCCAATAATAAAAGTACTCCTTTTCTGCCTATTTCTGCTATCCTGGGCAAATCAATAGGATCCCCCTCTATTGGCGTGTGGTCAATCTTAAAGTCACCAGTATGGAATATGGTTCCCACTGGTGTATCAACTGCAATAGAAACAGCATCTGCTATACTGTGAGTTGTGCGGACAAACTCGATCTTAAATGCGCCTAACTGAATTTTTTGTCCTGCTCTTACTTTTATCAATTCCGCATAATTCAACATTCCGTGCTCGCTTAATTTATTTTCAATAAGCCCCAGAGTAAGTTCGGTTCCATAGACCGGGACATTTATTTTTTTAAGTACATAAGGCAGAGCGCCTATGTGATCTTCATGACCATGTGTAACCAGTATGCCGTGGATTTTTTCAATATTACGCTCAAGATACGTTATATCAGGGATAACAAGGTCAATGCCAAGCATTTCATCCTCGGGAAATTTAACACCGCAATCAATCACAATAATACTATCCCCATATTCAATAACGGTCATATTTTTCCCAATTTCCTCAAGACCGCCTAAAGGAATTACTCTAAGTTTATTTCTCTTTTTTGCCACGTAAAAACCTCCAAAATTATCATTTGTTTATTTATTCCCTACATGTAAATTAAGGCGGCATTTTTAGACCTGGAAACGCTTAACCCTCGATTTTTAATTAGTTCTTTATGTTCCCAAGCATTATTTACCGATTTTGACCAATATGCAAATTTTTTAATGATTCCCGATAAAATGCGCCCTACCATTTTATCAAGAACCATGCCTGCTCAATTTAATGCAGGGAGGCAGAATTTCTTGCGAAACTCTATGATTTATAAGTTATAGTTAATCATGCACTATGATTAACTTTATCTTTTAAGTATAATAATTTTATACAACAATAATATTTATATCACAAATTGCAGCAACTTACTACAAGATTCCATTACAGGAGTTGTATTATGAAGGTTATTCTTCCCAAAAATATTATCGATATTATGTCCAAAATAAACAACAGCGGTTTTGACGCACATCTTGTAGGTGGTTGTGTGAGAGATTTAATAATGGGAAGAACGCCCAATGACTGGGATATTGCCACAAATGCGTCAACTGATGCAATAAAATCAATTTTTCCTAAGAGCTACGATACCGGTTTGAAACATGGTACTGTTACAGTTCTATATGATAGAACAAAAGCAGAAATAACCACCTACAGAAAAGAATCAGTGTATTCTGATCACAGACGACCTGATTTTGTAATATTTACTGATTCTCTGACAGAAGACCTTTCCCGCCGGGATTTCACTGTAAATTCAATTGCATGGCATCCGAAAAAAGGATTAACAGACCCGTTTAACGGTCTTCAAGACATTAATAAAGGGATAATCCGCTGTGTCGGAGACCCGAAACAAAGATTTTCAGAAGATGCCCTCAGAATGCTCAGAGCTGTTCGTTTTTCAGCTCAACTGGGTTTTGATATTGAGGATAAAACTTTTTCTGCCATCAGGGATTGCTGGCAGGATCTCTCCTATGTAAGTGCAGAACGTATTCAGTCTGAACTAAATAAAATACTGGATTCAAAAGAGCCTCATAAACTTTCTATGCTCTGGGAAACCGGACTCAGCAGGGTAATTTTCCCCGAAATCGATAAATTGGACAATGAATGGACAAAGTATGCGGTTCACTTTTCAAATCACCGCAACAAAAGAATAATTCTGCTTTCGCTTTTGTTTATTACCACTTTCAAAGACCTGGCGGGTCAGTATTATAAAAGGATACTGAAAAAATTGAGATACGACAATAAAACAATTAAATCCATTGGACTTTTGATAAACTGTTTTGATGGATTAGGTGCATATTCCTGCCGAAATTTAAGAAAAGCCGTGACTGAATTCGGTAAAGAGAAGGTTATTAATACTATTGAGATTAATGCAGCAATGAAAAAACTGCCATATGATGTTTCGGCTTCAATAATTGATGATCTTACAACAAATGTAACACCTGTTAAGGCCAGCATTTCCGGAACTGACCTGAAAAATGCAGGATTGTGCGATGGTCCCGGTATAGGAAAAATGCTGTCACTTCTCTTGCATTGTATCTTTGAAAAGCCAGAGCTGAATAATTTTGATACATTGCTTCTATTAGCAAAAGCCATATCCAAATCCCGGATATTTGTTTCTTTCAATCATGAAATCAATAACAGAAAGGGGCAGCCAGATTAATTTCATATAAAGACGGGGTAAAAAAAGAGGCAAGTATAAGTCTTGCCCCTTTTTAATCTGGAATATGTTTGATTAAGCTTTGCCTGCACAGCCAAGAACATTGATCAGTTTATGCTTAACAAGCTTTTTAATCTCTTCACGTGCAGGACCTAAGTATTTTCTCGGATCAAATTCTGATGGATTTTCTGCAAATATTCTTCTGACAGTGGCGGTCATTGCAAGACGAAGGTCTGAGTCAATATTAATCTTACATACTGCCATAGAAGCAGCTTTTCTGAGCATATCCTCAGGAACACCTCTTGCTCCGGGCATATCTCCACCGTTAGCATTGATCATGTCAACATACTCAGGAATAACAGATGAAGCACCGTGGAGTACTATTGGGAAACCTGGCAGTCTTCTCTGTATTTCCTCAAGGATATCAAAGCGGAGCTTCGGCTCTCCTTTAAACTTATATGCTCCATGACTGGTACCAATTGCAATTGCAAGGGAATCCACGCCAGTGCGGCTTACAAACTCTTCAACTTCCTCAGGTTTTGTATACTGGGCGTCCTCTTCAGATACATTTATATCATCTTCAACACCGGCAAGACGTCCAAGCTCACCTTCAACTGTTACGCCGCGTTCGTGAGCATAATCAACTACTTTTTTAGTTAAAGCAATGTTTTCTTCAAAGGGCAGATGTGAACCGTCGATCATTACAGAGGTAAATCCGCCATCAATACAGGCTTTACAGAGTTCAAAGCTGTCACCGTGGTCGAGATGCAGAGCAATTGGAAGATCGGTTTCTTCAAGAGCTGCTTCGACTAATTTCATCAGATAAGTATGATTGGCATATTTTCTCGCACCAGCTGATACCTGAAGAATCAGTGGAGCATTAACTTCTTTGGCAGCCTCAGTGATTCCCTGAATAATTTCCATATTGTTTACATTGAATGCACCTATGGCATATCCGCCTTCATATGCCTTTTTGAACATTTCTGTAG
This sequence comes from Clostridiaceae bacterium, assembly GCA_012521615.1. Taxonomy (GTDB): domain Bacteria; phylum Bacillota; class Clostridia; order DSM-8532; family DSM-8532; genus DTU059. The sequence continues at coordinate 73,947 of JAAYMA010000073.1, read as the reverse complement.
TGTTTACGAGTGGCATAGTGTTCAACTCCTTTAGTTTTATGTTTTGTGAAAAAATTCACGTTGCACCAAAATTAATTTTACCAAAAACAAGGTATAAATCAAGCAAATTAACCAAATCTAATAAGAAATAAACATCTTTTTTTAAGAATAAGGACTTTTTGTTGCCTCCGTACTATATGTACCATCCTCACTGAATTTCAGGAGATAATAGTCTTTTTCCTGCCTTTTTTTGAAATAAGGAATACTTTGTGTTTTTATATCAATCTGCATTCTGTCAAATATATCTGCTTGCAGTACAGCAATAATCGGATCTATATATTCAAGAGGATCGTGATTTGATTTCTGTTCGATTAATAGAGGAACACGCCCGGTAATATCGGGTGGATATATTCTTACACAAACACTGCCAGGCTCTTTTTCTGTCCCTGTTTTGTACAGAATATCTTTTTCAAATAAGGGATTCTTCATTTTGCCTCCTGAAAACAGGAAATTTTTTATATTAATTTTCAGTTTACCTCAACTTTCCCATATATACAAGTGATAAAATTACAATATGTATACATCTTATTTTTTCAGAAGATCTGTTACTTTCTTTTTTAGGTTCTCTATGCTGCCTTCATTTTCTATCACTACATCGGCAAGAGCAATATAATCTTCCTGAGGTAATTGCGATTTCATTCTCCGTATAGTTTCCTCCCTGCTAAGCCCGCTCCTTTCCTGCACACGCTTTATACGGGTCTCTTCTTTTGCCGTTACAACCCAAACCTGATCGGCCACATCCAGAAAGCCATGTTCAACAGGAATGGGAACATCCAGGACCACAAGCCCCTTATACCCTCCTTGTTTTAACTCATCCAGTTTTTTAAATATACAATTGACTACTTCTTCATGCACAATTTCTTCAAGTTTACGCCGCAATGCAGGATTGTTGAATACAATCCGTCCGAGTTTTTTCCTGTCAATATAACGGTTACTGTCCAGGATATCTGAACCGAATACTTCTATAATTTTTCTGTACGCAGGCTTGCCTTTTTCTACTGCTTCCCTTGACAGTTTATCAGCATCTATAACAACTGCACCCAATTCTTTCAAAATTGATGACACTAAAGTCTTTCCGGCTCCTATGCCACCGGTGACTCCAATTATTTTCATTTTATCAATGCTCCTATGCAGGTATTTTATTTTGCTTCAAACCAGTCTTTACCCGTGGATATATCAACAACAAGAGGCACAGAGAGCCTCGCTGCTCCTTCCATATTTCTCATTACAATTTCTTTGACTTCTTCGAGTTCATCCTCGGCTGTTTCAACTACAAGCTCGTCATGAACCTGCAAAATCAGCCTGGACTTAAGTTTTCTTTTTTTGAGCTCACTCCAGACTTTTACCATGGCAATTTTTATAATATCTGCAGCACTACCCTGAATAGGTGTATTCATTGCAATTCTTTTTCCGAAAGACCTTACCTGGAAATTGGATGATTTAAGCTCAGGTATATGCCTGATTCTATGGAACATGGTCTCTACAAAACCATTCTTCTTGCTAAACTCCACTATATCATCCATGTACTTTTTAACTTTTGAGAAAGTTGACAGATAATTGTTTATATATTTTGCAGCTTCTTTTCGTGTTACATTTATATCCTTGGCAAGGGAAAAATCACTTATCCCGTATACAATCCCGAAGTTCACAGCCTTGGCGCTATAACGCATTTCAGGGGTGACCTGCTCAACAGGTATGTTAAAGACCTGGGATGCAGTTTTGGTATGAATATCTGTCCCTTCTTTAAATGCTTTCTGCATCATTTCATCCCCGGTAATATGAGCCAGAACTCTCAGTTCTATTTGCGAATAATCGGCATCTACGAACATAAAGCCGTCTTCAGGTATAAATGCCTTTCTGATATCTCTGCCAACTTCGGTTCTTATAGGGATATTCTGAAGGTTGGGCTCCGTACTTGATATACGGCCGGTTGCTGTAACAGTCTGATTAAAGCTCGAGTGTATTCTTCCGGTCTGAGGGTTGATGACCTTGATCAAGCCTTCCACATAAGTTGATTTAAGTTTAGTAAGCTGCCTGTATTCAAGTATGCATGGAATTATCTCGTGGTCATAATACAGTTCATTCAGAACCTCCGCACTTGTTGAATATCCTGTTTTTGTTTTCTTTATAACTCTAAGGCCGAGCTTTTCAAAAAGGATTACACCAAGCTGCTTGGGCGAATTAATATTAAACTCCTCACCTGCCATCATCCAGATTGTCTGCTGCAGGGACTCAATCCTGACATCCAGCCGCTTTCCATATTCCTCGAGTCTTTCCCTGTCTACCTTAAACCCATGATACTCCATGCTGCCCAGAACTAAAGAAAGCGGAAGTTCCATATCATAATATAAACTGTTCTGATTATTTTCAGTTAGAATTTCAGATTGTTTTTCAAAGATATATTCAAATGTGTCGAGAGCCTTGCTAAGAAGTCTTGAATAATACTCTTCATCCATTTCTTCTTCCGGACTGGCTTTTTTATTTTCATTATAAAAAGGAAATTCAATATCCATACCAAGATATTTTCTGGCAAGTCTGGGAATGGAATAGCTGTTTGCCAGTGCGTCTATTAAATATTCTGCGATAATCATGTCAAAAAGCTTGCAGCTGATATCCAGGCCAAAACTCAGAGCCCAGGTATATAATTGCTTGATATCATGACTGATAATAGTAGTTTGTGTGCTGTCGAAAATTGTTTTTATTGCCTGAGCAAGGCTTACTTCATCAATATTCCCGGTCGGTACTATATAATGCTTTTTACTTGTCCCTGCCGCCAGAAACCTGAGTTTTCCGCCAACTCTTTCTGAAGGTTCTGTTATATGCAGTAATAACAGATTTTCTTCTTTTGATAACTGTTCAAAAATCAGCACTAATTTTTCTTTGTCTGTAATAATCTCATATTCTGCTTCTTCAACCTCCACAGAAGGCTCATACTGCTCTGTAAGACCGAACTTTTTTATAAAGCTGTTGAACTCAAGCTTTTTAAACAATTCAAAAAGCTCTTTCTTGTTTATTTCCTTCACCTTAAAATCGGAGATATTTTTAATTCCTTCTTTTGTCCTGACAATCGTACCTAAAGTACGGCTCAAATAGGCCATTTCCCGGCCTTCCTCAAGGTTTTTCTTCAACGAGGGTTTTGTAATTTCGGTCAAATTCTCATAGACGTTATCCAATGAACCGTATTCCTGAATAAGAGCCAAAGCAGTCTTTTTGCCAACACCCTTAACACCGGGTATATTATCAGACGGGTCGCCCATCAAAGCTTTTACATCAATCAGACTTTCAGGATCAACTCCATATTTATTTTTAATGTCTTCAGGAGTATATCTCACAGTAGATGTAAGACCTTTTGAAGTAGAAGGTATGATAACGGTAACCAGATCACTTACCAATTGAAGCGCATCCCTGTCTCCTGTAAGAACAGATACCCTGATGCCCTCATCCTCAGCTTTTTTGGAATAAATTCCTATCAGGTCATCAGCCTCAAGTCCTTCCTCTTCAATAATAGAAATATTCATGGCATTGAGCACTTCTTTTACCACAGGAAGCTGCAGCGCAAGTTCATCAGGCATACCTTTTCTGTTGGCCTTATAATCTTCAAAAAGTTCATTTCTGAAGGTTTTTGCTTTTAAATCAAATGCTACGGCAACGAAATCGGGTTTTTCCTCTTCAAAATATTTATTGAAAATATTTATAAATCCAAAAACAGCATTTGTCGGGGTGCCATCTGATCTGGTCAGCATTCTCGGTCCCCTTATAGCGTAAAACGCTCTGTTTATTATGCTGTTTCCATCAACAATTAAAAATTTTTTATCCATTTAGGTTGGTCCTCCATATGTTTTAGCACATGTTCCATTTAACTTGTGTGCCTTTTATTACTTATTGTATAATAAGGGCATAATTTATTCCACTGCGATGTTTTATATTGAATCTGCCTATTAATTATTGCCCTTAACAGCAGGGAAAATATCAGTATATTTATTGTTGGCGGATATAATAATAAACAGTAATATTCTTACAAAGGCGGATACAAGGATTCCCCTGAAGATCGGCAAAAACGCTTCGATGTAAGGCCGGCGAAATACAGAAGCAGACCTCCCGCACCGGGGATAGAATTAAACAGGAGTGAACCGATGAAAAATTTATTAAAAAAAATGCGGCTTACGGCTGCAATAATAATAACAAAACTTGCAGTTATAGTTCTGAGGCTCTTAAACAGAGGCGGAACAACTTTTCCGGGGAAGATTGCCCTTAAAATTTGCCCGAACATTTTATCAGAACTTTCAGATAAATTTCGGGTAATCATGGTTACCGGAACCAATGGAAAAACCACTACCTGCCGCATTTGTGCCGGGATGCTGGACAAAAGCGGTATTAAGTATATAGCCAATAAATCAGGAGCAAACCTGGCAAGTGGAATTACTACTACATTGATAGATGCGCTTTCACTGACAGGTAAGGCCATGGTAAGAACAGCGCTTTTGGAAACTGATGAAGCAGCTTTCAAAACTGTTGCTCCCAAATTAAAACCCGAGATTATAATAGTCACAAACTTTTTCAAAGACCAGCTCGACAGATTTGGTGAGCTTTATTCCACCTTAAACTATGTCCGGGATGGCATATTAAGTTCCCCTGAATCCACCCTGATTTTAAATGCTGACGATTCACTCTGCGCCTCTTTGGGGCAGGGCGTGGATAATCCTGTATTCTATTTTGGTTTTGCCGACGGGGTATACCCGGAAACCAATTTCAGTTCAAATAATGATGCGCCTTACTGCATGAATTGTTCGGCCCGGTATGAGTATTCATCAGTTACATTTGCACATCTGGGACATTTTAAATGTCCCAGATGCAACTATGAAAGACCCGAAGCAAAGATCGAATGCACACAGGTTCTCCACTACGATAACTTGACATCTACAGTTGAGATTAAAGTGCCCGATGGAAAATTTGCAGTAAAGCTCGCGCTTCCCGGACTGTACAATATTTATAATGCATTGGCTGCCACAGGTTTAGGGTACCTTCTTGAGCTCAGCGAAAAAGACATCATTCATGTCCTTGAAGGATTTGAAACCGGCTTCGGACGTATGGAGACCGTTAACGTCATGGACAGGGAAATAAAGATGATACTTGTAAAAAATCCGACAGGTTTTAACCAGGTTCTCAGATATATGATGACGCAAAATAATAGATGTGTTGTAACCCTTGCTCTTAATGATAAACTTGCAGATGGTACAGATATTTCCTGGATATGGGATGTGGATTTTGAGATTCTTTCTTTCATGCAGAATAAAATCCGTTTTTTTTATGTTTCAGGTGACCGCGCCGAAGATATGGCTGTACGCTTGAAATATGCCGGTATTGATGAAGAGCTTATCAGGATAGAACATAATGAAAACCAGCTTATTGACAAAATATTGGCTGAAGCCGGAGAAAATGAGACAATTTATATTCTTCCCACCTATTCTGCAATGCTTGATATACGGCAAGTACTGAAAAACCGATTTAACTTGAAAGATTTTTGGAAATGAGGAGCATTATGTACAAACTAACCATATGTCATCTGTATCCTGACCTTATGAACCTCTATGGTGACAGGGGCAATATCATAACTCTGAGTAAGCGCTGTGAATGGCGCAATATAGACGTTGAAACCGTGACGGTTTCATTGAATGAGGAATTTGATTATGAAAAATATGACATTATTTTTATAGGCGGCGGTCAGGATTTTGAGCAGACCATTATTCAGGACGATCTTATGAGAGGTAAGAGACAAAGAATAATCGATGCAGCTGAAGAAGGAAAAGTCATTTTAGGTATTTGTGGCGGTTTTCAGTTACTTGGTAAATATTACAAAACTCAATCCGGATCTGAAATCGAATGCGTCGGAGCCCTTGATCTTTGGACCTGCAGCTCTGAAGCAAGGCTGACAGGCAATCTTGTCTTTGAATGTGACTTTTTGAAATCACAGACAACAGACGGTTATGTTGTGGGATTTGAAAACCATTCAGGAAAAACCTATCTGGGAGAAGGTGTTAAACCATTGGGCAAAGTCATAAAGGGCTTTGGCAACAATGGAGATGACGGTTTTGAGGGGGCTGTATATAAAAACACCTATGGCACTTACGCCCATGGAAGTCTGCTGCCAAAAAACCCTGCCCTTGCCGATCATCTCATAACCCTTGCATTATTGAACAAGTATCCGGAATTCCAGGGGCTTGACCCCCTTGATGACAAACTGGAAAACCTCGCCCGCACTTCAGTTATAAAACGGGTTTTAGCGGATAAGTCATAAGAGAAAAACGGCTGTTCAGAACAGAGAACCTTGCGGCTGCATATTCTTACAGCAAGAAAATCTGAACATCATGGCAAGATATCTATAGTCATACTGCACCTGAAAGTACTGTCTGGTGCAAGCTTTTGTATTCCTCTCTTCTTGACAAACTGTCCATCAGTATCATGGGCATCCGGAAGCCCATACCACGGCTCTATACAAACAAATTTTACTACGTCCGGGGTTGACCATAGCACCAGATAGGGAAAATCTTTAATTCCGACTTTCACAGACCTTCCGGTATTTTGCTCTACTATGGAAATATAATCAGATTTTAAATTCGTTAAAACAATACTTGATGAGAAAAGTTTGTTATGAAGTTCAATTGTATCTTCATTTTCAAAATAAATTCTTTCTTCCCCGCTTAGCAGTCCCTTGTCATTACAAATAATCTCAATAGGAGTTTCTTTTTTTTCGAATTTCAGAATATATTCCTCTATATCCCGACCACTGTCAAAAGGACACATAAAGCCTGTATGATAACCTATGCTGAAATACATATCTTTAGCATTAGGATTATATACTTCATAAGAATGAATGATTCTGCTACCTTCCAGCTTATAACCCGTTCTGAAGTTAAACCGCCATGGATACATTTTCAGTGTTTTTTCACTATCTGAAATTTCAAAGACAATGGATGCTTCACTTTTTTCAATTACACGATGCTCAAATTCTTTAACAAATCCGTGGATTTCAGATTTATAGGTCTTGTTCTCGTAAGTATACTTATTATTCTTCAATCTTCCACAATGCGGGAAGAGATTTGGAGCTCTCCTTGCCCATAATTCCTTATCACCCTGCCACAGATATTCAGTACCATCATTTTTGTCAACAATGGACCAAAGTTCAGCACCCAGACTGTTGATCCGGACTTCAAGATTTTCATTTTCAATTGTACATATCATTTTAACATCCTTCCTTTCTGCTGGCTACAGTTCTCTTACTTTAAATTCTATCCTTGCCCCAAGATACCTTCTTTTTTATATACGATTACTAATTTCTGCTTCCTTCTTATAATTTCGATTCTTCTGCCCTTTTATTTTATCTCTGATATCCAGCCGGATTTCTCAAATCTCACAATTCCGGTTTTTACTCTCCCTATAACAAATCAGGTCAACCGCCGCAGCAGTTGACCTGAACCCCCCCAATATATTTATTTTTTAGCCATGATGGCAGTAATCAACCCCATAGTCTCTGTTATCGTCATCCTTCATGCACAAATGCACGGAAGCAAGCTTAAATGTTTTTGGCAGAGCCAAAATATTGGGTTTTGGACCTACATATTTCTTCATTGCATCTTCCAGAGCTTCTTCAAATGTAGCCCTGGTCTTAAGTCCCATTCCTCTTGCATATCCGGGCTCCATCGCACCTACGATATAGATTGCTGCAGTATTCATTTCTGCAATATGACCGCAGCTTATCATGGAGAATGAATGGAATGGATGGAAGCCGTTGCCGAATCTGTAGTTTCTGATATATTCCTCATTAGTGGCAAACATTTCACCATAACGGTCCATATCAGGCAGAATGTTCTTGTAGTCATGCTGGAACATTTCATAAACCTGACGGTAACCGGTAAACTTATTATCATTGAAATAACCGTTACATATGGATGAACATATGATTACACAGTTATCCTTCAAAACTCTCTTATGACGGATTACCTGTGCAGAAAGAGCCTGCATCATCATAATAGGATTGGTGCCCATTCCATCGGCATAGTGGAAGAACTGGGGCATACCAAACACCATAACATCATACTTCTTCTCTGCCCAATGGATATAGGTTCTCTTATCAGCCACTTTCCATGAAATAGGCTGCATCTCCTTTGCATACCCGCTGAACACTGCTATCTGTCTTGAACGGCTGTCCAGCACTGCATCACAGCAGAAGAATTTCTTACCCATTTTCTCTTCCATGTGCATGCCTATCTCGTCAAACTTTCTGCGCATAAGTGAATTTGGATTTACAGGTGTAAAGTCATCACGATGCATAACTTGAGGAACATGGTGGGAAGCAATGGATCTCCAGTGGGTAAGACCGGTTGCACAATGCTTGTAGCCACCTGAATATCCTCCGTAAGGGTTACCAAGAACATGTCCGATCAAAATAGCGACATCGGATTCATAGACATATCTGTTCATGATAACCGGGTCACCGCTTTTGGTTGTTCCAAGATCAACTAAATTTTCATAGTCTTCACTGTCGTGGTTAATAATTTGTTTAGTGTACCAGAACTGGTTGAATATTTCTTCACCCAAAATACTGCGAATTTCTTCTTTGGTATTCTTGCTGTGCAGTCCGTTGGAACAGATAAGAAGAATGTCCTCTTTTTCTACTCCTGCCTTATAAAGCTCTTCAAGAATAATCGGTATTGCAACCCTGCGGTGTGCAGTCGGATGTTCACCGCCTTTTACTCTGTCAGGGAAAACAATTGTTACTTTTGATCCCTTTTTGGCAAGCTTGGACAAAGGTTCCATTCCTATTGGATTTAGAATGGATTCCCTTGTAGCTGTATAAACATCCTCCAAATAAGGCGGATCGGGAACTGTCTCGCCCGGAATAAACACATCAGTATAATCCGGGAGTTCGGCTGTCATGGTACCATGACCATACTCAAACTCAAGTTTCATGTCTCCACTTCCTTTCTTTTCTTTTTTCTATTTGCCCATATAGTTCTTAATTATTTCCAAATACTCATCAGGATAAAAACCTATTTCACCGCTAAACCTGGTAAGAGCGATGAGTCCACCGTCTATTTCAGGTATAGATGCAAGCATTTCAGCATTATCCTGCTTTAAGCCGCCACCATAAACAACGGGAGCATTATCAGTGATTTCTTTTATAAATTTTGCCACCATCTGAATGTAATCTCTGCCCGGCGGAGTCTTTCCCGGACCTATCGCCCATACGGGTTCATATGCTATGGCTACTTTGCTCTTATCCACACCATCAAGACCTATTTCAAGCTGTTTCTTCAAAGTATCCTGCCAATGAGGCTGTTCATCTGTTGTCTCGCCTATACAATAAAGTACTTTAAGTCCTGCATTGATAGCGCATTTTATTTCTTTGTTCAGGATACGGTTCACTGCGTCAGTATCTGTTACTCCAGCTTCTTTCATGATTTCCAATTTATCGCGGCGTTCTTCGCAATGGCCTATGATTGCCCCGCCGCATCCTATTGCCTTCATGCTGTTGGCAGTGCGGTTTGTGGTGAATGCACCAAAATTGCCTCCAACAGCAGTATCTTCCCTGAAAACGCCCTGACATCCGATTTTTACAGGACTTCCTTCAGAAAGTGAGTTAACAGCAGTGATAATATGAGCCTCGGGGAAAAACATTACAAATTCCACTTCATCAGGATTATAAGCCTTTAATTGTTCCTGAGTGTTTTTAACTATATAACTTGCCCAGTCTTTTGCCGGAGCTATACTGTTTACTCCCCCCAGCTCTCTTGGTACATCAAATCTTTTCAGGTTCAGAAAAATGTATTTCATGGTTACCTCCTTAATCCAGAAAACTGATGAACTCTCTTAAATCGTCTCCTATTAAAGGTCTGCACCATTCAATAAATTCGTCAGTCACGTCATTACCGCGTTCATTTATAAACTTGTCCGGAAGAGTTCTTTCATGGAGCATAACTTCTTCGATAGGTATTAAAATGGTTTTGCATTCATATTTTTCTCCCGGAATTCTTTCAAAACCTACCATTACTCCTGATTTTCCTTCTACAGCCGCTTTTACTGCAGTGGCACCTGCAATAACAGCCTCTTCCCTGTCAACATTGGATTGAAAAGCTATAGATGCTCTTCCGCAGATTCCAGGTTTTTCGTTTCTTGCCTTTATACCCAGGCGCTTAATGATAAGGTTTGCCAGATGAGCACTGACATCCCCGTAATAAACAGATCTTCCCACCTGGAAAATCGGAGGAACAACAGGTTTGCCTTCTTTATCCTTAAGCCCTTCACTTACAACAACCACAACACCGCCCAGTTTGTCATACAGCTCTTTTACATCCTTGAGGAATTCATCCTCATTAAAAGGTCTTTCCGGAAGATAAATGAGATGTGGTGCATCTCCCTTTTTCTTTCGGGCAAGTGCAGAAGCCGCAGCAAGCCAGCCGGCATTTCTTCCCATTGCTTCTATAACACATACATGTATTGGCAGTGACTTGACATCCTGGGCAACTTCACTGACAGTTGCAGCAATATATCTTGCAGCGCTTCCAAAGCCTGGAGCATGGTCGGTAACCGAGATATCATTATCAATAGTCTTAGGTATTCCAACCACATTTATCCCCGCATCGCCGCATGCCTTGTAAATTTTTCCGCAGGTATCCATCGAACCATTGCCGCCGTTGACCAGAACATACTTGATATTATTGCGCTTGAATACCTCAACCATCTGTTCATAATCAGACTTCTCAAGTTCGTATCTGGAAGTGCCTATAGCTGATGCGGGAGTTTGCAGCAGAAGCTTGAGCCTCTCATCATCAACTTGTTTTAAATCCATAAAATTCTCATCAAGGATAGCCTTTGAGCCGCCTATAGCCGCATATACCTTGTCAATTTCCTCATGTTTTTTTGCTTCGGTAACAACACCATATAACGAAGAATTTATAACAGCTGTAGGCGCCCCGCCATGTACCACTAACAAATTTCCTTTCAAATCAATTCAACTCCTTTTTTCTCTATTGTTTACGAAAATTTATACTTTAAACTTCGGTGGATAACTAAGCACTACTTTTAAATTTTTACCATCATCAGATTCCCATATAAATTCTTTTAAACCAGCAGGAATAAATAGTTCGTTTGACTGTTTTATTCTCATTTCCCCACCATGCCATTCAATTCTTCCCTGCCCGGAAAGTACAACAGCTATGATGAATTCATCACTTTTTTTCATGAAAAACTTGTGGGTGATATTAAGTTCTTCCATTGTGAAAAAATCAGAATATCTATCAGGAATAATGGATGATTTGGTTCCCCCTTCCTGATATTCAATCACATCGGTTTTTAAATAAAACTGTCTCAGCATATCATCCCTGCTATAAGTTTCATACCTGAATGCTTCAAGCATTCTTTCAAATCCAATACCCTGGTGACAAAATGTATCAGGAAGCTTTCTGCCATCATGGCTTGTCCTTTCTACTCTGAATGTATAATCCGTCGGTTCCTGAACTTCAAGGACAAAACAGCCGGCACCAATTGCATGAGGCATACCGCTTTCAATCAGGAATATATCTCCTGCTTTAACTGAGAATCTATGAAGGCAATTAAGCATTCCTTCAATATCCTGTTTCTCAAATAATTCCTTCCATAACTTTTTTGTGACACCTTCTTTAAAACCAAAATAGACATATGGGTCTTCACCATTTATCCTTCTGCCGCCAAGTATGTACCACGCCTCGGTTTTGCCAAATTCAGAATTCAGATATTTCTTCGCAAAATCCCTGTCAGGATGTACTTGGATATAGAGTCTGGTACATGAATCTATTAATTTAACAAGTACCCCTAAACTGGCAGAATATGTGTTTACATGTTCTTTTCCAAGAAAAACTTCCGGATTGCTATTTATAAGATCACGAAGCAGTATTTCGGTATCTTTATCAATTACAACAGTACTTAGCCCTTCATTTTCAACATAGTCGTCAGTTCGGACATCTACTGTAGAAGCTACCCAATTTTCAGGCATGTTGCCATCTTCAGGATTAGATCTGTTTTGCCATTGCTCCAAAAGAAGACCGCCTGAATAATTTCGACGAACTCTTGCAGGTTTTAATTTTAGTGGTCTTGTAGACAAATCTTGCAATTGCATTCATTGATCCTCTTTAAAAAAAATTAATTGTTCTTCCCTTATTCCCTTAAAGGCTCAATTCGATATTACCATAATAAATCATAAATTATTCCAGAATTTAAGCAAACGTTTGCGTTCATACAGACTAAATGCTATAATGACTGTGCTATAATCAAACTGAACATTCTTAATTTTTCTGATTTACTTACTAATATAACTTTATATTAAAACAGGAGAGGGTTTTTTTGACGCTAAAAGAACTTGCTAAACTGGCTAATGTATCAGTATCAACTGTTTCACGGGTTATTAATGGTGATGAAAATTCAGCAAGCGCCAAAACAAGGGAAAAAATTTGGAAGCTTGTCCGGGAAACAAATTATATACCAAACACTGCCGCACAAAAACTAAGAAAAGGTATAAAGAACACAAAAATGAAAACACATAATATAGCCTGTGTTTTTGCAAGGACCACCGACGGTTTATCCGATCCATTTTTTTCTCAAATATTTCAGGCAATCGAGCAGGAAGCTATTAAAAATTCATGTACTGTTACTGGAGTATTTTCGGCCCAGAGCATGAATAGCGATGGAATCTACGATGATCTTATTCTTTCAGAACCCGATGGAATAATACTTATTGGCAGATACTCCAAACCCCTTTATACATATTTGAGCAAGAAATTTAAGAATATTGTTTATACAGGTCTAAATAAAGTCAGCGATGAATGCGACCAAATAATATGCGATGGATATACTGCCGCAAAAACAGCAGTAAAACGTTTGCATTCTTTGGGTCACTCCAATATAGGATATATTGGTGAAATGTCAAATGAAGCCCGTTATCGTGGTTATTTCGATGCATTGGTTGAATTAAAAATACCAGTTGAACGCAACTTTATCATTGATGCGCCTTTGTCTGTTAAAGGAGGATATGAAGCTGTGGAAAAGCTTTTAAAAATATCATCAGATACTCCTACAGCTGTTTTTTGTGCAAATGATATTACAGCTATAGGAGTATTAAAAGCTTTAAGTGAAGCCAACATAAAAGTTCCGGATGATATTTCGGTTATCAGCATAGATAATATTGAAATGTGCCAATTCGTTTCACCCATGCTTACAAGTATTGATATCCCCAAGACCGACATGGGTAAATTTGCATTCAAAATTTTACTCGACCGAATAAAAGGCGGACATAAATTACCAGTAAAATTAGAGGTTCCATTCAAAATAATCCAGCGTGAAAGCTGTGCAGCCCGCAAATAAGTAACGCAGGACGCCCATCGTTATTTTTGTATATATTAAAACCCCCGCTAAAAGTCAGGGGGTTTTAATGCAAAGCCGCAGATAATGGTGATAAACTGGCATCATATATTGTTGAGAATGCCGCATGTATATTCTCTGTGGGATTGGAGAATTTTCTCAATATTCTTGAAATAGAATTAATAATTTTAGGCGGCGGAATTGCCGAAAACTCCAAACTATTTTCTAACGTTATCAAGAATAAATTCAGAAAAATAATGCCTGATCTAAATATAGTAACAGCAGACGACGAAAAAATAATGACCATTAAAGGTTGTGCCGCATCATTCATTTTAGATATTTTAAATTAATCATTTCATTTAATTTTTGCATTTGAAATATACAGATCTTTTATCTTTTTACGAGAGATAAAAATAGGCCTGGTTTATCCAGACCTGATAATTAATTTTCAGAATATTTATTCTCAAACACAATAATTAATAGATTGTTAGAAAACTAAAAGCACTCCAAGACTTAAGACTGCTGACAAAATGAGGAGTATTACGTCATGCAGACCATATTTCCTGTGAAGGAAATTTAATCCGTAAATGCTAAGAAGAATAGCAGGAAGGGAAATAAAACCTGAAATACCTTTCCCGCCAGTTATTTTCATACTTTCAAAAAGCATGGCAGCCGATGTTGAAATCAACATTCCGCAGATAACCGGAAGTATATATTTTTTGAGGTTGGTTATAAACTGCAATTCCTTAACGCTGTCATACAGTGTCAACACCACAATGGCAATTGCACAGCAGACTCCCATAGCCGTAACCCCTGAAATAAGAGCAACTACCCATCCGGCAACAGTACCACCAGCCTGCTGCCCGAACAGAAAGCCCATTCCTGCAGCAATTTTAACTAAAATAGGACCCGGCAGAGAGTTGGCCACGGGTACAAGCCTTGTATAAAACAGATCAGGCTTTATATATCCACCCTGGACAAAAATCCCATCGGCAACTGAAACATAAGCTTCACCACCGCCAAAGGATGTCACAGTCGAAGAAGTAATCTTAACAAGAAAATCAATCAAATTATATCCCTTCATTGGGATGAAAATCATTGCAGCAACTGTAAGCAGAATTGGAATTAGTAAATATAATAAAGTTATTACTATATCTGATTTTCCAAAGGACAATTTAGTCTTGTTTTTGCTTTTCTCACGCCTTACAACAAAAGCCATAATGGCAATACCAATCATTAATATTAACAGTATACTGCCCACTGTATTCAGCCCAAGAAGTTTTCCTGTCTTACCCTTACAAAAAGCATACAGCAGGCATAATGACAAGACAAAATAGAACTCAGTTTTATTTCTTATTTTTTCAAGCAACAGTATCACAAAAAAAGATAAGATTATAAGATCGATGGTGGAAATATCAAATAGCGGTGTACCAAAAACTTCTGGCTCTACTTTAAGAAGCTGGCTTAGAATTTCACGCACCTCTTTGCCGCCTGTCAGGGCAAATGCTGCGATACACAAAGACATATTAATCTTAAAATCGCCAGATTTAACGATCTTTACCACATAGCTTATGAGCAGAAATACAATGAAAGCAGTAATTCCAACCGAAGCATAGTTAAAATAGTTGATGGCATCGCCACCTAAAATTGAAAAAAGCGCCATAAAGGCCACTGTGAATATTAAACCGGGAATTGTTACACCTAATGCTCCTGCGAGAGAACCAGCCGGTCCTTTTAACTGATGCCCGCAGGTAGCCCCCAGTTTAACCGGCAATGCTCCTGGAGTAATATTGGCTACCACAGTGTGTTTTAAATAATCCTGTTCGCTCATTGCCTTTTTGTTCTGAACAATTTCATTTTCGACAACAGGAATTAAAGCACTACCCCCACCAAATCCTATAGTGCCCACCTTTAAAAAAGATAAAAACAAATTGATAATACTGACTTTTTTCTCTCTCATATTCATCCCTTTACCAGATTGTTTATACTACTATGCTGAAAAATTCTATCTGAATCTATACTGTATAAATGTTGTAAAAACTAACATGACATTAATTAAAAGCAGGTAAAAACATTATATGGCCATTATTACGCGGCCATATATGTATTTATAAATTTTATTATATATCTTCGCGTACATAGATTGAATTATAATTTACGCAAACGTTATCCCTATTTTTTATCAAATTTACTGTTTATTTTTGTATAATTAAGTTGTATTATGTTTTATATTTTAATCATAATAATGAGAATAATTATATCAGATTTAAGACAACAATTCTAATAAAATAATGAATCCATGGTATTTTCCTTTTTCAAGGGGTAGATTATATTTTAAGGAGTTGATATTTATGAACTTGTTTATAAAAAATGCCGAAGCTTTCATTGGCGGTGATTTTGTTAAAAGAAATATAACGGTGAAGGATGGAAAAATTGCTGCCATCAGCAATGATTCTGACAACAAAGAGAAATACCCTGAAATAGATGCAATGGGTAAGAAGGTAATTCCCGGCTTTATAGATATTCACACTCATGGCGCCGATAATATTGATGTTAATCATGCCACAACTGATGATTATTGCAAGCTCGCCAAATTTTTTGCTTCCCAGGGTACCACAAGCTATCAGGCATCAATAGTTACTGATACAGAGGAAAATACTCTCTGGTGCATTGATCAGATAAAGAAGGCCATGGATATTGATACAGATGGCGCAAACCTTATCGGTATACATCTGGAAGGGCCTTTCCTTGATTCTGAGTACAGAGGATCAATGGCTGAACATCTGCTCAAAAAGGCTGACATAGACCTTTTTAAGAAATATTATGATGCTTCGGAGGGCAAAATTACCTACATTACTATTGCCCCTGAAATAGAAGGTGGAATGGAGCTTATAAGGGAAGCGGTAAAAACAGGAGTTGTAGTTTCCATTGGACACTCAGGTGCAGATTATGAAACCACAATGGAAAGCATTAAAAATGGTGCTACTTCGGTTACACATACTTTTAACGGAATGAAGCTGATGCATCAGCATCATCCTGCTATTTCAGGTGCAGCTCTTGAAAGTGATATTTATTGCGAGGCTATCTGCGACGGAAGACATCTTCATCCGGCAGTGGTCAGACTTCTGATAAAAACTAAAGGCCTTGACAGAGTAGTTGCTGTCACAGACAGTATAATGGCCACCGGTCTGCCTGATGGAGATTATATCCTTGGAGTAAATAAGGTAAGAGTTACTGACGGTGATGCCAGACTTATCAGCGACGGTACAAGGGCAGGCAGTACTCTTACAACTAACACAGCCCTTAAAAACATTCTTAAATTTACAGGGAGACCTCTTGAAGAGATCATCCCGCTTCTGACAACCAATCCTGCGGTTTTAATGAAAATAGATGACAGGAAAGGGACTATTGAAGAAGGTAAAGATGCCGATCTGGTTATTCTTGATAACGAACTCAATGTGGAAACAACCATTGTCAATGGAAAAGTGGTTTATACGAAGACTAAATAAAGACCATGACAAATTCAAAGGTTTTTTGACCTTAAAAAGGGAGAGCTATGAACTCTCCCTTTCAATTAATTTGGTTTCGAAATATATTTTATCGGGCACTGATTTTTCATTAATCATGTGATGCAGCATTTCTACAGCTGCTTTTCCAATATCGGCCCTGGGTATTTCAACAGTTGTAAGAGCCGGACTGGTATACATACTTATGCTTGAGTTGTCAAAACCGACTACAGAAACATCTTCTGGAATTCTTAAACCTAATTGTTTTACTGCTTCCATTCCTATACATGCAATTCTGTCATTACGACCAAAAATCGCATCTATCGGAAATCCATCTTTAAACCGCTTCTTGATTTTTGCAATTACTTCGTCTTCACTGGTACATCCGGTAATTATATTTTCTTCAGAAACCGGAAGATTACTTTCCTTCATCTGATCCTTAAATCCACGGAGCCTCAGATCGGATTCAGTACTGAAATTTCCATGTGAACTTATTCTGTCCAGATACAGAATATTTTTTCTTCCCTTATTAACTAAATGCTCGACGCATTTTTTTGCTCCTTCATATAATCCGGTATAAATTAAACCTGCTCCTTCAATATTGTCATAAAGCCTGTTCAAAAGAACTACAACAGGTATATTTGCACTTATGAACTGACGTATATAGGATTCCGGAAAACTGATCGAGCTTATGATTATTCCGTCATACTGCCTGCTTATTATCTGAGAAACAAATTCCTCAGTATTGCGATTTTGGCAAAGTGAGATCAGATAGCCTTCCTTGTATGCATATTTATCCATTTCGCATATTAACTTGCTAAAGTGCTCGTTAGTTATATGATCTGCTATGAATATTATGTGGTTGCTGTTTTTGCCTTTTAATGCGCGGGCTATGTAATTAGGTCGATAATTGAGTGCCTTTATAGCTTCTTCTACACGCTTTCTCTTTTCTTTACTGACATACCTGTTATTATTTATTACATATGATACTATTGTCTCGCTTACACCGGCATATCTCGCTACATCAGCACGAGTCACCCTTTTAAAGCTTTGTTGTCTGTTGCCCATCTTCATATCTCCTTTTATATGAACAATCATGCATAAATATTGTATATGCTATATTAGTTCAATGGCAAATTTTTTATTTGCAGTATGCTATTTCCCAATATCTGTATTGTTAGTCGCTGCTACAAGTTGGTCAGCATTTTCCCGAAACAACAGTGTTAGTTTCATCAGTGCTCTTGGTACATGAAATGCAACTCTGTGCTTTGCTCCTTTATGTTTTTTAAGCACTTTTCCATCAGCTGATAGAAGGGGATACCAGTCACCACCATTTGCTGGTCTGAAATATTTCTGACAAAAATCATGCAATTCAAGAAAAGACTTGAATCTTTGCTGATCTTTTGTCAACACTGCAACGAGTGCTAAAGCATACAATGATTCACAGTGCACCCAGTCAACTTTATCATCTGCATTAGGCTGATCTGTAGATGCTAAAAGTCTGTTGTCAGATCTTCCAAAACAGTCAAAACGGTGAATTATACCCCCATTTATTTTATCAGTTGCCGCTTTATATGTAATGTCGATAATTTTCAGAACTTGATCCAATATTTCATTTTCTCTGTTATCAACTCTCGCCTCATCAATGCAAAACCACATTCCCTCAAAAATATGTCCGGGATTAACAAGCCTGCCTTCATCTGTATCCCATATAGTTCCGTCTTCCTTTATACTTTCAAGTAAAAAGCCACTCGTATTGCAATTGAAGAAATTTAATATTTTATCTATACAGGTTTTAATAAAAGGCAGGACCTTGTCCCTTCCCCGCACATTTCCGGCAATCCCTGCCGCATTGACAGAAATCATATATACAGAGTGCCTCAGTATCCCCTCTTTCCATTTATGAGGTTTTATATCTTTAAAATAAGGGTCAAGGACATTCTTCTCGGCACTTAAGAAGGTTTTTTCTATCAAATCCAAATCACTCTTATCATTACTTGCAAAAGCATATTGTGAGAGAGCAGAAAGTACAAATAAATCGGTAAAGATTGACGTTGTACCCTCTAAAACTTTTTTTCCGGTTCTGTCAAGTTCATAATACCATCTGCCCTCACCTGCATAGGCATGAGAAACAAGGAAATCCCGGCCCGTTTTGGCAAGTTTCAGCCATTTTTCGTTCTTATCTATATAACTATACATTACTGAAAACATGTAAGTTTGACGGGCCTGGGCCCAGATATTTTTTTGAGTGCCGGTTACATTCCAGTTCTCATCGAAGTTAGTGATATACCCCCCACACTCTGTATCTTCAGTATGGTCTGCCCATTCATCCATAATTTCCTGAAGTTGCGACCTGTAAAGGTCTTCCAAATTACGTGCAGAAAATTTATCCAGTTTCAATTTATTTACTCCTTACCCTTATCTTTAGGTTAATATCTTAACAATTTAATAAGAAAAATTATGAATACTGAGGTATTCATTATTGTCGTAAAACAGATATTTATCAAATAACTGTTTACACTGATATCTCAGTATAAACAGTTAATCAATATGCTCTAAGCTTAATCAAACATATTTGTTTTCACGGTATACATCATACATAGGACCTCTCAGTCCTGCCAAATTCTTTTGTCCGCCTCCCATTACAGGTTCACGGGCTCCGTCTATTTCAGGATCAACGTATTTGTTAAACCATGTATCCATTTTCCGTTTCATTTCACCTATTATGTCCTGGTATTCCGGATGATCTATAAGGTTATTATCCTCGTTAGGATCAGTTTTTAAATCATAGAATTCGTTAGGACCATAAACATAACGGTGAATGTATTTATACTCCTTTGTTCTTATCATACGAACAGGACCATATTCATCAAATACCATTACCGGCTTTTCATCAATAGTCTCCCCCTTCAGTAAAGGCAGGAAACTCCGGCCGGGAAGCTTATCTGCTTCAGGATTTTCAATGCCTAAATAATCAAGCAGAGTTGGCATGATATCATAAGCACTGAACAGCTCATCACAAACTTTACCTTCGGGTAATACCCCGGGATGGGAGATTATAAAAGGTACTTTCACAGAATAATCATACATATTCATTGGAAAGGTACCGTTTCCTTTACCCCATATTCCATGATGCCCGCAGTTCATTCCATTATCGCCTGTGAAAATGATTAATGTATCCTCTAATATTCCTTCATCCTCAAGCCGTTTGATCAATCGCCCGATATTGTAGTCCATAGCGGTAACAGCAGCAAAGTATCCCTTCAAATTTTCACGTGGGTTGGTATAACCGGGCATTATATCAGTAAGCGCCCATGGATGGGGCTCGCCTTGCGGACAGGTTTCAAAAGCACAGTCCTCATATAGTTTAACATATTCTTCCGGATGATTGTCAATCCAGGGACTGTGAGGAGCAGTATAGTGTACACTGAGATAGAAAGGTCTGGATTTATCGCGGATATCCAAAAACCTCAATGCTTCATCAGTAATGACATCAGTGATATACCTCTCTTCTGTCACAGCTTTGCCGTCCCTTACCATAGGTGCACCATAATAAGGTCCGCCGCCTTTCTGATGGCAATACCAGAAACTGAAGCCTTTTTGAGGACGGAAGCTGTCTCCCATATGCCACTTACCACTTAAAGCACACTGATATCCATGCTCATTCAGAAAATCAGTGTACCCTCGCTGACCTTCCAGGAACTCAATTGATTCTTGATTCTCATAACCATTCCCATCACACAGATAATCATGGATACCATGCTGTGGAGGAATGCGTCCTGTTAATATGGAGGCTCTTGCAGGGGAACAGACAGGAGAAACACAGAAGAAGTTTTCAAACCTTGTTCCCCTTTCAGCAAGATTATCAATATTAGGAGTAATTATTTCATGATTTCCATAGCAACCATTTGCCCATACACCATGATCATCCGATAGTATAAAAAGTATATTGGGCTTTTTTTGCATATTATCTTCCTCCTTATACACAGTATTTATTAACCTTTAACAGCACCAGCAGTAAGACCGGAAACCATATATTTCTGGAGGAACATAAAGATTAAAAGTACGGGCAAACTAGCAGCTACTGCAACTGACAAGGTTTTACCCCAGTCAAACTGAACATCACCTAAAAATCTGAGAGATATACCTGGACCTAAGGTACGCATTTCATCCCTGTTAATCAGTGTCAATCCGTACTGATAATCGTCCCATGCTCTCATGAAAGTATATATGGCAACAGCCAGAAGACCTGGTTTAACTAATGGAAGTATAATCTGGAACATGGTTCTCATTCTTCCACAGCCATCAATTTTAGCAGCCTCATCGAGCTCTTTTGGTATATCATTAAAATAGCTTCTGATCATTAAAATACAGAATGGCAGAGAAACACTTGTAAGGATCATCATCAATGCATAATGATTATTAAGCAGCCCGTTGTTCTTAAAAATACCGTAGATGGAAATAAGCTGAGATACAACTGGGAACATGGAGGCTGAAAGAATGAGTGTAATTATTATCTCATTTAGTTTATAGTTAAACCTGGAAAAAGCATATCCGCAAAATGTCGCTACAAACATGGTAAGAGCTGTTGCTCCAAAAGATACAAATAAACTGTTTTTATAATAGGTGACGAATATATTGTCAACAAAGATTGATTTGTAGTTGACCAAAGTAGGATTTACCGGTAAAAATTCAGGAGGCAATGTAAAAAGAACATTATTCTCCTTGAATGAACTTACTATCATCCAATATATCGGAAATAACAAGAATGCAAACATTACAATTATAATCAAATAAAAAATTGAGTTTGTACGAATTGAACGCATTAATCTGTTACTGAAACTTTTCTTGTTTTTCGCTATATTCTCCATTATTACACCTCCTTAGACAAAACTTTCTTCTTTAAATACAGAATTAAACAGTCTGGAGAAAACTACAAGGAATATAATCCAGAGAACACCTATTGTTGCTCCTTTTCCCATATCCATAGATACGAAGGAAGTCTGATATGTCAGAACCGCCAAAGTTGTGGTAGCATTAATAGGCCCACCCTGTGTCATAATCCAGAACAATGGGAACATTTTGAAGTTTTCAATTATCGATACAAGTGTAGTTGATTTAATTACATTTTTCAAAAATGGTATTGTAATGTAGTAATAATTTTGCAGTTTATTTGCACCATCAATAGACGATGCCTCATAATAATCATGAGAAATACTCTGCATTCCGGCAATTAACATAGTAGTTGTAAACGGCATTTGTTTCCATATGGCAACTATCATTACAGAAGTGAGCGCTGTATCTACACTTCCCAGCCATAGACTTTGTTTCAATCCTAAAGTCTTAAGGATATAATTCAGAACACCATAGTCTGGCTGGTACAGCCACATCCAAAGCAATGCAGTAACGGCTGTAGGTATAACCCATGGCATTAACAACACTGATCTTAAAACGCGTTTTCCGCGAATATTTTCATTTAAAACTATGGCAAGTACTAAACTTAAGAATAGTTGGATTATAACAACAGTAAAAGCAAACTTGTTGGATAACAGGAATGCTTGCCAGAATTCACCTTCGAAAAAGTTAGTGAATATATCCTTGTAGTGCTGAAAATTATTCCAAGTCTTTGTTTGTAGACTAAGGAGGCTCTGATCGAAGAAAGAAGTGAATGCAGATTTTAAACTTCGTCCGACTTACTCCTTTTATTATTTGAAAATATAGAAGATCTTATAATCCATTCATCCATGTGTAATATGGATAATATATCCACTCGTGTGTATAGCTGTTTTAAAAAAAACCTTTAAATTTTAAATTTTCTGATTGCTCACTTGAGCAATGAAGTATAATTAGGGGATATTCACAATTTTTTAGTGTGCACTTAGTGCAAACAGACTATAAACACGTGTTTATCAAATTAGTTTTTATTATATATGCTATGAATATACTTGTCAACATCATATTTAGTGTCAAAAATTTACTCAAAGCTTCGTCTATTTTGACCAACGGACAGCTTTTCGGATAGCTGTCTCAAATAATTGCCCTGAAATGAGCCATGATGTTCAGATCTTTAACCTTTGTCTGTAGCATTGAAGTTGTATGCCTTTCATTAACAACTTCCTGCGATGGGCTGCAAAAAGATCTGAACATCATGTAAATAAGTTTAAAACAATTATATTATTGTCTGAATTTATAAAACAATAGCCTGGGTCAAATGTCTTGGTGCGTCAGCATCTACATCTTTTTTAAGGGCTAAGTGGTAGCCGAGGAACTGACCTATAAAGACAGCAAGGGGTGCATATTGCATATCGCTCAATCCATGATTGAGATCAAATTTATAATGGGCATCCTCCATTTTTTCACTTACATTTTGACCTATTGCAACTGTAACTGCACCATAGCCTTTAAGCTGAGTCAAAAGCTTTGATTCATATTCCATGGAATCTGTTCCGGACAAAATTACAACAAGAGTATTTTCGTCCACCAGGCTCATGGGTCCATGACGGTATTCAAGGCTGTAATAAGCTTCTGTATTGGAAATGCTCATCTCTTTAATCTTGTTCATACATTCGTTGGCCACACCGTAAAAAGCACCCTGACCTAATGTTATGAAGAGATTTAAGTTAGGATTCTCCTCCACTATTTTCTTTGCAAGCTCGTCCACTTCAGAAAGCATTTTTTCAGCAATTTTGTCGTAATCGGCCATAGCTTCTATTTCATCTTTTTTGCCTGCAACATACATGGACATGATAACAGCAAGGTACACCATGCTGGAGTAGGAACGGGTCATAATTACACTGTCCTCAGCAGAAACAGGTGAAAGAATAAAATAGTCATTATATTTCTGACTGTCAGGATCACAGGTTATAGCAAGTGATTTGACATTCGGATAGCTCCTTACTTTATCAATAGCCATACGAACCTCAGTGGTATAGCTTTTTCTTGTTATGGGCAGAACCAGAACTTTTTTATTCTTCACATATGTTTCAGGAGAGAAATACAGCTCTGAACATGGAACTGCCTTTGCAGAAATACCTGTATACGAAGAAAATACATAAGCAGCAGTCTGAGCAATGTATAATGAGGTTCCGCAACCTGTGAAAATAAGCTCATCATAATGATTTTCCTCAGCAAAAACCTTGTCCAACACCTCATAAATATCACGGAGTGTATCGTTTACACCTTTAAAAGAAGCAGGCTGCTGGTAAATTTCATTGTATGTTACCTGACCTTTTTTACTCATTATATTACTCCTTTCAAATTTGATTATCATAATTTTAACAACTACATTTCAATAACTTCTATTCCAAGAAGTTCAGATACTGCAATCATTTCATCAGCAATATCTTCCCATACCATACTGTAATGATGGGGTATCTGTTCCTTTATAATGTTTTCAACAATTTCACGTACAGGGGCTTTAACTTTGACATCGACCATAACACCTTTTGTCTTTCTCGGTGAATCAATAGCTTCACCCCTCAAAAGGAAGAGTTTGTAAAC
Source organism: Clostridiaceae bacterium (assembly GCA_012521615.1). Lineage (GTDB taxonomy): Bacteria > Bacillota > Clostridia > DSM-8532 > DSM-8532 > DTU059. The sequence continues at coordinate 49,513 of JAAYMA010000073.1, read as the reverse complement.
TCCATTAATATTACAGTAACGACCTATTGTCACCTTGCCGGGTTTTAATGATCCATAAAAAGCTGTACCCTGTCCGGCAAGAGGGTGATTATCTATTGTAACTTCATGATTGGGATTCATCAATGATAAGGGTGCCTGACCACAATGCCAGAACGACATTGTGTTTTCCTCTTCATCTATATCAATCATATCGGTTATAAAACCTGGAAGTCCTGTTATATAGTTTTGAACAATCAGTGCAAGACCTGCATCCACATCGCCTTCGCATACAATATTCATGCCGGCATCATCAGCAAGTCTGGACATAACAGCACAGGGGGTGGTTTTTAATTGACCCATTTCAGGCCAGCATTTAATGGTGGTAAAGTCATAACCCTGTTCTTTTATGACTTCCTGTAAAGCAAAATATAGCCTTGAGTGATTCTCAAGATGGCCTTCAGGGAGACGATTTACATCAAATATTCGCGAAATTTTATCCATATCTGCTTTAACTCTGTCTTCCGGAATCTGGCCCATTCTGTCAAATACAACCTTTAAATCGGTTGACTCCATTCGTATTCCAAAAGTTCTCCGAATCAAGCCCTCATCAAAAGCTGAGTTATAAAACGCAGTCGGGCGATAGCCCAGTAATCCGAGAAGTGTGCCTTTTAATTTCTTTGTTACATTATAGGCAGTTATAAGCTTTTTAAGTCTGGTTGCTATTCTTTCATCCTCTTTACTGCCATACAGCACATACACTTTATGACCCAGTCTATTCAGTGAAGCAGAGTTCATTGTTGCAGCCACTAAAGCATTCGCCCACAGTCTCGTATCCTTATCAAACGGAGGCTCATAAGGTGCCCATAAAACCATGGGTACATTAAGAGCATCGGCTATCTGACAAGGTATATCATCACCGGTAAATGCTCCATAAACCATTATTACTATATCTACTTCGGCCTGTTTGAATTTGCTTATAACTTCACCGGCTCTTGCCGGAGAATCTACTATCTCGTTTTCCTTAACCAGAATAATATCTTTAAGGTTTTCCCCAAGCCATTTTCCGTATTCCTCAAGTCTCTTTTGAGGAAGCTCCCTTGGCCAACGTCCTGATAATGTTGTAATGAAGCCAACATTCAGTTTTTTATTCATGAATATCCCCCTCTTGATATTAAGCCTTGCCCGCTGAACCTGAGAGATTAATTATCTTTCTTATGACTTCTCCAAGCTTATTGCAGGCATACTCGGAAATTTTCCAGGAATGCCCCTGGTGATCCCAAGTATCAATGGCTTCTTTATAAGCTTCAACATATTTATATCTGATTTCAGTTCCAAAGTTTATTTTTGACACGCCAATCTTTATAGCTTCTTTGATTACATCATCTGACATACCGGTGCAACCATGCAAAACAAGAGGGATATCGGTAAATTCTGCTACTTCTCTGAGGACATCCAGCCTGATATCTGGCTCACCTTTATAATAACCATGCGCATTTCCTATACCAACAGCCAAAGTATCAGGTTGGCAAAGTCTTAAAAACTCTTTTACCTCTTCAGGATCGGCTATATTCTTATTTTCCATGACTTCGCCTGTATTATCCAATCTCAAGAGTTCGCCAATCTCTGCTTCCACTGGTACATCGAATTGACGACATACTTCCACCACTTTATTTGTCAATGCTGCATTCTCTTTTACAGGCAAAGTGGATCCGTCAATCATAATTGAAGTAAATCCAAGCTTCAGCATTTTCATACAAGTTTCAAAGCTGTCACCATGATCAAGATGAATTGAAACTGGAACTGAAACTTTATTGGCGCACCATTTTGCAACTTCAACAAACCAGTCATGTCCTGAATATGCCCCGGTTGATATATAATGAGCCAGGATAATTGGTGACTGCATCTCTTCCGCTGTCTTGCAGACAGCCCAAATAATATCGTAATTCCCGCCTTGCGTATTTATTGCCGGTATTGCATAACCATTTTTGCGTGCTTTAATTAGTTGTTCTCTGTTATTGACTAGCATGTTAACTACCTTTCTATATATCTATATTTTATCCCCTAATATACTTCTCTTATTTTTATCCCCTAATATACTTCTGTATTCTGATCCCCTAATATACTTCATATTGACAATTTAAGCCAGTTATATTATTAACCTTTAACGGCTCCTGCTACCAATCCCTTGATCATATATTTCTGGAAGGAGAAGAACAGCAGGACCATAGGAATGGTGCCAATAATTGATATGGTGTTTATCAATGACCAGTCATACGAAAGCTCTCCTAAGTATCTGAGTGCAACACCTACTGATAAGGTTCTTAATGCATCGTTCTGGATAAGGGTTGCAGCATGGAGATAATCATCCCATGTCATCAAAAATGCATACAGTACAACTGCAACCATTCCGGGTTTGACCAAAGGTGTTACAATTCTATAGAGTATCCCCATTCTCGATGCTCCATCAATATAGGCCGCTTCCTCAACAGCACGGGGTATACTTTGGAAAAAGCTGGTCATAAGCATTACAGCAAAAGGAAGCATATCCGCGATCAAGGCCAGAATTAACCCCGGCATTGTATTTATAAGCCCCATATCTCCCATCAGGTCATACAGTGAAATCATTCGGCTTACTACCGGGAACATCTGGGAAGTCAGTAACACCGCAAGTATCCAGGCATTCCATCTGAACTTAAATCTGGACAGAGCATATCCGGCCAGAATTGCCAATATAGTGGTGAAAAATGATGTGAAACCTGATACTATGAAATTGTTTTTGTAATAAACAAAAAATGCATTATTTTTTGTGAATAGATTAATGTAACTTGAAATAGTGGGAGACTCCGGAATAAATGTAGGTGGAAATTTGTATGCTTCCATATTGCTTTTGAAGGATGTTAACAGCACCCAGTAAATCGGGAATAACAAAAACAGCAATATTATCACAAGCATACTGTATTTCAGGAGGCTGCCCAAAAAGTTCTTTTTCATCAATACTCCTCCTTAATCTACCTCTGTCTCACCCATGAGTTTGTTATATACAAACACAACTACCAGCATAAGCAGCATCCATACCGTTGTAACAGCAGCACCTGAGCCCATATTGTTTGAAACAAACGCCTCCCGGTAACTTAAAATCGCAAGCGTGGTAGTAGAATTATCAGGTCCGCCACCGGTCATTGTCCAAATTAAAGGAAATTGCTTGAAGTTGCTTATAATAGCCATTGTCATAGAAACATTAATTACACTTTTCATATAAGGTAAGACAATACTGAAAAAAGTTCTTACTTTGCCTGCTCCATCTATTCTTGCAGCCTCCAGCATATCATCGGGAACATTCTGAAGGCCTGCCAAAAGCAGCAAAGTGGTAAGCGGAACCTGTTTCCAAAGAGCAGCAATTCCTATGCCCAACAATGCAGTTGAGGGATTGTTCAGAATTGCGAAATCAGCAACTGTTCCACCTGTAAATACCTGTACAAGATATTTCATAAGCCCGTATTGCGGCTGAAAGATCCACATCCAGATCAAAGCCGAAATAATAGTTGGCACAACCCAGGGTGTCATCATAATACTTCTTAAGAATCTTGCTCCTTTAATATTTGAGTTCAATATGAGAGCCAGTATCATACCAAAGATAAACTGCAAAGCAACAACGAAAATTACAAAGGAAAAAGTATTGATTACAGCGCCTGTTAATTTTTGATTCTGGAATAACTTTATATAGTTTTCAAAATTATTCCATGTTCCGGGTTGATTGGATATAATATTTTTAACTCGGAAGTCCAAAAAGCTCTTGATAACCGAATCTATAATTGGAACAATTATAAATATAAAAGTTATTACAACCGCCGGCAGAACAAGTATTCCTGAAAATAACTTGTCCCCGGTCGATCTCTTTAATAATGGTTTTTTAATTTTTCTGGCAGTTGAAACCATGAAATATTCCCGCCTTTTTTTATTACTTAATTCGGAGAAAGCAAAAGTGAATGATTTCACTTTTGCCATCTCCCTGAAAAATTAGTCAATCAGTGCATTTGCAGCAGTCTTGAACTCTTCTATAGCTGTATCAATATCTTTGCCGCCAACAGTAATGGCTTGAGCAAGGGTGGTAAGTTCAAGATTCAGGTCATTCATTGCAGGAATGAACGGGGTAGGTCTGGCTTTATCCAGAGAATTTGCTGCACCTTTCAGAACACTGCTGTTAACCACTGCCTCTATATCCTTCATTGACTGTCTTGCCGGGTATGCAGGAGTTATATCTGCCAAATAGTCATTAAGAACTTCTGGTGTTACCAGATATTCAACAAGAAGTCTTACTGCCTCTTTCTGTTTTTCTCCGTTATCCATGAGCACAAGTGTATGAGCCTCAATTACACTCTCACCTGTACCATTTCCACCGGCCAGAGGCGCTGCAGAAGCTGTGAAATTCTTAGCATCCGGATTAATACTGCTTACGCCGTTAAAGCCCCAGGACTGATCGTAGTACATTGCCAACTGTCCAAGTGCGAACAGGTTTCTTAAATCCTTAAGCTTGGCATTTTGAGGATTATATCCTTTTTCATCGAGAAGCTTAAGCATTTCCATAGCATCCTTGAATTCTTTGGTGTCAACATCGAGTTTACCTTCTTCATTAAGAACTCTGCCACCGAAGTTGTATACCATGCTGGTCAGTGATGAACCTGAAATGGGAACTGATGCTGTTGTCTGACCAAAAGCGTAAACTTTATTTCCGTCTTCTGTAGTAAGCTTGGAGAGTTTCTCAGCCATCTCTAACATTTCGTCATAGGTCTTTGGTGGCGAATTAGGATCCAGTCCTGCTTTTTCAAACAAATCTTTATTGTAATACAGCACATAAGGAGAAACGTACATAGGAAGAGCGTACACTTTACCATCAATGCTTGCTGCATCAAGGATGGATGGATAGAAGTCGCTTAAGAATTCTTCAGTAAGAATTGTGTCTACCGGAACTGCGAGACCTGCATCTTCAAGAGTTGGAGTCCAGCCTATTTCAGCAAACATGATATCAACCTTGTCGCCGCCGCCGGCCATATTTATAACCTGATTTACAATCTCGCCATAAGGAGCTGTGACCCATTCAATAGTGATGTGATCATATTTTTTCTCAAAACCTTCTTTTACACTATTCCAGAATTCTTCATAACCTGTCTCCAAAATAGCGTAATTTGCAAATTTGATAGTCACAGATTCCTTATTGTCACCCTGTCCGGTTGGCGATGGTGAAGTAGTCCCTGGAGTTTTGTTACAGGCAACAATTGAAAGGCTCATGACTACTACGAGAAGCAATGATAAAAACTTTTTCATTTACCCTTTCCCTCCTGTTTTTTTATTATTATTTTGTACTATTAAATAAGTACAAAAACTAGGGAATTTTTCCCAGACACGTACACTCGTGTGTATATTGTGAAAATTATAAAATATTGCCGGCAACAGGTTATAAAATTATGTGTCACTTATGTATAAACACGTGTGTACATTTTACACGTCCATTATATACTTTTACAATAAGTAATGTCAACAGCTTTAAGAAATATATCAGGAAGGGTATGGAAACAATATTGAAGCAGCAGCCGGAATACAGCTGCTGCCTTTGTTTGAACTTAAAAAAGTTTTTTAGAAATGAGCATTGTTTACTGTTCTTGGATAGGGTATTACGTCTCTGATATTTTGCATTCCTGTAATATACATGAGCATTCGTTCAAATCCCAGACCGTAACCTGCATGTTTGGTCCCTCCATAACGGCGGGTGTCCAGATACCAGTCATACTCTTCTTTATCAAGCCCAAGTTCTTCCATCCGTTTTTCGAGCTTATCCAAACGCTCCTCTCTCTGGCTTCCACCTATTATCTCACCAACCCCGGGAACCAGTAGATCCATAGCAGCAACGGTTTTATCATCATCATTAAGTCTCATATAGAACGCTTTAATATCTTTGGGATAATCAGTCACAAATACTGGCTTTTTCATAACCTGTTCAGTCAGGTATCTCTCATGCTCAGTCTGAAGATCGCATCCCCACTCAACAGGATACTGGAAATTCTGACCACTCTTTTTCAGTATGTCAATGGCTTCAGTATAAGTTATAATTCCGAACTCAGAGTTAAGAATGTTATTAAGCCTGTCAATAAGACCCTTATCAATAAATTTATTAAAGAAGTCCATCTCTTCTTTTGCATTTTCCAATACATAACTTATGAGATAGCGCATCATTTCTTCGGCAAGCTTCATATTGTCATTCAAATCTGCAAAAGCAATCTCTGGCTCAACCATCCAGAATTCAGCCGCGTGACGGGTTGTATTACTGTTTTCTGCACGGAAAGTAGGACCAAAAGTATAAACTTTATCAAAAGCCAGTGCATAGGGCTCTACCGCGAGCTGACCGCTTACGGTAAGATTGGTGGCTTTTCCAAAGAAATCTTCAGAAAAATCAACCTCACCATTTTCATTTCTGGGAGGGTTTCCTATGTCCAGGGTTGTTACCTGAAACATGTCCCCTGCGCCTTCACAGTCGCTGCTTGTTATAATAGGAGTATGCACATAGACAAATCTTCTTTCCTGGAAGAATTTATGAATAGCGTAAGACAATATCGAACGAACCCTGAACACTGCTGAAAAAGTATTTGTCCTTGGGCGCAAGTGGGCAATTGTTCTTAAAAACTCAAATGAATGGCGCTTTTTCTGTAAAGGATAATCAGAGGGACATGCACCTTCTACCTCAACAGAAGTAGCCTTAACTTCATAAGGTTGTTTTGCCTGAGGCGTCAGAACAACATTCCCCTTAACCTTTATAGCGCTCCCTACGCCAAGTTTTCTGATTTCCTGAAAATTTTCCAGACTATCATCAAATACAACCTGAAGATTTTTGAAAAATGTACCGTCATTTATTTCAATAAAACCGAATGTCTTTGAATCTCTTATAGTCCGTACCCATCCACAAACAAAGACCTCTTTTCCGTCCAATTGCTGAAAGGATGTGTTAAGTTCTCGGATTTCAATCCTTTTCATATATAAATCATCTCCATAATAATAATCTTGAACATTTTCAGCATTTATCATTAAATTATAAACATTATATACACATTATTCAAGAGGAGCAGCCTTTCCTGAATACTCCCACCGGAAATTAAAGCTCTGAAATGATGAGACAAATAAGAATTAAAACTATTGCTATAAATATGACCGCCATCCATTTTGTTCTTTTTTCAAGCTTCTTCAAGAAGTCCTGACTTTCACAAATCAGACTCTCATCATTAAAAGAGGGGTCGGACAGTATCTCTTCATCCCTGACACTATTGGCCGTTTCAAGCAACTCCCTTGCCTCTTCCGCCCTGTCTTCAGGAACAAACAAATCAACACCAAAGGCTGAATTTCCAAACAAAAGTGTTAAATAAGCTCCGGATTCCCTATACCTTCTTATAACCGGTATGCCAGATGGTTTAAGATATGATTCAATTATATCAGCTTCAAAATTGTCAGAAGTTGTGATTAATAACTTCATTCCCTCTGGGGCCTCTGTTTTTTTTACCTTCTTTTTCAGAAACATATAAAATTACTCCTTTAATAACTCCCACAGGATTATTTTCTGCAATGCCGTATTTATTTTCTAATAATATCATAATACATCCGGAATGTTATATCCATAATCAAATACATACTAAATCTGAAATTATTTGTTCACAAGCTTTTGTACAAAGCTATATTCTTCAGCCATCATATCCCGGGCCTCACTGATCATATTATTCCAGTTATATTCAATCCAGTCGATATATACTTTGAGATTATCTTTATGTGTCATTTTATTTTCTCTGATGGAGTTGCTGTAATAAAGCCAAAAAACAGGCTTGGCCAAAAGCGACATAGCTTCGGCATTAAACAGGCATATTTGTTCTTTTGTCGCATTTTTTATTCTGGCAGGATTGGCATTTGCCGAAATTGTCTCGCAAACTTGTTCTATTATTTGTTTAGGGAACTTAAATTTGGACAAAAGATCTTCAATACTCTTTGAACTCTTAAAGTTATGGCTGTTTTTATGCTCAAAATTATGATGAGGAGAGAAATCATGAAGATAGCAGGCCAATTCCAGCACCAACGGATCTGCTTCCAACAATCTTCCAAGCCTTGCCCCGTAATCAACCACCACAAGAATATGATTATCATAAAGCTCCCGGGTAAGCTGGTTTTTATTGCATTCTTCCTTAACAAATCCTCTGATATAATCAGTTACCACTTAAAATCAACGTCCTTCCATACAGCCTATTGCTTACACTACATTATCTTATCACTTTTTCTGATATAATAATTGTAAAATGTGTCGAAACTGCAAACTAACAAGTAGATTATTCTTATTAATTTAAATAAAAAATTATGAAATATAACTATTTAAAAAGTCGGATCTACATGCTATATTATTAGCTAAACCCAATTTAAGGGGGAGATTATATGAATAAAACTAAAAAATACATTTTTACCGGTCTTATGACTGCCCTTGTGTTTGTCTTGACTTTTTCAATAAAAATTCCTGTGCCTTACACATCAGGTTATATCCATCTCGGCGATAGTATGATTTATTTGTCAGTAATAATATTGGGTCCGGTTTCAGGTGCATTTGCTTCAGGTGTAGGTTCAATGCTTGCAGACATTGCCGGCGGTTATGTACATTATGCCCTTCCCACACTGATAATAAAATCACTGATGGCTTTTGTCACGGGGATAGTCCTTAATTCTGAAAATCGACGTTCATTTGTTACTTCATTAATTACTACATTGACAATGTGGGCAGGCTTATCAGCCGGCACTTACCTCTATATAAAAAAGCAAATTCAAATATTTGGTGCAGACAAAATAATAGATATGGTTTTAGAATCAGATGCTGATTCTAATGCAATTGCTGAGGCAACTGAATTGATTAATAATCTTCCCGTTTATTTTACAGCTGGAATTGCAATTCTCATAGTAATTTTTTCTATTGCAGCCTGGTTTATTTCAAAACACCAAGGTACAAAAGTTTTGGCTTTAAATTCTGTTATTGCCATGAGCGCAGCAGGCACTTGCATGGTTATGGGATATTTTATTGTGGAGTCTTTCATGTACAGTCCCATAGCTGCAATTTTCAGTATTCCGCCCAATATGATTCAATTTTTCGGTGGTTTGATAGTGGCAGTGCTGCTCGCTCCGGCTTTCATCCGAATAAAAGAAAATATGATGTAATATTTTGTAGCAGCTGTTGACTGCAATGATTTTGTGCAAATCACATGTGTCGGGACATGGCGGGGTTATTGAGCCATGTCCTTTTTTTAGGCATGTTCATATAGAATTGTTCGTTATCTGAGACCCGCAATTTTCATTATCTCTATAGTTGACTGAAGCTTGTTCATGGTATACAGATGAATTCCCGGCGCACCGCCATCCAACAGCTCTCTTATCATTAATCCTGCATATTCCTCTCCAGCCTTTTTCAAATCCTCCGAATTATTCTCATATTTATCCATCATAAGTACGAGTTTGGCAGGTATGGAACAGCCGCTCCTTGCAGTCATATTCTTTATTCTGCTGCTGAAAATGGGCATAATTCCCGGCACGACAGGGCAATTAATATTTAGCTGTGCACATCTGTCCAGAAAGTCAAAATACAGCCTGGTATCAAAGAAAAGTTGGGTTATCAGTAAATCAACACCCGCATCAACTTTGTTTTTTAAATATCTTCTGTCCTCGTCAAGCCTTTTACTGTCTACATGTCCTTCCAGATATGCTGCTGCAGCAATACAAAAATCATGCTTGCTGTTGATATATTCAATAAGCTCATTTGCATACCTGAATGTTCCTTTTGAAAAGTCGAAATCAGGCTGATCCAGAGGCGGATCACCCCTCAATGCCAAAACATTGTGGATATTTTCTTGTTTCATCTGAAGCAAAAGCTCATCAATTTCTTCTGCCGTATGTCCAACACAGGTTAAATGACACATGGACTCAATACCGTAATGATTTTTTATCCTGGAAGCAATTTCAACAGTCCTGCCCCTCTGGCTGCCGCCAGCACCATATGTGACACTTATATAATCAGGAGACAGTTTTTTAAATCCTTCGATCGATTCAAAAAGCGTATCCAAAGGCACATCAGGCTTTGGAGGGAATATCTCAAAAGATATGACAGGTCTGTTCTGCTTAAACAAATCTATTATCTTCACCAGCAACACTCCCTTATTTTGTATATTCTAAGTCATTTTGCTTATGTCTGCAAGAGCTAAATTCTCTGCAATCAACGGTTCCAGAATTGGGTTGCTCATAAAATCCTGTCTTTTATCTGATAATCTCCACGGAATTTCAGGCTATAGCATGGTAATATAAACAATTAATGGTATTGTCGCTATTGAAAGTATGGTTGATACGACCACACATTTGGATGCAAAAATGGAATCCTTGTCAAACATCTCGGCAAAAATAGTGGTATTTGCGGCTGCCGGCATGGCAAGAGCAGTAACAATTATAAGACCCGGAAGCTCAGGCATGCCGATAATTTTTGAAATCATAAGACCAGCTAAAGGCATAAATATCAGACGAATGAAGGATGAAAAATAAACCCTCCAGTCTTTAAATATATCTGTAAATTTCATTCTGCTCATAACTCCACCGATAATAAGCATAGAAAGCGGCATAGTCATGTCCCCGATTGAAGTTATGGCTGTCATGATGGCATCAGGGATCTTAAAGCCAAAAACAAGCAATAAAGTACCCGCATACATCGCTATTACGGCAGGTGAAGTAAGGACTTTCTTCAATATCTGTTTTTTCGTTCCCTTCCCGCCAAACAACACATATCCTGCGCTCCAAAGAAAGATATTGAATACGACAATTATAAAAGAACCTAAAAAGGCACCTTCAGTCCCAAAGAGGGCCTTCATTAACGGCACTCCCATGTATCCCGAGTTGGAAAATATCGTGGTGAAACGCAGAACCGGTTCTATTTGAGAATCGAATTTTCTGTAAATTACTTTTGAAAGTACTATTGCAACAATATAAACAAGGGATGAAATTCCCATAACCCAAATAATATTGATAATCTTATCGCTTGAAAATTCTACAGAAAAAGAACTTAGCACCAACATGGGCGATGTCACATAAAGAAGAATTTCAGATAATTTCATTGTACCTGTAGTATCCAGAATTTTGAACCTGCCTGCAACTACTCCTATCACTAATATGACAAACAAGGTTGCAACCTGATTTATAACTGTAACTAATTCCACCAATGATGTAACCTCCTGAACAATCTATTCCAATTATATCATCTTTCCTCCGGAAACGTGCCTAATGATTAAACTATTTCAGTTTCAGCACAACGAAAACAAGCCACCCTTTATATACAGGATGGCTTGTTGTTTTATGAAAGGCTATTTTTACAAAAGTTAGTTTTCAGGATAATTTTCTCTGGCCACATAATGAGTATGGAGAAGTTTATGAGACTTTTCGCTGCCGGGTTTCTCAAAGTATTCCTCATACATTTTGAGAACTCTTGGATTTTGATGTGATCTTCTGATTGTCATAGCCTCATCTTCTTCATAAATGGCCTTTGCCCTTTCGGTACGAAGATCGGTTTCATTTCTGACAGATGCGGGCTGTATGGGCTGTCCGCCCCCGTTTACACAGCCTCCGGGACATGCCATAACTTCGATAAAGTGATATTCAGCTTCTCCTGATCTTATTTTATCAAGAAGTTTTCTTGCATTACCCAGGCCATGAACAACAGCAGCCTTGATTTTGATACCATTAACTTCAAGTTCGGCCTCTTTGAAGTCTTCTACACCTCTTACGACCTTAATGTCAATATTCTCGTCATCCTTGCCTGTGAGAAGATACGGAACGCTTCTTAATGCAGCTTCCATAACACCGCCGGTAGCACCGAATATGACACCTGCACCGGTTGCTTCACCCATGGGGTCATCAAACTGTTCATCAGGAAGGTTCATGAAATCAATTCCCGCTTCTTTTATCATTTGTGCAAGCTCACGTGTAGTAATAACTTCATCAACATCAGGATAACCTGTTGAAGCAAGTTCAGGTCTTCCAGCCTCAAATTTCTTTGCAGTACAGGGCATAACTGATACTACAAATATCTTTGAAGGATCTATGCCCATTTTCTCTGCGTAATATGACTTCAACACAGCACCAAACATATTTTGAGGTGACTTACAGCTGGAAAGATTGTCAAGCATATCAGGATAGTTATGCTCACAGAATTTAATCCATCCGGGGCTGCAGGAAGTTATAAGCGGAAGCTTACCATTGTTCTTAATTCTCTCAACAAGCTCTGTGCCTTCTTCCATAATTGTCAGGTCTGCAGCTGTATCAGTATCAAATACCTTTGCAAATCCCAATCTCTTAAGAGCTGCTACCATTTTTCCTGTAACACGTGTGCCGATGGGATAGCCGAACTCTTCGCCCAGGGCTGCTCTTACAGCAGGAGCAGTTTGAACTACAACATGAAGATCCTCATTGGCCAGTGCATCCCATACTTTTTCAACTGAACTCTTCTCGTACAGAGCACCTACAGGACATACCACAATACACTGTCCGCAATTCACACAAGGTGTATCATTAAGTGCAAAATTAAACGGAGATGAAACTGTGGAATTAAATCCGCGGTCCACCACACCTATTGCACCAACTGATTGTACTTCATTACAAACACTTACGCAACGTCTGCACAAAACACATTTGTTGGGATCACGGACAATTGAAGGTGAGAGATCATCTATCGGGAACTCCTGGTTTTCACCTTCATAACGTATATCTTTTACGTTAAGTTCTTTTGCTAATTTTTGAAGCTCACAGTTCTGGCTTCTTACACATGTCAGACATTCTCTGTCATGGTTTGACAATATGAGTTCAAGAGTAACCCTGCGTGTCTCACGAATTTTAGGGCTATTAGTTATAACATTCAAACCTTCAGATACCGGATAGGCACAAGCTGCCTGGAAACTCCTTGCACCCACATCCACTATACACATACGGCAGGCGCCAATCTCGTTAATATCCTTGAGGAAGCAGAGGGTAGGGATATGTATGCCAGCACTCTTTGCAGCCTCAAGAACAGTTGCTCCCTTTGGGGCTTTGACTTCTTTACCATCTATTGTTAAGGTAACAAACTCAGACATTTATTTCACACTCCCTCTTACTTCTTTTCAATGGCGGCAAATTTACATGATTCCATACAAACTCCGCATTTAATACATTTATCCTGATCTATTACATAAGGTTTCTTTACTTCACCAGAAATAGCGTTAACAGGGCACTTTCTTGCACAGAGACTGCAGCCTTTACATTTATCAGCAATGATAACATAGTTGAGCAGTGCAGTACAAACACCTGCAGGACACTTCTTGTCTTTAACATGGGCCTCATATTCGTCCCTGAAGAATTTCAATGTGCTCAGCACCGGGTTAGGAGCAGTCTGGCCCAATCCACAAAGTGCACCCTTATTAATGCTTTCAGCCAGAGCTTCAAGTTTTTCGATATCTCCCTCTTCGCCTTTACCCTGAGTAATTCTGTCAAGGATTTCAAGCATGCGTTTAGTACCGATACGGCAAGGAGGACATTTACCACAGGATTCATCAACGGTGAATTCAAGGAAGAACTTTGCAATGTCCACCATACAAGTATCTTCATCCATTATAATCATACCGCCTGAACCCATCATTGAACCAATTTCAAGCAGGTTATCATAGTCGATGGGTATATCGAGATGATCTGCTGGTATACAGCCGCCGGATGGTCCGCCGGTCTGTGCAGCTTTAAACTTCTTGCCGTTGGGTATACCACCGCCTATGTCGTAGACTACTTCTCTTAAAGTAGTTCCCATAGGAATTTCAACAAGACCTGTATTATGAATTTTACCGCCTATAGCAAAAACCTTTGTTCCCTTGCTCTTTTCGGTACCAATTGAAGAGAACCAGTCAGCACCTTTGAGTAATATAACAGGTATATTTGCGTAGGTCTCAACATTGTTGAGCAATGTGGGTTTACCCCAAAGACCCTTCACTGCCGGGAAAGGCGGACGTGTTCTCGGTTCTCCGCGATTTCCTTCAATAGATGTCATAAGAGCAGTTTCTTCACCACATACAAAAGCACCTGCACCAAGGCGAAGCTCCAAATTAAAGGAGAAATCAGTATTGAATATATTCTTTCCGAGAAGTCCATACTCATGAGCCTGCTTAATGGCAATATTAAGTCTTTCTACCGCAATGGGATATTCAGCACGTACATAAATATATCCCTGATTTGCACCAATTGCATAGCCTGCAATGGCCATTGCTTCAATTACTGAATGAGGGTCACCTTCCAAAATGGACCTGTCCATGAAAGCTCCGGGGTCACCTTCGTCAGCATTACAGCAGACATATTTTTGATCGCTTACTTCCTGAGCAGCAAACTGCCATTTTCTGCCTACAGGGAAACCTGCGCCGCCGCGTCCACGGAGACCTGATTTAGTAATTTCAGCTATAACTTCTGCAGGTGTCATTTCAGTAACCGCTTTTGCAAGAGCCAAATAACCGTCATGTGCTATGTACTCTTCAATATTCTCCGGGTTAATGACACCACAGTTTCTAAGGGCGATACGTTTCTGTTTTGCAAAGAAGCCGACATTGTCACGGGATTTGGATACGTCCTCAGCTTCTTTATCGCCTAAAAGAAGACGTTTTACAATACGACCCTTTACAAGATGTTCATTTACAATCTCTTCAATATCATCAACTGACACATTGCAATATGTGGCACCCTCTGGATAGATGACCAAGATGGGACCTTTCTCACAAAGACCGAAACATCCTGTTTTGATAATCTTAACCTCGTTTTCAATACCGTTTGCAACCAGGAGTTCCTCCATTTTCGCCATCAGATCCGGAGACTTTGAAGAAACACAACCGGTACCGTTACAAACGAGGACATGTGATCTGTATATCATTGCTAATTGACCTCCTTACTTTTCTGCCTCACCAATTGTATACTCAACAACGGGCTTTTGATTGACTATATGCTCAGCTACAATTCTTCTTGCTTTTTCAGCATCAAGCTTAACATAAGTGGTCTTTTCGCCATCAACACCAATTACTTCTGCAATTGGCTCCAACCGGCATATACCAATACATCCTGTCATTGATACGGTAGCGTTGTTGATATTTCTCTTGGCTAATTCTTCCGCAAAGGCATTCATTACTGATTTGGCTCCTGCAGCAATGCCACATGTAGCCATACCGACAACTATTCTTATTTTGTTTTCGTTGTCGCGAATTGAAATTTCTTTAAGGGCTTTCTCCCGAATGGCTTTCAATTCTTCAACTGATTTCATCCAAAACACCTCCAAAAACTTCTCGGATTCCCTCATTGATTTTCTGTTCTATCCAGACTAAAACGTCATAATTGTTTAACGGGATATCTTCTAAATAATGTTTGATTTCACATGTGTTGAGGCCAAATTCTTTTTCAGGTGAACTGAATTTTATGTTCCAGGTAATTTCAGGGTTAGCTATTATCAGCATTTTAACGGTTCCGGCAACATCTCCTAAAGGTATCCTGTCAATATGATCAATTTCAAACTCAGCTTTGACAGTCGTACCCTCGTAAGGTACCGAGTTGATAGAAAGCTTTCCGCCTGCCAATTCACAAGATTGTTTAAGCAAAGGAATCCCCAGCCCTACATCTCGTGTTTCCCTGGTTGTTTCAAAAGGATCCAATACTTTTTTACAGAACTCCTGATCCATTCCCCGGCCATTGTCAATAATTTCACATGTCAGTGTATCAGATACTTTTTCTTCGATTATCAGATCTTGTTTACCGGCAGATTTACTTTTAGGAGACACCGTTATTTTTATTGTGATAATATTGGCTCCAGCTGAAACTGAATTCTGCGCAATATCCAGCAAGTGATGCGCTATATCTTTCATGCCTCAACTAATTTTTCTTGGTCCTTTGCTTCTTTTTCTTTATCAATATATTTCTGAATGATGCCAGGAACATCATCAACTGTGAGTCTGCCATGGACATCCTCATTGATTGTAATAACAGGAGCCAAACCACATGCACCTATACAACGGCAGGCATCCAAAGAGAAAAGCCCGTCTGGTGTACATTCTCCACTCTTTATATTAAGGATTTCAGAGATCTTGTCGTAAATTTCGCCAGCCCCTTTAACATAACAGGCCGTTCCAAGACAAACGCTGATCTTGTATTTTCCTTTGGGATTTAAAGAGAACTGAGTGTAAAACGTAACGACACCATATACTTCAGACAAAGGTATATTAAGTCCTTCAGCAATTTTTTTCTGAACACTTAATGGCAAATAGCCGTACAATTCTTGTGCCTCATGAAGAACAGGAATCAAAGCTCCACGAATATCCTTATATTTTTCAATTATTTTTTCCAGTTCCTTCAACTTATTATCAGCACAGCAGCCAGTGCAGCTCATATAAAAACCTCCTGTTTATTCTGATAAATACTTGTTAAACAGTTAACAAAAATTCTTGTTAATTATATCACATAGCGGGTGATAATTCAATAAATTTCGCGCTTTTTTTGTATACATAATACTGTATTAATATGTATGAAAAAAAGCTGCAGAAATTAATTCTGCAGCCATAATACAATGCCGGTACAGTGTAATTTTTTATAATGTGGGGTATTACTCAGAAGAGCTTTCTGCAAGCCCATCTATAAGCTTTTTATATAAGGTATTGATACCGTGATCTTTATCCAGCTGTCTTTTGCCCATAACAAATCCAAAATACTCCCCGTTCTTTACCAGATAATATCCATATCCGTCATTGGTAGGAATTAATTCCACTACAACTACTTTATCGGGTTTGGCCTCTTTCATGGTGTATGTCAGCCGGATTTCGGCTTTGCCTTCAGGTTTTGCTTCAAAATCCAGCCTGTCGGCAATTATGCCTATAGCCCCCTGATAGTAGCCTCTAAACAACGATACTTCCTTGTCTGTCTCCATCTTTCTTCCATTGAAGAAGAATTCCTCTTTGGATTTATCCTCGTTATTTGCATTAATAAGAAGTGTATCAACCCGCCCGTCCATTTCTATAACAAGTTTTTCAACATCGGCAATGTTGGGAATGAAAATAAATCTTGAAATAAGGTCGATGAGCGGCGAATCCACAAAATTCAGTGAAGAACTGCTTACAGCAAATACCGTGGGTTCATCATTCAGTTGGGCATAATAACGTGTATCATCCTCGTTCTTGCTTCCAAGCTTAATACTGTATTCTTTGCCGTCCAATACAAAATCAAAGACATATGAAGGTTTGTCCAGCCCATACTCACTTAAATCCGAGGGGTTTTTCTCAATATATTCGGCTACATTAACACCTGAGAGCCATTCAATAAATTTCGGAAACTCCATCACATCGACTTCAACTTCCAAAGGCCAGTTGATATACCATTTGGAAGAAGAAGTATCATAGGCTGAAGCAAATATTTTTTCACCATTTCTGGTAAAGGTCAAGGCTGTGATATCCTCAGCAGTTACTTCATCCTTCTCATACAGGTTCTTGCTCATAATGTCAAATTTGCCGTAGCTGAATATTTCTCCTCTGTATTTGCTGATGGTATAAACAGTCCTGTCACCGCTTCTTCTTGCATAATAGCTGTCTTGAGTGGGAGTCTGCCCTCCGATTTCAATATAATGACTGCTGCCATCTTTCATTAAAATGCTTACAACAATTGGGTCATCCAGACCATAAGCCGCAAGGTTCTGAGGATCTTCATCAATAGTTCGCGTTATGGTGGTGATTTCAGCAGACAGCGCGATATTGTTAATTTTGGATTCATCTACTCTAAAGTCACTGTTTGTCCAAATCTCCTTCTTCTGAGTTACAGTTTTGGTATTACCTTCTTCGTCAGTTACCTCACTTTCAACTTCTACTTCTTCCTTGTTGAAAACAAGCTCTTCCTGACCATGCTTCAATGTAATGCTTTTTATTTCCTCCCTGTCTATATTAAGCAGTCTCTCTTCAGAATCTGTATCAGTTTGATCTGAATTTTGCGTATCTTTGATATTGCTTAAAAATACAAAGGCACCTATAAACACGACAAGGACAACTGCGAGGACTATAATTTTTTTCCAGTCCTTCATCATAGATGTTTCCTCCTTATCCATACAAATATGCCAAATCCTATGATTATCAGAGGCAGAAGGAATGTCAGAGAAATGAAAGCAATATATCTGCTCTGTGCAGTAAGCTGTATTCTTTTGGATGCCAGGCTCTTGGACGGAATATAAACTGAACCTTCCTGATCCTGCATCCAGTTAAGCATTGACATAACATACCTTTTTCCATTGTCATTTCTGTAGTTCATCCAGTTGTCTGAAACAAACTGTGCATTTCCTACAAGGACAACTCTGCTTGTTTTCATACCCTGATATTCTGATATGGCTCCCAGAAGGAAAGGACCTATCTGTGTCTCCCCGGTCACTATGTTTTGACTTTGTGATCTGGCAGATGTCATAAATAAAGGCTTAGTTGTGATCCACTCTTTTTCAGCCTGTAAAATCTCAATACTTCTGCACTGGGGCAGGTAAAGCGCCTGTGAATAAGGATCAAGATTAGTGGATACATCGGTTTCAAAAATTTTCGGTATAACTATGGTGAAATCCTGTAAATAACTGCTTTGATCCAGCTCAAGTATTAAGTCGTTATTTACAGCCAGATTATACCGCTCCAGTACAGAATTAAAATTGGCAAGCTCATTGCTGCTCTGCTGTACATCCATCAGGAAAATTGCATCTCCGCCATTTTCCAAATAAGTTAAAAGATGCTCCATCTCATCGGGCAACAAATCACTCTTCGGCGAAACAAAAAACAGGACAGCTGCATCCTCAGGAATCCCGTTTCCGAGAGACAACTCCTTTACCTCATAGCTGTTTGCTGTAATTGCAGATTTAAGCTCATTTAGATAATCGTCCAAAACATATTCCCCGTGACCCTGGACAAAATACACCACGGGTGTATGTTCTGAAGTAACATTTTTAATTGCACTTGTGAATGCCTGTTCAATCTTTAAACCGGAAGCCTGCGGCATACCGTAACTGTAATCATATTCAATCATATCATTTTGTGATATGACCATATTCTTTTCCCCTGATTTAACCACAATGCTTCCCTTGCTGATACCCTTGACCTGTTCCGGATCAAGTTCCCGTTCTATAAACAAAGGATCTTTCTCCACATCAACAAAACGGGTAGTAACTTTACCGTTACTCTTAACATTGTACTGAATAAGCATTTCAGTGATTTCGGGAACATTAAAATTCTTTTCTTCTGTCAGAATTATAACCTCAACATCTTTGTCAAGTTCTTTCAATATATTCAGACTTTGCTCACTGAGCGAGAACATTTTATTTTTGGTGATATCAAAACGCAGTCTGTTTCTTACAATATCCAGTCCTGCCAAAGCATTGAATATTATTATGAGCGAAATTACCAAAACAGTTGATAATAGTGCATATGACCCATATTTTAAGCTTTTCTTGTTTATTCCTAATTTTTTCATACCCATCACCCCTGACTCCAACGTTTGCGTTCAACTACTCTTACTGTCAGATAAATGAATATAGCTGCAAGGCTAATCATAAAAATAACTGATGAGATATCTATAATCCCGTTCATAAAATCATTGTACCGGTCAGCTATTGAAAGCCAGGTAAAGACATCATAAAGAAAACCGCTGAAATAACTGGCCAGGTATCTTATTGTGTAAAGGGCAAATAATCCAACAAAACCTATAATAGCAGCTACTATCTGATTTTCAGTAAGGGACGATGCAAAAAGTCCAACGGCAACAAATACGGCACCGTAAAGAACAAATCCTAAATAGGAGCTGAAAATAAGGGCTAAATCAGGATCGCCGAATACTGTAAGAATGATCGGGAATATTAATGTAAACCCGGTCATTATCAGAAAAACACAATAAAGTGCCAGAAATTTTCCCATAACGATTTCTGTGATCCTGGCAGGAGAAGTCAAAAGCAAAACTTCTGTACCGTTCTTTTTATCTTCAGCCATTGATTTCATTGTCAAAATGGGAATAACAAACAACAATAAAAAACTCATATCACTTACTACATTGCTTGTAATGTCTGAAACACCATAGGAGAGATAACTATTAAAGAAATAACTGGACAAAAACATGAACAAACCTATCAGTACATAAGCAATGGGAGAATTAAAATAGGATTTGAAATCACGTTTTAAAACTGCAAACATCTTATTGAACCTCCATTTCTTCAGTGGTGGTCAATTGGATAAATATTTCTTCCAAAGAAAGATTCAAAGATTTCAGTTCAAGAATAGGAAAACCTAACTGAGCAAGCCTGTTGAACATAGGTTTTCTGACATCCACATCCTTATCAGCTTCAATTATATAGCTGTACTCGTCATCCTTTATTCTGTTGCTGACTTCAAGATATTTAACCCCATAAATATCAGAAAGGGCATTCCTGACTTTATTTTCAGGACCTGCAATTGTTACTGAGAATCTTGAAAAGTCCGATAGCATTTTTGAAAGATTATCCGGTGTATCTATGGCAGCTATCCTTCCTTTATTGATAATTACCACACGATCGCAGACTGCACTTACTTCAGGAAGGATGTGGGTACTTAAAATAATAGTGTGATTCTTGCCCAGAGCCTTTATTAATTTTCTGATTTCTATTATTTGCTTTGGGTCCAGCCCGACAGTAGGCTCGTCCAAAATAAGAACGTCAGGTGTACCTATCAGGGCCTGTGCAAGACCAACCCTTTGCTTATAACCTTTTGAAAGGTTTTTGATAAGCCGGTGGCTTACATGACTTATCTTCACAAGTTCCATAATATCTTTTTTTTCGCTTCTCCATCTCTTTGCAGGAACAGATTTCAGTTGTGCACAGAAATTAAGATATTCATCAACGGTCATGTCCAGATAAAGAGGTGGCTGTTCAGGAAGATATCCTATTCGTTTTTTCACTTCTACAGGATTTTCAAGTATATCATGACCTGCTACCTTGATTGTTCCTGATGTAGAAGAAATATATCCGGTAAGAATATTCATAGTAGTTGATTTTCCAGCGCCATTAGGTCCCAAAAAGCCTAGTATTTCGCCTTTTTCGACCGAAAAGCTGATATTGTCAACAGCTTTTATCTTACCGTATTCTTTGGTCAGATTTTGTATTTCTATCATACTAATCCTCCTTCTTTTTGATTCACAGTTAAAAATCAAAAAGATAGCGGGCTATTTCTGTAAACCCGCATTATTAAAGTTAAATCAATTATGAATTATATAAATGAACATAATATGAACAAATTGTTAATAAAAAACTGCATCATCGGACTATAACCTTAAATTTACAGACCCATATTATTGTATCCGGCATCTACATAAATAATCTCACCAGTCACCCCGGAAGACAGGTCACTGAGCAGGAAAACAGAAGTGCCCCCCAAATCCTCAAGGGTAACATTGCGCTTAAGGAATGATTTTTCCGCCACTACTCCAAGAATGTCTGTGAAATTCTTTACACCTCTTGCTGACATAGTTTTAACAGGACCAGCCGATATGGCATTAACCCTTATATTACTTGGCCCCAGTTCATAGGCTATATAGCGGACACTGGCTTCCAAAGCAGCCTTCGCAACTCCCATTATGTTGTATCCCGGATATACCTTTTCTGAGCCCCTGTAAGTCAGGGTAACAATACTTCCGCCTTCAGTCATGAGCTCCTTTGCCCTTTTAGATACAGCCAGCAAAGAATAAGCACTTATATCCATTGCAGTATGAAAACCATCCCTGGATGTATTTACAAAAGTGTCCTGCAAATCTTCACTTTTTGCAAAAGCAATAGCATGAACTACCCCATGAAGCACTCCATATTTCTCTTTTATTTCAGCAAATAAATCATCCAGTTCTTTGTCGCTTGATACATCACAGGGATATATTGATACATTATCCATATTTGCTGTAAGCTTCTCAATGGATTCTTTTTCCCTGTCTCCAAGATAAGTGAATATCAAATTAGCACCTAAAGGCTGTACTGCCCTGGCTATCCCCCAGGCAATGCTCCATTTGTTTCTCACGCCCATAATGAGTATATTTTTTCCTTTGAATATATCCTGCATTACTATAACCTCCGTTTATCATCAATTATTATTATCTGATAATAAATAATATATATTATTTACTGTCCTAATTCAAGAATTAAGAACCCCAAAGAAAAAACAAAGCACATCAGATAATTGTAGTAAAAAGGCGAATTTTGACGAAAATTGTCGCAAACCCAGATATAATGCAGGTTTCATTGACTTTTTAGACGAATTATGCTATTATTCTCTTGTAAGATCTGCTTTCCTTGAAGTGGAGGGGTTTACAAATGAAAAAGATTGAACGGGTGAGAAGCAGGTTAAACAAAGCTATTTCATCAGGGTACAGCATGGATGTTATACTTTCGATAAGCAGACAACTGGATAATTTAATTGTAGAGAAAATGAAATCGCAGAAAAATAAAAAATTCAGAATTAAGGGGCAATAGCCGGAAAGGTTTTTGCCCCTTTTTTTTCATAATTTTTATCGGTTCAATTTGTCAACAAAACGCTTAATTCTTCTCAATGCTTCCTTGATATTCTCCAATGAGGTGGCATATGTCGCCCTTGCAAACCCTTCCCCGCACTCACCAAAAGCGTTGCCGGGAACCATCAGGACCTTTTCTTCAAGCAAAAGACGTTCACAAAACTCATCGGAGCTAAGTCCAAATTTTCTTAAATCAGGAAACACATAAAATGCACCTGTGGGCTCATAGCAGTCAAGTCCAGCTTTTCTGAAACCATCCACCATTACAAGCCTTCTTCTGTTATACTCTTCAACCATCTTTTCAACTTCTTCGAGCCCATTTTTTAATGCTTCTATTGCAGCAAACTGAGCAGTGGTTGGACTGCACATAATAGCATACTGGTGGATCTTTTGCATTTGTTTTATGGCAGCCGGATGTCCACAAGCAAATCCAATCCTCCAGCCCGTCATGGCAAAAGCCTTTGAAAAACCATTTATAACAATGGTTTTATCTTTCATCTCAGGAAAGTTTGCTATGGAAACATGTTTCCCTTTATATGTGAGCTCAGCGTATAACTCGTCCGATATAACCACTATATTTTTATCCTTCAGAACTTCTACCAAAGCTTTATAATCATCGTAACCCATGGTTGCGCCTGTAGGATTATTTGGATATCCAAGAATAATTGCTTTTGTTTTGTCTGTAATAGCATTTAAAACCTGTTCAGGCTGTAGCTTAAAATCGTGTTCTGCCTTTAATTCTATTGTAACAGGGGTAGCACCTGTAAACATGACACAGCCTTTATAAGCGACAAAACAAGGCTCAGGAATAATAACCTCGTCTCCTGGGCCCGCAAAGGTACGAATGGCCAGATCAATGGCTTCACTACCGCCAACAGTGACAAGCACCTCATCTTCGGCCTGATATGCAAGATTAAAACGGTCTTTCATATACCTTGAAATCTCGCGTCTGAGTTCCGGAAGTCCGGCATTTGACGTATAAAAGGTTCTTCCCTGCTCAAGTGAATATATACCTTCTTCCCGGATACTCCAGGGAGTTTCAAAATCGGGCTCCCCTATTCCAAGTGAAATTGCATCCTTCATGTCATTAATAAGATCAAAATACTTTCTGATACCGGATGGCGGTGTATTGACTATATTCTCTTTAATCATTTGTTCGATGCTCATAATACTACTGCCTCCCGCTTATCTTTCCTGGGCTTATTAAAGACAATTCCATTATCCTTATATTTTTTCAAAACGAAATGAGTGGCTGTACTTAAAACTGATTCAATAGGCGCAAGCTTTTCCGCAACAAATAACGCCACTTCTTTCATAGTTTTTCCTTCTACTACAACAAAAAGATCATAGCGTCCTGACATAAGGCTGCAGGCAGTAACCTGAGGATAGTTATAAATTCTTTCAGCAACTTTATCAAAACCCTGCCCTCTTTGAGGAGTTACTTTAACCTCAATATACGCAATGACCTTTTCATAATCCGTTTTTTCCCAGTCAATTAAGGTGTCATATCCTAAAATAACACCTTCCTTTTCCAACCTCTCTATGGTGCTTTTTACTTCATCCACCGAAGTATTCAGCATTACAGCCAGGTCTTCTTCCTTGATTCTTCCATTGGTTTTTAAAATATCAAGAAGCTGCTTTTCCATATTTTCTCCCTCCAAAATGATTTGACTATTTCTAACAGAGATTGAAATTGATCAAGAAATAAATAGTTATAAATCAAGACCCTGCTGTCTGCAGGGCCGTGGCTTTCTCATATAAGAATATTATATTTGTCATTATCTTTAGCTTGCTTGCTCACTGCCAGGTTCAAAATATTTAGTTTCAATTTCTTCTATGTAATTCTCGGCCTGTTCCAGTGAAGACCGAAACTTAGAGAGCATTTCGATAACATCTTCTTTTATAGATTTAATATCACGTTTTAAATCTATAATTTTTTCCCTCTCATTTTCAAGTTCCGCTTCCAGTTTAATTTTTTCCTGTTCTGCCTGCTTCCTTGCATCTTCAACTATGGCAGCAGCTTTGTCCTGTGCCTGGATTAATGTATTTGCTATCAGTTCTTTATCTTTATTGATTTGGGCGCTGTCTGTCTCTGCAGTATCGTAGCGGGCTTTCATCTCTCTTATCTGCATCTTGAGGTTTGATATTTCATCATCTTTCTCTTTGATACGTTGGTCAAACTCACGAACAAGCTTCTCTATATATGCGTTCACATCAGATTTGTTAAATCCAAATGGAGAAGTACCAAATTTCCTTTCACCCGGCATAAATAACACCCCTTAATTAATATTTTATAAACAAGTATCAAAGATACTTTTCTATTAATATTCTTAAACCAAACCTCGAACGGGCGCCTATAACAGTCTCCTGTACTCTGCCGTCTTTAATCAATATGAGTGTAGGTATATTCATGATTTTAAAATCTTTTACCAGTTGAAATTCGTCATCGACATTAATTCTCCCGATTATCAAACGCCCTTTATACTCTTTTGCAAGATATTCCAGAATGGGTTCCAGAGGTTTGCAAGGAGCACACCACATTGCCCAAAAATTAAGCAACACCGGAAACGATGAGTTTAAAACAATTTTACTATAATTTTCCCTTCCTATGTCAAGTATGTTCTCAAAAGTCACCAGGGTTACACCTTCTTAAGCAAATGCTTTTTTTTAATTATTTGTTATTTTATAGTCTATATTATTATCGGAAACTTTACAACCATATAATTATCATATAATTATCATATATTTTACAATTTTAAACTTTTTGTTTACCCTCAAAACCTTTTTGGTAAAAAGCCATTAAGTACTACGAACCTTAGTAAGAATCTTTAAAAACAAAATTAAAGTCACATATTTTACATACATCGATTAGTATAATAAAAATTGGAATAACAATATGACTGGTATTTTACATTTTTGGTTAAATTAATTGGTAATATATTTACAAAACCCATAAACGAATTTAAAATTAAGTGATGATATATATGCTAAAATATAGATGTAACATGCTGTTTAGCTGTTATGTTAATTGATTGACATGCTTTATCAGTGTGTTATAATTTTTTATGAATGCTCACTATTCATATTGGTGTTGAGTGAAATTTCAGAACATCTCTTTAGGGAAGAATTGCGATGAATTATGGTCATAAAATAAAATTTAGACCGGTTTCAATTTTCATAATGGTATTCATAATTCTTACATGCTCTTTTATGAGTATGGAAAACTTTGTGCTTGCAGCAGACGGTCAGGAAAAACCTCAGACCGAAGCTGTTTCTGCGCTTCTTTTTGATGCACGCAGAGGTCAGGTAATTCTTTCAAAAGCAGCCGATGAATTATCTCACTCTTCCCTTGCCAACCGGATAATGGCTGTTTTGATAACACTTGAAAAAGCAGACGTGGATGCTATGGTAACTGCCAGTAAAGATGCTACAAATACAAAAAATGCAACTCTGAATCTCACTGTTGGCGAAAAGTACGCCGTTAAGAACCTGCTTTATGCACTGCTTTTAACCGGGTCTCCCGATGCATCCATAGCACTTGCCGAATATGTCGGGGGCAGCGAAGAAGGATTTGTAAAAATGATGAACGAATATGCTGCCAACCTTGAAATGACTGATACCGTGTTCGTTAACTGTACAGGTGACTATCATGAAAAACAGGTAACCACAGCAAACGATATTGCAAAATTAATGAAATATGCACTTTCTAACAGCAATTTCAACCGTTTTTTCGGAACTCAGGCTAAACCCTGGTATGACAAAGAAAAAACTCTTCTTCTGACAAACACAAATAATATGTTCTGGAGCTATCCGGGCACAGATGGAGGTTTGACCGCAAGTATCAATAATGAAATACAAAGCCTGGTAACAACAGCAACTAAAAATAACATGCGGTTAGTATGTGTGCTTCTGGATGTCCCTACTAAAAATATGTATACTGACTCCATCGCATATCTTGATTACGGATTCACCAATTACCTTTATGGCACTCTTGTATCGGCAGGTGCAAGCCAAAGGACAATTACTGTTGAAGGGCAGAATCTAAACCTTGTTGCTACAACAGATGTTCATTACATTTATCCGAAAGGTCAGAATTTTATTAAAAGTATTGATATTAATATAGATGAATCGAAACTTAAGCCACCGATTACAAAGACCACTATTATCGGTATGCTGACATATACACTGTTGGACGATACAGTTATTAATGTGGAACTTTATCCCGACAGAGAAATCCTGCCTCAAAAAACCACACGCCAGATTATGGCCGACAGACTTAGAGAAAATAAAGAGCTGCTCTATTTAATAGCATTCCTTGTATTCGTAGAAGTTGTCATTATCATATACAAGATTATAAAATATATACGAAAAAAAGCCATTAAGGCAAGGGCAAGAAAAATAACACGAGGAAGGTTTCACTGAAGAACAGACCCGGCTGTTCTTCAGTAAAGCCCCGCATCCGAACTAAAACATGCTCAGATATGCTTGAATGAACGGATCTATCTCTCCATCCATAACCTTTTGCACATTTCCTTCTTCATAATTGGTACGGTGATCCTTCACCAATGTATATGGACAAAATACATAGGACCGGATCTGATTTCCCCAGGCTATGTCTTTCTGCTCGCCTTTTATCTGATTTATTTTTTCAGCCTGTTCCTTCTCTTTCAGCTCAAGCAGTTTTGCTTTTAGCATTTTCATTGCCATCTCCCGGTTCTGAAACTGGGAACGTTCATTCTGGCAGGCAACAATAATTCCTGTTGGAATGTGAGTCAATCTGACAGCTGAAGAAGTTTTGTTGACGTGCTGTCCTCCTGCTCCTGAGGCACGATATACGTCCATTTTTATGTCATCCGGATTTATCTCAACCTCAACTGTATCATCAAGTTCAGGCAATACTTCCATGGATGCAAATGATGTATGCCTTCTGCCCGATGAATCGAAAGGAGATATTCTCACAAGTCTGTGAACTCCCTTTTCAGCCTTTAAATAGCCATATGCATATTCGCCGTTGATAGCAGCTGTTACACTTTTTATACCTGCCTCTTCCCCTTCAAGAAGATCAAGCACTCTGACTTCAAAACCATTTTTATCGGCCCAGCGCGAATACATTCTGAACAGCATCTGGACCCAGTCCATAGCCTCTGTTCCACCTGCACCTGCATGGAGAGTAATAATAGCATTATTTGCGTCAAATTCACCCTTCATCAGTGTTTCCAAACGGAACTTGTCATATCTGGACTTTATATCCTCAAAACTTTCCTTCAATTCTTCAGCTACAGATTCTTCCTTTTCTTCCAGTCCTAATTCTGCAAGAGTAATGGCATCTTCGCAATCCGAAAGAAGTGTACTGTAATTTTCTATCCTGGTTCTGATATTTTTTATTCTCTGAAGGATTTTTTGTGAGTTTTCAGTATCATTCCAGAAGTCCGGTTCACTGGACTTGTGTTCAAGCTCTTCCAGTTCTTTTTCTAAACCTGGGAGGTCAAAGTGAATCCCTCAGTTCTTTAATATCCTTGGCAAGCCCTTTAAGCTCAATGCTTAATTGTTCAAGTTCTACAAGGCTCATATTATCATCCCTTTCTTACATAAAATAAGCAACGATAAAAAACTGAAAACAATATCATTATACATACATACACCGGCTTTGTCATCTTTATAGCCTGATTTTAAAGCATTGACTGGATATTTATATTGTTAATAAATATAATATATTTATGAAAATAGAGTCGAAATCAAGCTCAAAATATGTAAAGGCTTTTCCCAAAATTTTTTACTGTGGCAAGTCCAATCACAAATAACTGATATTTAGAAAATTCAAATAAAGCAGGGTTGATATGGAACAGGAAAAAATACTTGATATAGCAGTCCGTGCCGGATTAATGCTTCTGAGTTTCGGAGGAGAAACCTACCGTGTAGAAGATACGATAAAGAGGATATGTTTAAGCTACAACTTAAAATGCGAGCCATTTGTTCTGCCTACCGGATTATTTGTTAGTGCAGAGGGCGAAAAGGGTGTAACCACCATATGCAAAAGAGTTTCATCCAGAACAGTGGATCTTAAAAAAATTGCCCGTATTAATGATTTATCACGGCGCATCGAATATCATAAGCCCGATTATGAAGAAATAAAATCAGAGCTGGACAATATTGCACAGGACAGTTCCTATTCCCGTCTTACTGTGATTATAAGCTATGCCCTGACCTCCTTTACTTATGCCCTGATTTTTGGAGGAAGCAGAACCGATGCATTGTCAGCGCTTTTTATAGGAGTTATTTTAGGCTTATTACGCTTTGTTTTTTCCAAAGATAACAGCTTCCCTTTTATAGACCTTTTCGTCGATGGATTTGTAACTGGTATTTTAGGTCCGGTTATTCCAAGGGTGATTCCCGATACAAATGCCTATGTTATCATTACGGGCGTCCTGACCAATTTAGTCCCCGGTGTTGCTTTAACAAATGGTGTCAGAGATCTTCTGCATGGCGACACCATAAGCGGACTTGCGAAGCTTGGTGAGGCCATTATAATTGTTGCAGTAATTGCTGCAGGAACAGCTGTCGGCTTATTCTTCTGGGGAGGTTTCTCATGATTATTCATTTTATAAAAAATTTCATCCTGGCTTTCCTGGGAAGCATTGCTCCAGCCATTGCCATGAATATTGAAAAACGGTTGCTTTTGTGGACCGGGCTCGGCGGTTCTGTAGGATATTGCATCGCCTATGCTTTAAATACTTCAGCACCTTCATTAAGTATATCGCAGATATTTATAGGAACCGTTACTGTAGCCATTTTCAGTGAGCTTATGGCGAAAAAGCTTAAGGCCCCGGCTACTGTTTTTTGTGTTCCGGGCATATTTCCGTTTTTGCCGGGAATAGCTGCCTATCAAACTATACAAAGCCTTGTTGAAAACAATGTTCAAAAAGCTGTCAGGCATGCAGTTGATACATTGTTCAAAGCTTTTACCATTGCTTTTGGTATTCTGATTGTTACAGCTTTGTTCAGACTCATCAGAAAAAAGTATACTGCATTAAAAGATTAACGCTTACTGTAAAAATATGATTAGCTATTCATATCACTTTTATATGCAATTACTTACAGTAATATCAAATTAATCAAAACTAATGCGAATCATCGCAGAAAATCACATATATCTTCAAAAATACTTCCTTTGATGTTCCAATTCTAAGTAACACTTCAGGATTGAGAATAACAGATATCAGTTCAAAAACCAAACATCCGGAACGTACTCTTACCGCACACTTCTGGCTCCCGGCGACACTAATACCGTTAGTTGAAATAGTAATTGGGGACAATTCTTCCCCTGCTGTTGCTGAAAAAGTTAAAAAAATGCTCATATCCTGGGGAAAAGCTCCGGTCATAGTAAAAAAGGATCTTCCCGGTCAACTTGCCAACCGCATATTGCAGGCTGTGATAAGAGAAGCAGTTAATATTGTAGAAATAGGTCTTGCCTCACCTGAAGATGTTGACACAGCAATTAAGATGGGAATGGCTCTTCGTTTTCCGGTCTGGGGTCCTCTGGAGCATGTGGATGCAGCCGGTGTTGATTTATGTTGTTCTGTTCAAAACACAGTTTTGCCTGAGATATCTAACCGGACAGATGCTTCACTACTCTTTGAAAAATTACTCAAAGAAGGGCATCGAGGTTACAGATCAGGAAAAGGATTTTATGATTGGTCAAAAAAAGACATGAACAGTCTCATTAAAAAACGTAATGAGTTCATAGTTCATGCTTTGAAAAAAATATAACAAAAGTGTATTAGGGGGGTTTCCGATGAAAAAATATGACATACCTAAGTTTGCAAAAGCATGTGTTTTAACCGAACCTGGCAAGTTCGAAATAAGAGAAGTGGAAGTACCTAAACCGGGTAAACATGAGGTTCTCTGTAAAATCCGTGCAGTAGCAATTTGTGGCAGTGATCCTGAAATAATCAGGGGCGATCTGGCAGGTTCGTGGCCTCCATCCTATCCCTTTATTGCCGGACACGAATGGTCAGGCGAAATTGTGGCCGTTGGTGAAGATGTGCATGATTTTAAAGTAGGAGACCGTGTAGCCGGCGAAGCTCATAAAGGCTGCGGATACTGTGATAACTGTAAAAATGGCAGGTATACCATATGCCTGAATTATGGGGACAAATCTACAGGGCATGAGCATTATGGTTTCATTACCGACGGTGCATATTGTCAATATCAGAAATATTCTATCAAGAGCATTTCCCGCATGCCTGAAAATGTAACATTTGCGGAAGCGGCAATGAATGATACTGCTGGTGTTGCATTGCACGGACTTGAGTTATCCGGCATAACTCCGGGAGGTACTGTGGCTGTCATTGGACCCGGTCCGATAGGCTTGTGCGCCATGTTGCTCGCCAAATCAATGGGAGCCGCCAAGGTTATTGTTGTTGGACGTGGAGCAAGACTGGAAGCTGCAAAAAAATTTGGTGCAGATTACTGTGTGGACTTTACAAAGGAAGATCCTGTTGAGGCAGTCAGAAGAATTACTGATAATCTTGGTGTGGACCAGGCCTTTGAGTGCTCCGGTGCCAAAGGTACATTTAACCAGGCGGTAAGAATGGTTAGAAAAGGCGGCCAGGTTTCTCTTCTTGGAGTTGCTACTGACGATGTTATGGAAGAACTTCCGTTCAAATATATAACACATAATGAAGTAGCTATATTCGGTTCAAGGGCAAATCCGAACGTAAGTCAAAAAGTTCTTAATTTAATGTCAACAGGTCAGCTCAATGTAAAACCTCTTATTACACATGAATTTGAACTTGATGATTTTGCAGAAGCACTTGACACCTTTGTAAACAGAAAAGGCAATGCTGTAAAAGTCGTCATTTTCCCTAACGGAAAAGAATAGTTCATAATTCAAAGTCCGGAGTATTTAATGTTGTATTTAAAGTTTTCATGGCTTTAAAGAAAATAACAGGAGGAACGAAAGGAGAAAAACATGAAAAGGATCTTATCAATTCTCTTAATCTTGGTTATGCTGATTTCTCTTACAGCATGCGGCAATAACAATGCCCCTGCTTCCTCAGAAACTCCATCAGCATCCAATGCACCTTCAGAACAATCTTCTGAAGAGTCCAAGAACAACAAAAAACCTGTAATAGGAGTAGCAATCTTCGACTACTCAAACAACTATGTTACCTATATCCGCAACTCTCTAATGGCGGTTGCAGGTGACAAAGCGGAAATTCAGATGGTAGACGCTCAGAACGATCAGGCAAAACAGGTTGAACAGATTGATATCCTTTTAAGTAAAGGTGTGGACGTTCTGTGTGTAAATGCTGTTGATCCTAAGGCTGCATCAACTATTATTGCAAAAGCAAAAGCTGCTGATGTGCCCATCATTTTCTTCAACAGATGCCCATCTGCTGAAGACATGCACAGCTATGATAAATGCTGGTATGTTGGAACAACCCCTGAAGATTCCGGAAGAATGCAGGCGGAAATGGCCATAGAAGCATTTAGTAACGACCCTTCTTTTGACAAAAACGGTGACGGTGTTCTTCAGTATGTTATTCTTAAAGGTACTTTAGGACATCCTGATGCTGAAGCAAGAACTCAGGCTGTCCAGGATACATTTGCCGCAGTTGAAGGATTCGAGGCTGAACTTCTTGATGTCCAGCCAGGCGATTTCAAAACCCAAACTGCAAAAGACATTACTGACGTCTGGATGGGCAAATTCGGCGATCAAATCGAAATGATACTCGCCAACAATGACGCCATGCTCCTGGGTGCAATAGAAGCTGCCAGAGCCGAAGGATATTTCAGCGGTGATTCTTCAAAAGTAATGGGTGCTATAGGTATAAATGCACTTCCTGAAATACTTCCCGCTATAAAAGATGGTACCATAATCGGCTCCGTATTGTCCGATGCTTATACAGAAGGTCTGTGTATCTTCACCATGGCTTATAACGTTGCAACAGGTGAAGACGTTTACAAAGGCATTGATATTAAACCTGACGAAATGAAAGCTATAAGAGTGCCATATATTCCGATAAGCGTATATAATGTCCACATTGCAGAGGAAATGTACGAGAAAGCTTTAAATTAATGAACTAACTAAAATTTCCAGCAATTATAATAGCGCATAGGTTGTTCAAAGCAGCCTATGCGTTAATTGAATAGGGTGATATATGATGACACAACTTAAGGTACAAAACCCTGATTCCTATTTATTAGAAATGAATGGAATAAGCAAAAGTTTTCCTGGTGTTAAAGCCCTGGATAATGTCCATTTAAAAGTGAGACCTCATACAGTTCATGCCCTGATGGGTGAAAATGGTGCCGGAAAGTCGACGTTGATGAAATGCTTATTCGGTATTTATCAGCATGATGAAGGTGAAATCATTTTCAATAACGAAAAGATCCACTTCCGAAATCCAAGGCAGGCACTGGACAACGGTGTTTCCATGGTACATCAGGAGCTTAATCAGGTACAGGAAAGAAGTGTAATGGAAAACATCTGGCTAGGACGTTTCCCTATGAAAGGGATCGTGGTAGACAGAAAAAAAATGTATAATGACACAAAAAAAATATTTGATGATTTATCAATAGACATTGACCCCAACGCTTTAGTCGGTTCACTTTCAGTATCCCAGAGGCAAATGGTTGAAATAGCCAAAGCCGTATCATCAAATGCGAAAATCATTGTATTTGACGAACCAACTTCTTCACTGACTGAAGTTGAGGTAAAACATCTGTTCCGGATCATCGACAGGCTCCGTAATGACGGATGCGGTATAATTTATATTTCACACAAACTTGAAGAGATTCTCGAAATATCTGATGAAGTAACGGTACTGCGAGATGGCAAATGGGTCTATACAGGCAGTAGCAAGGATCTTGATATTGATAAACTAATCACACTCATTGTTGGACGTGAACTTACCAATCGTTTTCCCTCAAGAAAATCAAAACCTTCAGACGAAATTATTCTTCGTGTTGAAAATCTGGCCGGAGAGTATATGCCGACTGTGGTCGATGCATCTTTTGAATTAAGAAAAGGTGAAATATTGGGTGTGGCAGGTCTAATGGGATCACGCAGAACCGAAACTATTGAGACTCTCTTTGGGCTTCGGAAACGTAAAGGCGGGGTTATCAAGCTAAAAGGAAAACAAATTGAAAACAACAATCCCCGCGAAGCAATATCCAACGGATTTGCTCTCCTGACCGAAGAGCGCCGCGAAACCGGCATCTTCCCTACTTTAGACATCACATTCAACAGTATTATTGCCAATATTGATAATTATACCAATAAATTCGGCATACTCAATGAGAAAAAAATTGCTGAGGACACCAAATGGGTTATTGATACACTCAGTGTAAAAACCCCGGGCAGTAAAACTAAAATACAAAATTTGTCCGGTGGGAATCAGCAAAAGGTTATCATGGGACGCTGGCTTTTGACCGAACCTACAATCATGTTACTTGATGAGCCTACCAGAGGTATCGACGTAGGGGCGAAATATGACATATATGAACTTATTATAGAATGTGCGGAAAAAGGTAATGCAATTATATTTATCTCTTCTGAGATGCCGGAGTTACTCGGAATATCAGATCGAATTATGGTAATGAGCAACGGACGCGTAGCAGGTATTGTTGATGCAAAAACTACTACTCAGGAAGAATTGCTCAGGCTTGCTTCAAAATACCTTTAAGGAAGGATGAATTAGCCTATGAAATCCAAAAGCATAAAAGACATATTAACCAATAACGCTATTTACATAGTTTTACTACTATTATTCGTAACAATTATAATTATTGATCCTTCGTTTTTAAGTCTAAAGAATGCCGGCTTCATTCTCAGCCAGTCGGCAACAAGGATGATCTTTGCCTGTGCTATTGCAGGTCCTATCGTATTGGGAGGTACAGACCTCTCTGCAGGACGACTTATAGGTCTGTCAGGTCTGATAACTGCTTCACTCTTACAGGCACCTGATTATATCGCCAGAGTCTTCCCTAATCTCCCACAGCTTCCTATATGGTTACCCATAATTTTAGCAATGTTGATTTGTGCACTTTTTTCATTAATCCACGGATACCTGGTAGCCAAGCTGAAAGTTGCACCATTTATTGCTTCCCTTGGAATGCAGCTTGTGGTTTATGGATTAATGTCTGTTTACTTTGATGCAGTTAGCGACTCTGCACCCATTGGTGTATTGGATGCAAGATTCACAGGATTTGCCCAAAACGGCATTACAATTTTCGGTTTCAGATTTCAATTCATAATACTTTACGCAGTAATAATTGTTGCATTAGTCTGGTTTATCTGGAACAAGACCAAACTTGGAAAAAATATGTTTGCCATAGGCGGCAATATAGAGGCAGCCACTGTTTCTGGAGTAAATATTGTAGTAAACATGCTGGCAATTTATGTACTTGCAGGTCTCCTTTATGGTTTTGGCGGTGCACTTGAAGTAGCACGTACCGGAAGTGCCACCAATGCCCTTGGACAAGGTTATGAACTGGATGCAATTGCTTCCTGCGTTGTCGGTGGAGTTTCCATGCGCGGCGGTATTGGTACTATAAAAGGTATTATTACAGGTGTCCTGCTCTTCCAGGTAATAAGCTATGGATTAGTTTATATTCAGGTAAACCCATATTTGGTCTATTTCATTAAAGGGCTTATAATCCTCATTGCCGTTGTAATAGACACAAAAAAATACATTAAGAAGAAATAAGTGTACTTTACGGCTATAAATAACAAAACTTCTGCAGAAAATCTTCTGATAATAACTAAGAGAAGGCGGTGCAATCTATGGAAAAGAAAACAATGAAAGCTGCCGTATTGGAAGAGTTCAAAAAAGAGCTTGTTATAAAAGAAATTCCTATACCAGTCCCAAAGCGCGGCGAGGTACTGATTAAAGTAAGAGCCAGTGGACTTTGTGGTACCGACCTACATATACAGGACGGTCGTTTGCCCACAATTAAACTCCCCTATGTGCCCGGGCATGAAACTGCCGGTGAAGTCTGGGCTATAGGAGAGGATGTCGAAGGCTTTGAAATTGGAGACCGGGTCATAGTAGCAATTGATATTCTTTGCAATACATGCCGTTTCTGTACAACAGGAAGAGGAAATCTGTGCGTGAATCTTACGCGTTTAGGTTTTGAACGTGACGGCGGACACCAGGAATATATGATTGCTCCAGCTACAAACCTGTTAAAATTTAATGATAAGGTCCCGTTTGAAAAAGCTGCAATAATCCCTGATGCAGTTGCATGCATGTATCATGCAATTAAAAACCAAGCTCAGGTAAGAGCAACAGATAGAATCTGTATCTTAGGAGTAGGCGGTCTTGGTTTTCAGGGCATCCAAATTGCTAAACACTTCGGAGCTGAAGTCTTCTGTACCAGCCGGAACGATGAAAAATTAGAGACTGCTAAAAAATTTGGTGCTGATCACATCATAAATACTTCAAAGCAAGATTTGTATGAATACATTAAGGATGCAACCTCTGGTGAGATGTGTGATGCTGTTTTTGACAACATTGGTATCAGTTCTTCCATCCAGACAGGACTTGATATCTGCCGTCCCGGAGGCAAAGTAATTATTGTCGGTTATTCAGAAGACACATTTCAGGCAGAACTTCAAAGCACTGCAATGAAAGAAAAAGAAATTATCGGTATAAGAGGCAGCAACCGTCGGGATTTAGTAGAAACTATCCGTCTTGTAGAAAAAGGAATTATAGACCCTTACATCTATAAAACATATGCTTTAGAAGATATTAACCTGGCTTTGGAAGAGCTTAAAGAAGGAAAATCACTTGGAAGAACAGTGCTTGTAATGTAAAAGGCATAATTCCTGAATACTATTACATCTATGGAGGATACAATATGCACAAAGACCTATTAATATATGTCGGAACATACACGCAACCTATAAAGTTTGGTACAGGTCAAATCCTGAATGGAAAAGGAAAGGGTATTTATCGTCTTAAGTTTAATTTGGATACAGGAGAATTAGTAAATGGCGGTGAGGTAAAAGAAGCAGTAAATCCTTCCTATCTCGCTATTGATAAAACCGGAAACTTTTTGTATGCAGTTAATGAATTAAAAGAATATGAAGGTAAAGAATCCGGAAGTGTCAGCTCATATAAAATTGATCCAGAAACTTTTGATCTCACTTACCTCAATACCAGAGCTACCGGGGGAACAGACCCTTGTCATGTGACAGTTAACGATGCAAATACACATGTTTTTGTTTCCAATTTTATGAGTGGCAGTGTTTGTGTTTTTCCTATTGAAAAAGATGGTTCATTGGGAGAAGCTTCGGATTTTATTCAGCATACAGGTTCAAGTATAGATACTGTTCGCCAGTCTTCTCCCCACGCCCACTCCCTTTCCTTCGACAAAGACAACAAACGAGCCTTTGTCCCTGATTTGGGAACTGACAAAATCATGATATATAAGACAGATTTTATAAACGGGAAGCTTATTCCCAACGAAATTCCATGGTACAAAGCCAATCCTGGCGACGGACCACGTCATTGTGAATTCAGGGAGAATTTCTGTTACGTAATTAATGAACTATCCTGCACAATATCTGTCCTTTCATACAATCCTGAAAATGGTTCACTGACTAAGATTCAAGAAGTACCTACAGTTACTGTTCCTTTTGAAGGAGAAAACACCTGTGCTGATATTCACATCACACCTGACGGAAAATTCTTGTATGGATCAAACCGTGGCCACGACAGCATTGTTATCTATTCAATTGATGAAAAGGCCGGATTCCTTGAATATGTAGACATTGAGCCAAGTGGTGGCAGAACTCCGAGAAACTTTGCAATTGACCCTACAGGAAATTATGCATTAATCTGCAATCAAGACACAGATAATATCGTTGTGTTCAGAATAGATCAAAAATCAGGAAAACTCACAAAATTATCTGATTATCCTATATCAACTCCTGTTTGTGTAAAATTTTATTGATAACTGAAAACAAAAATTAATATCCGGTGCTGACAAAAATGGGGAGGGATTTTCATCCCTCCCCTTATTATGCAAATTTTGCTCTTTAGCAGCACGGATCATGGAAATCACATTTCCCGCCACCAAAAATTCCCGGGCACAGGCAAATAATAAGAATCACAATGAGGATTATCCACCATATATTACTTTCTCCTCCGAAAATGCCACCACCACATCCATAATCCGGTTTACAACAATCTCCCATAGTTACACCCCACATCTAATCAGTCTTATTCATATTATGCATTTAAACTATTTAATGACACTTGCAGCATTTTTGAATAGACTGTAACTACAAAGAAAAACTATTCATGGAGGTGATCTCTGTGAAAGACAAAAAGAAAACTAATATGAATTACAAAATAAGATCAAATAATCTGATTGGTACCAATGGATATATAACTTATGCAGCTATAGAAAACTACGAAACCGAACCTGAAACCAATATACCTATCGCCTCAGATGATGCGGTGGAGAAAGCACGTGAATGGGTTAATGATGGAAGTAAGTTATAAATTATGGGGGCTTATTGCCCCCATAATTCATTACTACATCATTTCGGCATAAATTAATTAACAAAAGTATAGTTCATTCCCGAATTATTATCCAGGTTATCAAAATTGTCCTTAAAGATCATATTCAGGTTTTTCCCCTCCTCGAGAGGTAATAAGGCAGAAAATGTCCCTGCGCCTTCTTTTATTAATTCAGCTTCAGATATGTTTTCCCACTGCTGATTACTACCATATCCATATACTGCCCTTATATTTTGTGCACCATTTTGTGCAAGCTGTCCTGAGTATTTTATCTTTGCCCTGGTCTCGGATAATTTCTCAAAAGAAACCCCTGCTTTTGTATAGGTTTGTATGTCCAATGGAGATACATTCGTTGCTAAAGCTTCTGAAAACTCTTCCTTAAATTCTTGTTTATGCGAATCAGGATTTTTCTTTTCCCTGTTTTTTTTTCTGGAAACTCCCGTATTCAACAGTTTGTCAAAAAAAGTCATTTGTGATTCTTACCTCCTTTCATTTTTTATTATTTGATATTTGTAAATAATTATTATTGAACAAAATGTAAGAAATTACCCAGCAAAAAAGCCCGAAATTCAATCTCCGGGCTTTTGAAAACAATTTTGGAATTAAGAATATCAGAACTTTGATTCTACAAACTTCTTTAATAATTTTACGGAATTCTCAACATCGTTCATATCAACCATTTCTGCAGTACCATGAATATATCTTGTAGGAATCGACACACCACCTGATGGAATACCACCTGCCGTGATATGTATACTCCCGGCATCAGTTCCTCCATCCTTCATAATTTCAAGCTGATATGGAATACCATTTCCTTCAGCAAGTTCAATCAGTCTGTCCTTGATATGGGGATGGGCAATAACACTTCTGTCCTTTATCTTTATAGCTGGCCCCTCACCTAATTTTACAGCCATGGGCTTACACCTGGGTGTATCTCCAGTGTCGCACACATCCACTGCCAGAGCCATATCCGGCAGGATACCAAAAGCTGCAGTCCTGGCTCCGCGCAGTCCCACTTCTTCCTGAGTAGTGAACACATAATATATCTCATTGTCGGTATCAGGGTTTTGCTTTGCCAGCTCAATCAGAATTGCACAGCCTATACGATCGTCCAGAGCTTTTGAAATAATTTTTCCATCTTGTTTGATTGTATCTGCTGTAAATACAGCCATGTCCCCCACTCTGACAAGTTTCTCTGCTTCCTCTCTTGAAACTGCGCCTATATCAATATACATTTTCCCTAAGTTGACATTTTTGATATTGTCAATATCCTCTTCGTACCAGATGACCCCTGTAACACCACTTTCGAACCTAACACGCTGACCGAGTATAATAAACGGGGGTAGTCCGCCAATATTTCCAAATCTTAAAAATCCTTTTTCATCAATATAGGTTACAATTACTCCAATTTCATCCATATGTGCAGCCAGCATTATTTTTTTGCCGCTGCCCTTCTTGACACAGATAAGATTGCCCATGGCATCGCTCAATATCTCATCGACATGGCCTTCCATAAGACCTCTGATGGTATCTGATATTTTTCCTTCCCGGCCCGAAGGACCGAAGGTCTGGGTCAATATTTTTATATTCTCAAACATACTTTTTTCCTCCTTCTTCCCTGTACAGATTAATATGTGGTTCTCCATGGTTTTTAAACCGCCCGCTGGAGTCTACCTGAGGAATAACTTTTAACACTTCTTTTGCAAGTTTCAGCATATTTTCAAAATCAGATTTATCCATAACTGAAACAGGAGTATGGATGTACCTGCAAGGAACTGCAATGACCGCCACTTTTACTCCGGTACCATTTACCTGTATCCGACCGGCATTGGTACCTCCTGATACTGTCTGTTTGTACTGATAGGGAATGGCCTTTATTTTGGCTACATCCTCAATCAGCTTCAAAAGTTCGCTGTCTACTATCACCGACCGGTCCATAATGGTAAGAGCCGGACCCTGTCCACACCTGGTGCTCATACTTTGCTCCTCTGCGCCAGGCAGGTCATAGCAGGTAGTGCCTTCCAATACAATGGCAATGTCCGGATTAACCTGAAAACTGGCGGTTTTGGCGCCTTTAAGCCCTATCTCTTCCTGAACTGTAAAACAGCCGTATATATCACAATCATAATTGTCTTTTAAAATTTCTATCAGAGCCGCACATCCAACCCTGTCATCCAAAGCCTTGGCCATGAGTTTATTGTCGCCAAAGTCCACCGGATCATATGCAAAAGCTACTGTATCACCGACCTCTACCTTTGCTTCAGCCTGTTCCTTATCCTTTGCACCAATATCTATAGTAAGTTTCTTTTTATTAACAGCACCGGTTCTTTCTGTACTGTCCTGAAGGTGGATTGGCTTTAATCCTATCACACCGGGAATCTTATTCTC
The DNA here is from genome assembly GCA_012521615.1 of Clostridiaceae bacterium. Classification (GTDB taxonomy): domain Bacteria; phylum Bacillota; class Clostridia; order DSM-8532; family DSM-8532; genus DTU059. The sequence goes on along the minus strand of JAAYMA010000073.1, from coordinate 8,993 downwards.
ACCGATGCGGACACGTTTTCCAACCAGAACCCTGTCCTCGATCCCGCCTACTATCTGGAACTTGAGTAACCCATCTGAATTAATCTGAGTAACCATCATGCCCACTTCATCCATGTGAGCGTCCAGCATAACCCTGGGACCATTTCCCGATCCTTTTTTGTATGTTATAAGATTGCCCAGGTTGTCTATCCAATAATCATCCACATAATCTTTTACCTGGGACAATATATAATCCCTTACAGGCTTTTCATCCCCTGAAACACCGTCCAGAGCCGTTAATTTTTTCAAATTATCCAACGCACTCACTATTCTTTCACCCTTCCTGCAATATAGCGTGCCGCAAGTCTGCCTGCCGAAATAATGTCATCTATTTGTACCATTTCTACTGTGGTATGCATATATTTTGACGGTATAGATAAAAGTACTACCGGTATGCCTTCCCGTGCAACAGAGTGTACAGCAGCCTCAGTTCCTGTATCGGCTGTTTCGGGATCTATCTGATAAGGTATATTTTCGCTCTTAGCCAGCTTTATAATGGCTTTTGTATCCTTTCTGCTCAAAATGGGACCAACGGCAACAGCCACACCCTTGCCCAAAGGAAAAGTTTCATCGCTTGGTGCATCTGGCATATCACCGTGGCACACGTCTATTACAATGCCCAGGTCTGCTTTTATATTATAAGTGGCACAAAACGCACCGATCAGTCCCAGTTCTTCCTGTACTGTGGCAACTACGTAGACATTATCATCATGCTTAAGTTTTTTAAGCTCTTTCAATATCTCAATAAGGGTTGCAACCCCGCTTCTGTTGTCCATGCTCTTTCCTGCTACCCGATTATTTAAAAGCTCCTGGGGAGGATTTTTAAAGGAAACCATATCCCCTATTGAAACGAGCTCACGGGCTTTTTCTCCATCATAGCCTATATCTATGAGCATATCTTCCATTTTTACAGCCTTTGACTTATCTTCAGGCGGAATAAGGTGGGGAGGCTTTGTTCCTATAACTCCAAACAGCTCCTCTTTTCCATGGACAGTAACCTCCATGGCAGCTATTGCTTTCGGATCCACACCCCCTACTGCAGCAAACCTTAAAAAACCACTGTCTTCTATCCCGGTGACAATCAGACCTATTTCATCATAGTGGGCTGTCACCAGAACATTTCCCGGGTTTTTCGACTGGCCTTTTTTTAACCCAATCACATTAAAGAATCTATCAATTTTAACCTCATCACAATACTCTCGAAAAAGATCAGCAATCTTCTCAGCCGCCATGTTTTCCCGGCCAGCAACGGCTTTCATGCTGCCAAGCTTTTTCAAAAGGTCGCGGCACTCATTCAAATGTAACACCTCTCATTCCAAATACTTCAATGCTAATCGAACAGTCTTTATTATATCATTAGTACAAGAATTCTTGCACAAAATACCTGATATTTTTTCTTGTCTGTCAATAAGCTTTTTGGTATAATATACCTAATTTTTGAACCCATACCAATTACGGAGGATATATCATGATTGAGCTGTTTAATCTTTCTAAAAGATTTGGAAATTTAAATGCAGTCCATTCGCTTTCTTTTACGGTCAGAAAAGGTGAGATTTTTGGTCTGATTGGTGAAAATGGAGCAGGAAAAACAACAACACTACGCATGCTTGCTACCATGCTTTCTCCAACATCCGGTACAGCAGTTCTTTCAGGTTACGATATTGTAAAAGAGCCCGAAAAAGTCAGAGGAAAAGTAGGAATTCTTTTTGGCGGCGAAAGCGGTCTTTATGACCGGCTGACTGTGGCTGAAAACATCAGGTATTTTGGGGAACTAAATGACATAAGCATCGATGAAATAAATGAACGCACAAAAATGCTGGCTGATACCTTTGGCATGAATGATTTTCTTCATAAAAGGGCAGGAAAGCTCTCCAAAGGTATGAGACAAAAAGCAGCATTTGCCAGAGCAATAATTCATAATCCCGACATACTCCTTCTGGACGAACCTACAACAGGTCTGGATGTGAGTGCCATAAGAGAAGTACAGAATTTTATTCTTGAACAGAAAAGACAGGGCAAGACTGTTTTGTTTTCCAGCCATACAATGAGCGAGATAGAAAAGCTCTGCGACAGAATAGCTATTATACATAAAGGAAAGCTTGTTGCAATCGGAACAATTGATGAGCTCAGACAACAAAATCAGAATTTAAGTCTCGAAGAATTATTTGTCAGATTGGTGGGAGAAGAACATGAAGCTTAAACATATCTGGATAGTATTCAATAAAGAATTAAAGGATATTGTCAGGGATAAAAAAACATTGTTTTCCAGTATATTGGCACCTATAATCATTATTCCTATATTAATGACGATTGTAGGCGGCAGTACGCAGAAGATGACTCAGGAGATGTATGAAGATATTACTGTTGCCCTGACTAAAAACAGCGATACAGAAAGTGCCCGCAACTTTTTAAACAGTCTTGCTGAGCTGGACGAAAACATTATTGTTGCAGACCCGGTAGATGATCCCTGGCAGGCTATAAACGATAAAGAAGTTAAACTGGTTATAGAGCTTGAAAATGGTTTTGAGGAAAAGCTTAAAAATTCAGAACCAATTAATCTGACGCTGATTTATGATAACTCCCTTGCAAGATCCGGCGGTGCTGTCGGCACTTTCCAGGCCACTATAGACAGGTTAAATACAGCATTGGCCGTGGAAAAGCTCAATGCACTTGGAATTAATCCTGATATTTTATCCCTGGTTAATGTCGAAAGGCAAAATATTGCCCGTACAAAAGACGGCAACCAGTTTTTGATGATGATATTGCCCATGATGATAGCTCTCCTGGTAGCTGTAGGCGGAATTCCGGCTGCAACCGATCTTGTAGCCGGTGAAAAGGAAAGAATGACTCTTGAGCCCCTTCTTACAACACGTTCAAGCAGAATGTCCATACTCATAGGGAAATATCTGACTATAAACCTGTTTAGTTTTGCAAGTGTTATTTCAACTCTGGCAGGTATGGTTTTAGCATATGTCATAAACCCTGCAGCTTTATCCTTAGGGCAGGGCGAAATTGGGGGTTTTTCAGTAGAGCCATTGGCATTTGTACTCTCACTTCTCATAACTCTGCTTATGGGAATGACTTTTTCAGGAATACAGCTTGCAATAAGTACATACGCCAGATCCTTCAAGGAAGGGCAAACATACCTTTCTTTACTCATCTTTGCTGTCATGATACCCGCTTATTCGACCATGATGATTATGCCCAATGACATTCAGCCTCACATGTTTGTTCTTCCAATTATGAATACAATATCAGCTTTCAAACTTATTCTTGGTGGCGTGGTAAATTATGCCGAATTAGTCATGGCAACAATCTCTTCAATTGTATATGTTATTCTCGCACTGTTACTTGCAGCCTGGATGTTCAGTAAAGAAAAATTCATGTTTAGAAGCTAATTCAGGATATGGTTTAGATATAAGTGTGCAGGAGTTGGGTAATTATCTGCTCAACTCCTGCTTTTATTTAACGTAGCGGCATCACTTCAATCTCTTTTATCAGCTTCTTATCATATTTAGCTCGACAAACATTATCATACCGGTAATAGTGTGTTATAGGTTTAGTTATTTTTTTTAATAATTATGTATATAATCAATAAAATCACTGTCGGAATATTGCACAATAATGAAAAAGATATATAATCCAAGGCTGCCTGGAAGTAAGAATGACTCGATATACTATGTATAATGTTATAGGTTGAAAAAATGAAAAACAAAATATGAAGGGGGCAATATTAAAATGAAACTGGCAGACAATCTTAATGATTATCTGCCAATTGACGTAGAACCTTTAATTTTCAGCTCTTATGATGCATGCCACAAAACTATTTCACTTAGGCAGGCTTCATATTCCTATCGGACGTATTCCCGCCAAAGGGCAGGAACATTTGGAGGTTCCCATCCGGGCAGGGACATATGAGGCTGGATACATTCATAATTCCTGCCACTGTATGAAACAATATCTCCCTGCACATAGTTCTTGTATGGTTCCCAGGGAGCCACAGAAGGATCGGTTCCCCCATTATCGCCTCCGTTGCTTCCGCCGTCATCAATGTTGATAGTGTATACTGCAACAGCAGTTGCAGAAGGGTTCATTCCCGCCTTGAACGCTTTCGCCTTCAGGGTAGTGGTTGATGTAATATTAATAGGTGCGGTATATACAGGCGAGGATTCCTTAGGCTCACTGCCGTCGGTTGTATATCTGATAGTCGCACCTTCTGTTGCGCAGCTTATCGAAACTGTCTGCTCAGATGTATATGTTCCGCCGGGTAAATTGAAAGTGGGAGTTGCTACGGTCGGAACAGGCACATACCCTTCGGCAAAAACTTCATTTATTTTATTGACCAATGGTGAATTAACATCAGACCATTTTTTCAATTTTGACCCGTAATTTGTTACTGAACCGCCCAATTCCAAATCTCCGTAAACTGTCCAGATAATTGCTCCGGCCAGATTTCTGTCCTTTATATATTGTGCCTTGTACCCGATTGATTCTTCATCGTCATAACTTAGGAAGAAGTTATCCTTTGTGAGATAAGGAACCTTGGCCTCATCGTCCCAGTGTCTCGTCCAACCGCTGTTAGGAGCCAATGCTGTCTGTCTTATATAGTAATACATTGGAGTACCGTCAAATACATCTCTTGGCCAGTTTGTGAAATCAGCACATGTCTGAATCGGGCCATCAGGCTGAACTGTTTCGGAACGCTTCACAGTGGGGGCATTCAAAGCAGCCGGTCCGTCAGTGATGACGCCTCTGCCATAGAAAGGTATGCCCATGTTGACCTTGCCCAGATCTATATCGGTTGTAAGAAGGTAAGTATATAATGTATCCCAGTTGAATGTAGGCTCTTCTGCATCAGAATAAGAATATAAAGGCGAATTGTGCCCGGCTTTGTTTGACCACCCGCCGTTAAAATCGTATGTCATGAAATTATAATAGTCAAGGACCGAATTCAGAGCTGACCAGTTGAATCCTGAAATTTTTACGGGATCTGCGGAGAAACATGAAGTTATAAGTTTATCCTGTCCGATTGCCTGCCTGATTTCACTGACGAGGGTATAGAAATTTTCATAGTCTGCCTGTGTGCCTGTAAAATTCATTCCGCTGAACGGACCCGGATATTCCCAATCGAGGTCGATCCCGTCAAAGCCCATGTTAATCAGTTTAACACAATCACTTACAAATCTTGCTCTCTTGACCGGATCGGCAGCAACCTCCGGAAAATGCTTACACATGCTCCATCCGCCAATTGAAGCTAAAACCTTAACTCCGTACTGGTCTGCCAAGTCAAATATACCAGGAGCTCCGCCTTCTTTCTTCAAAGGCAGAGGTAGCGGCTGGTCGTATAATCCCCAGTCTGGATTTGACCAGGTATTTCCCCCTTCCGTAACAACAAAGCCCTGTTCCCTTGCCCTTGCCGCAACCTCAGAATTAATTGTGTAAACTGCTTCTATCTCGCCGAACAGAATATATAAATCCCAACTGCTGTAAATATCTGTACATAATATAGGCGCAGGCGACTGGACCTGATCCGGCATATAGATGTTCTTGTTTCTAAAATCGCCGCTATGCAATAATACAAATAAAAAAGCTGGGGCAAGATTTGTTTATCTATACCCCAACTTAACTCCAACTTAAAGTTGTTTCTTTTATCCGTTGCAAACTTCATTACAGCGGGCGCAAAGAGTTGGATGTTCATCATCTTTTCCTACTGTATCAGAATAAATCCAGCATCTCTCGCATTTTTCACCTTCTGCAAGAGCAACTTCAACCTCAAGCTCAGCATCCCCCTCTTTAATCTCTACCTGTGAGGTAATAAACACCAAGGGGAGTAAATCTTCATTCTCTTTTAAGAACTCCAACAGCTCACCTTTGGCTTTCAATATCACATTTGCCTGAAGTGACTGACCAATGAGTTTCTGATTTCTTGCCTCTTCCAGTGCCTTGAGAACTGCATCCCGCACTTCCAACAGTTTATCCCACTTTACTTCCAGTTCCTTGTTTTCATATGCAGGATTTACTTTCGGCCAGTCATTAAGCATTACGCTTTCAGGATTGTCTTCTTTTCTGTGTGGAAGATACTTCCATATTTCCTCTGCTGTAAAGACCAAAACAGGAGCCAACAGCCTTGTCAATGTATCTAAAATTATATACATGGCAGTTTGTCCGGCACGGCGTTCTCTACTGTCCGGTCGTGACGCATACATTCTGTCTTTTGAAACATCCAGATAGAAACTGCTCATGTCAACAACGCAGAAGTTGTGGATGGCATGTACCACAGTATGGAATTCATACTCTAAAAATGCCTTTTCCACTTTGTCAACCAGCTGATTGAGCCTCAGCAGCGCCCACTTATCAATTTCATCCAATTCATTATAAGGTACGCTGTCAGTGTCAGGATCAAAATCATGTATATTTCCTAATATAAATCTTGCAGTGTTACGGATTTTTCTGTAGCTTTCTGAAAGCTGTTTTAATATATCATTTGAAATACGTATATCGACCTTGTAGTCACTGGATGCTACCCACAAACGGAGTATATCGGCACCATACTGTTTGCAGACATCCATGGGATCTATTCCATTGCCCAGTGATTTACTCATTTTTCGTCCCTGTCCGTCAACCACATATCCGTGGGTCAGAACCTGACGATAAGGAGCCTTGCCTTTAACTGCAGTTGCTGTCAGTAGAGATGACTGGAACCAGCCTCTGTGCTGATCACTTCCTTCAAGATACATATCTACCGGCCATCCCAGATCAGGGTGCTGTTCGGCAACGGCTATATGGCTTGAACCTGAATCAAACCAGACATCCATTATATCTGTTTCTTTTGTAAATTCAGTACAGCCACATTCGCACTTAAAGCCCTCAGGAAGTATTTCAGAGGCTTCATATTTGTACCATGCATTTGAACCTTCTTTTGCAAATAAATTTTTAACAGCTTCTATTGTATCTTTATTAATAATCTCCTTGCCACAATCACTGCAGTAGAAAATCGGAATGGGCACACCCCAGAGGCGTTGACGTGAAATACACCAATCGTTCCTTCCTTCTACCATGCTTGAAATTCTCTCTTCACCCCAGGCAGGAATCCAGCGAACTTCTTTAATAGCATCAAGCGCTTCTTTTCTGAATTTGTCTATAGAGATAAACCACTGTTCTGTAGCACGATAAATTATAGGGTCTTTACAACGCCAGCAATGTGCATACTGGTGGGTAATATCTTCCTCTGCCAGAAGCATTCCTGTTTCTTTTAATTCTTCTAATATTGCCTTGTTGGCTTTTTTATAATAAAGTCCGGCAAACTTACCTGCTTCTTCGGTCATATGACCTCTTTTATCAACAGGGGTAATGACTTCTATTCCAGGATAATTTCTGCAGACTTCAAAGTCTTCAGCACCATGACCGGGTGCAGTATGAACGCAACCGGTACCGGCATCAAGTGTTACATGATCTCCAACTATAACCAGGGAATCCCTGTCAAAAAAGGGATGTTTGCACACTGTATATTCCAGGTCGCTGCCCATTATTTCACCGAGGATCTTGTAATCTGTTATGCCTGCGACTTTCATTACATTTTCCACAAGGTCCCTTGCCATAATATAACGCTCATTATTTGCTTCTACTACCACATAAACAAAATCAGGGTTCAAAGATATAGCAAGGTTACCCGGCAAGGTCCAGGTTGTGGTAGTCCATATGACCACGTATAAATTGTCAAGATTATCAACTATTCCTCTTAGTTTACCCTTGTCATCCCTAACAGGGAATTTTACATAAATAGAATGACCGGGATCCTGCTGGTATTCAATTTCGGCTTCTGCAAGAGCAGTTTCACAAGTAGAACACCAGATAACCGGACGCATTCCCTTGTAAATGCATCCAAGTTCGGCCATCTTTCCAAAAACTTCGATCTGCTTTGCTTCATATTCGGGCAGCAAGGTTATATAAGGGTTATCCCAATCACCTGCAACACCAAGTCTTTTAAAAGATTCACGCTGGATATCCAGATATTTTAGTGCGATTTTTTCACATGCCTCGCGGAATACAACCGGTCCAACCTCATGACGGTTTAATCCCAGTTCTTTAATAGCTCTTGTCTCGGTTGGAAGTCCGTGGGTATCCCATCCGGGAATATAGGGGGTGAAATAACCCTTCATATCATAATATCTGATAATTATATCTTTCAAAACTTTATTAAGAGCCGTTCCAAGATGTATGCCCCCATTTGCATAAGGAGGTCCATCATGCAAAACAAACTTTTTGCCCGAATTTCTGTTTCTTTCCAGACGTTTTCTATAAAGATCCTTCTCTTCCCACTCTTTCAGCATACCGGGTTCTTTTTGAGGAAGCCCGCCTCTCATGGGGAAATCGGTTTTTGGTAAATTAAGAGTTTTTCCATAATCCACTGACATGGTTCTCATTCCTCTCTTCTATACTGTCAATATCAGAAAAGCCTTCCGTCCATGTTAATGGGACGAAAGGCTGTTTTCGCGGTACCACCCAAATTACAGCAATTACATTCTTAATAAATACTCTTTGTAAATGCTGTCACTTGAAAGGAGTAACGATCCTTGATCGGCTCACCCTACTGACGGCAAATATATGCCCTGTTCAGGCTGCTGTTCACGGCTGATCTTCAGATTTATCTATCCTGCGGGTTCCCACCATCCCCCGTTCTCTTAAAGGCATCGATAAATCCTACTCGTCCGGTCATCACATTTTTCAGGTATTTATAACTTTACATCATATGATTATATGCTTTTATCTATAAATATGTCAAGGCTTGAGGACGAAATTCTGCATATATGCCTATAATACAAAATAACCTCATTCGAAAAAGTAAATTCCACCCCTCAGAAGGTTGGTGTGGAAATTACTTTTGCAAATCAGATAAAAGTTTGTGCTGGAATTTAGTTATTCAAAAAGTTATGATGTTATTAAGGTGGTGCCTC